>NZ_JAMWXW010000006.1:0-352704 GCF_031570135.1 Paraburkholderia sp. USG1 | reverse complement strand
AAAACGTTCTTGGCAAGGTCAAGGCCAATGGTCGCGATCTTCATGATGCTCTCCTTCGCGCTAACGTTTGAGACCCTTACTTTGGCATATCCGTACCGCAGGAGAGGGGGCGTCCATTCCATTAACCCGCTACGTGCCCGCTCACCCTCCTTGCAAGCGAGTGTCGGGCGATCCAGTTAAGTTTCGGGAGATCGCACCATGAGCAAAATCGGAAAGAACACCCAACCCGCCTCACGTCCGCCAGTCGATGCCTTGCAGTACGAAAAGCTTGCACTGTCGGCATTCGGTTCGTGTGAACGGCAGTTGACTCAACTCAACCGCTTGGCGACGCTCGCGACTTCGATATATAGGAATCCTGCATTGACGAACCACGAACGACGCAGCCGGCAAGTGCTGCTCGAACTGCTGGTTGAAACGTGCGAGGAGTACGAGCGGGAAGTGGAAGACGACCGCGAGTTGTATCAGGTGATTGCGCTCGATGCGCGAGGGATTGCGCATCGGCGGATTACGGCGGGCGCAGCGGCGAAACTGCTGGCGGAGGCGGGGCAGAAAACCACGCAGGCTCGCGCGGACGCTGAATCGTGCGAAGTTGCGACGCGTAAGGCGACACACGAGAAGGCAGATGCGGTGATTGCTGCGACGGCTCACTGATAGCCCTTGCAGTCCGGTCCAGCAGATGTAAAAGGAGGCGCGAGCAAATCGCGACTTCAATAGCGTTCAAGTCAAAAACGGCGGTCTGCAAGCAGGCCGCCATCTGTCTTTCTCATCGGCGAACCATTTGTGCCGACATGACCCGCCAGCCTTCCGGTTTGCGGACGAACACATCCGTGAACGAATAGTTCACCGGTTGGGCAGTCGCGTCCCGTTTGAACTGATTGGTACCGGTGACTATGGCCGTGTCACCGTTCACGCGCACATCCATATCGATCAGAGTCTGGGTCGAACCTGGCGGCGGCGGCGACGCCAGCAGTAGGTCGGACTTGCTCCGACGCATGCCATTGGGCGCGGTCTCCACGAAAGAGTCGTCGAGCAGTTTATCGAGCGCAACGCGGTCGGTGTGGGTGGTCGCGGTGATCCACGCGTGCTCCAATGTCTTTAGCGTCGCATCATCCGGGTCCGCCGCAAATGCGGGCGTAGCCGTCAAGCAAAGTAAAAGAGCGCCGAACGCGGGACGGAAAACGGACTTCATGTCGTTGGCATCAATAATTTTCATTGTACTTATTGAATTTGATTTTCTGGTTGGTTGGCAGGTGCGGCACGCCTGTATTGCCGTGCGGTGCTTTCGGATGTTTCAGTGTTGCTGTTGAGAAATTTTTTGAATAATTTCAGTTGTCTCGGTGCAATTGAAAAAATTCTAGTTATTTTTGAATGAATAAAAATAAGAAAATTCTCAATCTGTCTGTATTTCTCAGCTCCGCAGCTACTTCAATTCAATAGCGGTGGCAGCTTCTCCCTTCGAGTTTCGCATTCTTCCTAAGGATGCATGACCGATGCGCAATAGCGCGCGGCTCGGTCGCATTTGCGCTGCGGCGATTCGACGCAATGCGAGGCGACGTCTGCACGATGTGTCGGTTAATTCGCACATCCACGCATTCGGATGAACTGTTTGAGATAAGTCCTATTCAATGCGCATTTCACTGAGTCTATCTTTGCGACATCGCCGCATGCATTAATGAGATTAAAGAGAAAATTCTCATTTTCCCAGTTGTTTTGAAAATCGGTTGATTGCGATTGGATGTCTGGGATGCCACCTCATGGCCGACAGCGCGGCGCCGAATGGGTTACCTCATCTTAAATAGGCAGGATTGTGAACAAGTCGTACAAGACCGTTTGGAATGAAACGACCGGGACGTATGTCGCGGTCTCGGAAGTGGCGAAGGCGCGGGGGAAGAAGAGCAAAAGCACGAGAGCAAGTTTGGCGGTGCTGCTGGCAGCTGGGGTAGGGGGCCTTGCGTCACTGCAGGCGAACGCCGGAGCGCTTGACGGTGGCATCGCTAATGGAAATTCAACTTCGGAAGCGATAGGCGCCGGCGCAACGACCGGCGGAGGCTGGGACGTCGCACTTGGGAGTAATGCGACGACGATTGCTTCCCCAGCAAGCAATTCGCCCGGTGCTATCGCGATTGGCGGAGGAGCAAATGCGTGGGGCGCCAATAACATCAGTTCCGGCGCAAACGTCGCAATCGGCTATCAATCAGTTGCTGGTCGGTCCGACAACAGCATCTCGCAGGCAACTGCGCTGGGTACCAAGGCACAAGCGACGGACTGGGCAACGACCGCCATCGGCGAGCTTGCGATTGCGTCGGGTACTTACTCGACGGTGGTGGGATCGCAATCAAATGCGACCGGAGCTCAATCCACTGTAGTCGGTGCGTTCACGAACGCCTCCGCAACCAACTCGACTGCCATTGGCGAGGGCGCGAACGCGTCGACTACGGGTTCAGTTGCGCTGGGATATAAGTCAACGACGTCTGCGAATCTCTCGTCAGCGGGTTACAACCCGGGCAGCGGCACGCTGTCGGGCACGGCTTCCGCGACCAACGGCGAAGTGTCGGTGGGCTCGGCAGGCAAGGAGCGTCGTGTCACGAATGTGGCGACCGGTTCGGCGGCGACGGATGCAGTGAACGTGAGCCAGTTGCAATCGGAAGACGGCAAGGTCGACCAGCAAGGCACGACGACGGCGGCAGCATTGGGCGGCGGCGCAGCCTACAACAGCACGACGGGTGCGATCAGCGCGCCAAGCTACGCACTGACGAACGCGAACTCGATCGCGGGTACGACGGGCGCGGCGACCAATGTCGGCTCCGCTTTCAGCACGGTGGATACGGCGCTGGGCAAACTCAATACGTCGATCAACAACATCAACAACGGTGCGGGGATCAAGTATTTCCATGTCAATTCAACGTTGGCGGATTCGTTTGCACAGGTGTCCGGTGGGATCGCGATCGGCGGTGGGGCAACTACGCCTTTAGTCAGTGCTGCACATGATTCCATCGCAATTGGCACCAATGCGACCGGTAAAGGCACTAATTCGGTCGCCTTGGGCGCTGGGGCGACTACGGCTTATAACCAATTTGTCGGTTACGCTACCGACCTGGTCGCGATCGGCGCCAACGCAACTGCCAATTTCGATCAAAATATTGCCATTGGCGGTAACTCGATGGCTGGCGGTGTAGGGGCCGGCGCCGGAGCGATCGGCATTGGCGAAAACGCCACCTCGACTGGTACATCGGCAATTGCGATAGGTCAGAAGGCACAGGCCGCGGCGGCGAATGGCACTGCGATTGGCGCGTTGGCGACTGCCGCAAGTCAGTATGATGTGGCGCTCGGTCAAAACGCGTTGGCGAAGAACACGACGGGCTATTCAGCAACGGCGCTGGGCACGGGAACGGCGGCAACGGCGGACTATGCGGCGGCGGTTGGCGCAACCTCGAGCGCGACGGCCGCGGGCGCCACGGCGACGGGCTTCGGCGCCAAGGCGACAGCCAGCAATGCGCTGGCGATCGGCTACGCAGCGAATGCGAGTGCGGCGAACTCGGTAGCGCTCGGCGCGAACTCGACGACGACGGCCAACCTGTCGTCAGCGGGTTACAACCCGGGCAGCGGAACGCTGTCGGGCTCCGCATCGACCGCTAATGGCGAAGTGTCGGTGGGGGCATCGGGCACGGAACGTCGTATCACGAACGTCGCGGCGGGTTCGGCGGCCACGGACGCGGTGAACGTGAGCCAGTTGCAGTCGGAAGACGCGAAGGTCAACACGATCAATAACAACGTGAACAACCTGAGCACCAGCGTCACGAACATCGCAGGCAATGTCACCAACATCAGCAACACGGTGAACAACATCACCAACGGTGGAGGTGTGAAGTACTTCCATGCGAACTCTACCCTGGCGGATTCGTCGGCGACGGGGACGGACGCGATTGCGATTGGCGGGAATGCAACGGCAAAAGGTGTGAGCAGCATTGCAATGGGCAGCAACGCGCTCAGCGGCACGGGCACGATGGGCGAGGGGAACATTGCTGTTGGTGAGAACGCCGCGATCAATAATGCTGGCGCAGGTGCGATCGTAATCGGACGCAATGCCAACATCCAGTCAAACGGTGGAAACCCGGCCGTGACGGGAGCGGGTGCCATCGTGATTGGCGACGCAGCGACGTCGTACGGCAACAACTCGACGGTTATCGGGACTGGCGCGTCCAGCAGCCATAGTAACAACACGGTGGTGGGCAATAACGCGTCGGCGACAGCCAACGCCGGTGGCGTTGCGGTAGGCGACAGTGCGCAAGCCAATGGCAGCGGCAGCCTCGCGCTGGGCCAGGGCGCGGTTGCCAGCACGACCTCCAGCGTGGCGCTGGGTGCGAATTCGACGACGACGGCGAACCTGTCGGCCGCGGGTTACAACCCGGGCACGGGCACGCTGTCGGGTACGGCATCGACAGCCAATGGTGAAGTGTCGATGGGTTCGGCAGGCAAGGAGCGTCGTGTCACGAACGTGGCAGCCGGTTCAGCGGCAACGGATGCGGTGAACGTGAGCCAGTTGCAGTCGGAAGATGCGAAGGTGAACACGATCAACAACAACGTGAACAACCTGAGCAGCAACGTCAGCAACCTGTCTTCCAACGTCACGAACATCGCTGGCAACGTCACCAATATCAGCAGCACGGTGAACAACATCACCAACGGTGGAGGTGTGAAGTACTTCCATGCGAACTCTACGCTGGCGGATTCGTCGGCGACGGGTAAGGATGCAGTGGCGATTGGCGGTAACGCAACGGCATCGGTGGCGAACTCGGTAGCGCTGGGTGCGAATTCGACGACGACGGCGAACCTGTCAGCCGCGGGTTACAACCCGGGCAGCGGCACGCTGTCGGGCACGGCATCGACAGCCAATGGCGAAGTGTCGGTGGGTTCGGCAGGCAAGGAGCGTCGTGTCACGAACGTGGCAGCCGGTTCGGCCGCAACGGATGCGGTAAACGTGAGCCAGTTGCAGTCGGAAGACGCAAAGGTGAACACGATCAACAACAACGTGAACAACCTGAGCAGTAACGTCAGCAACCTGTCTGCCAACGTCACGAACATCGCGGGCAATGTCACCAACATCAGCAACACGGTGAACAACATCACCAACGGTGGAGGTGTGAAGTACTTCCATGCGAACTCTACGCTGGCGGATGCGTCGGCGACTGGGACGGACGCAGTGGCGATTGGTGGTAACGCAACTGCGTCGGTAGCGAACTCGGTAGCGCTGGGTGCGAATTCGACGACGACGGCGAACCTGTCGGCAGCGGGTTACAACCCGGGGAGCGGCACGCTCTCAGGCACGGCATCGACAGCCAACGGCGAAGTGTCGGTGGGTTCGGCAGGCAAGGAGCGTCGTGTCACGAATGTGGCGGCCGGGTCAGCGGCGACGGACGCAGTGAACGTGAGCCAGCTGCGGTCGGAAGACGGCAAGGTCGACCAGCAAGGCACGACCACGGCGGCAGCTTTGGGCGGCGGCGCGGCCTACAACAGCACGACTGGTGCGGTGAGTGCGCCGAGCTTTGCGCTGCCGAACGCGAACGCGATCGATGGCACCACGGGCGCTGCGACCAATGTCGGCTCGGCCTTCAGCACAGTGGATACGGCGCTGGGCAAGCTCGATACGTCGATCACGAGCATCAACAACGGGGCAGGGATCAAGTATTTCCATGTGAACTCGACATTGGCGGATTCGTCAGCAGCGGTTCCCAATGGAATTGCTATTGGCGGCGGCGCGTCGACCCCTTATTTCGCCGGCGAGGTTGGTAACACCGCAATTGGCACGAACGCGCTGGCCAAGGGCATGAACTCTATCGCACTAGGCACGGCGGCCACGACGGCCAGTAGCTGGTATACCGGCTTTGGTAATGATCTGATCGCCATCGGCAACAATGCCGCGGCCAACTTCGATCAGAACATTGCAATCGGCGGCAATTCGGTAGCTGGCGTCAAGGGAGGTGCTACCGGAGCCATGGCCATCGGAGAAAACTCTACAGCCTCAGCAAGCACCTCCGCGGCGCTGGGTTCAAATGCAACGGCCTCGGCAGGTAACTCGGTAGCGCTGGGCGCGAATTCGACGACGACGGCCAACCTGTCGGCCGCGGGTTACAACCCGGGCACGGGCACGCTGTCGGGCACGGCATCGACAGCCAACGGCGAAGTGTCGGTGGGTTCGGCAGGCAAGGAGCGTCGTGTCACGAATGTGGCGGCCGGGTCAGCGGCGACGGACGCAGTGAACGTGAGCCAGTTGCAGTCGGAAGACGGCAAGGTCGACCAGCAAGGCACGACCACGGCGGCAGCTTTGGGCGGCGGCGCGGCCTACAACAGCACGACTGGTGCGATCAGCGCTCCGAGCTACGCGCTGACGAACGCGAATGCGATCGCGGGCACGACGGGCGCGGCGACCAATGTCGGCTCCGCTTTCAGCACGGTGGATACGGCGCTGGGCAAACTCAATACGTCGGTCAACAACATCAACAACGGTGCGGGGATCAAGTATTTCCACGTGAACTCGACCGGAGCCGATTCGACGGCGTCGGGCACTAACGCCGTTGCAATCGGCACCGGGGCAACGGCGGCAGCTGGCAATTCAATCGCCATTGGTTCGAACGCCATGACGACTGGTGCGAGCTCGGGTTCGGCCGTTGCAATCGGCGATGGCGCAACCGCAAACAACGTCAGTGCGGCGATGGGATATCACGCTGCGGCAGGCGGCGACAATTCGGTCTCAATCGGCCGCGATAGCAATGCGTCCGGTACGGGCTCGGTGTCGCTTGGCAATGCAGCCACCGCGTCTGCAGCGAATTCGGTAGCCTTGGGCAAGAATTCGACGACGACGGCGAATCTGTCGGCCGCGGGTTACAACCCGGGCAGCGGAACGCTGTCGGGCTCCGCATCGACCGCTAATGGCGAAGTGTCGGTGGGGGCATCGGGCACGGAACGTCGTATCACGAACGTCGCGGCGGGTTCGGCGGCCACGGACGCGGTGAACGTGAGCCAGTTGCAGTCGGAAGACGCGAAGGTCAACACGATCAATAACAACGTGAACAACCTGAGCACCAGCGTCACGAACATCGCAGGCAATGTCACCAACATCAGCAACACGGTGAACAACATCACCAACGGTGGTGGCGTGAAGTACTTCCACGCGAACTCTACCCTGGCGGATTCGTCGGCGACGGGGACGGACGCAGTGGCGATTGGCGGTAACGCAACGGCCTCGGCGGGCAATTCGGTCGCGCTCGGTGCGAACTCGACGACGACGGCAAACCTTTCGGCAGCGGGTTACAACCCGGGCAGCGGGACGCTGTCGGGTACGGCATCGACAGCCAATGGTGAAGTGTCGATGGGTTCGGTAGGCAAGGAACGTCGTGTCACGAATGTGGCGGCGGGCGTGGCTGCAACGGATGCGGTGAACGTGAGCCAGTTGCAGTCGGAAGACGCAAAGGTGAACACGATCAACAACGACGTGAACAACCTAAGCAGCAACGTCACCAACATCGCGGGCAACGTCACGAACATCAGCAACGTGGTGAACAACATCACCAACGGTGGCGACGGCATCAAGTACTTCCACGCGAACTCGACGCTGAGCGTGGGCGCAGCGGGTAGTGAGCGCACGATCACGAACGTGGCGGCTGGCCGCGTGAGCGCGACGAGCACGGATGCGGTCAATGGCAGCGAACTGTATGCAACCAACCAGCAGGTGACGCAGAACTCTACCGACATCACCAACCTGACCAACACTGTCAACAATGGTGGGGCGGGCCTGGTGAAGCAGGATGCGACGACGCGCAACATCACAGTCGCGAAGGACACCAACGGTACGGTGGTGGACTTCACGGGCACGGCGGGTGTGCGCAAACTGACGGGCGTGTCGGCAGGCGACGTGAACGCGAAGAGCGTGGACGCCGTGAGCGGTTCGCAACTGTACGCACTGGCCAGTTCGACGGCGGATGCGATGGGCGGCGGTTCCTCCGTGAACCCGGATGGTTCGGTTACAGCTCCGTCGTATGTGGTGAATGGCACGACTGTCAACAACGTGGGTGACGCGATTACCAACCTTGACGGCCGCGTGGCGCAGAACTCGACTGACATCACCAATATCAACAACACGCTGAACAACATCAGCACCGGTAGCGGCGTCATGTACTTCCACGCCAACTCGGGTTTGGCTGATTCGCAGGCGACAGGCGCGGAGTCGGTGGCGATCGGCGGTAACGCCCGGTCGCAGGCGGCGAACTCGGTTGCATTGGGTTCGAATTCGGTGGCTGACCGTGCCAACACGGTGTCGGTGGGCGCGGCCGGTGCGGAGCGCCAGATCACCAATGTGGCGGCCGGTACGGCGGACACGGATGCAGTGAACGTCGCGCAGTTGAAGGCGTCGGGCGTGATCAATACGGATGGCACGACCAACGCCGCCGTCACGTATGACCACAACGCGGACGGTTCGGCCAACTACAACACCGTCACCATGGGTAACGGTGTGGCAGGCGGCACGACGATCCGCAACGTGGCGGCAGGCTCGGCCGGTGACGATGCGGTCAACGTCAGCCAGATGAATGCGGCGATCTCCTCCGTTAAGAATCTCGCTATCTCGGGCGGCAATCCGATGTTCGCAGCAGACGGCAACCGTGACACGGAAGCCGCGCTCGCCAGCGGCACGCATTCGACGGCAATGGGTGCGAATGCGCGGGCGACCGGGGCCAACTCGGTGGCACTGGGTGCGAACTCGGTGGCGGACCGTGACAACACGGTGTCGGTGGGCTCGGCGGGCAACGAACGTCAGATCGCCCATGTCGCAGCAGGTACGGCAACCACCGACGCGGTCAACGTCGGCCAGTTGAACGAGGCGATCGGCGCGTCGGTGGGCAACCTGCCGGCCGGCACGTCGGCGAAGGACTATACCGACCAGCAGATCAACGCGGTGCAGAACGGCGTGAATCAGGTCGCGCGGAATGCGTATGCGGGTATCGCGGCGGCTACCGCGCTGACCATGATTCCGGACGTCGATCAAGGCAAGACGATCGCGGTTGGTGTCGGCGGTGGCTCGTACAAGGGTTCGCAGGCTGTGGCGCTCGGCGTCTCGGCGCGCATCACCCAGAACCTGAAGATGAAGGCCGGCGCGGGCACGAGCTCGCAAGGCACGACGGTAGGTGTGGGTGCGTCCTACCAGTGGTAAGTGCCATGACGGGTGGGGCGTGAGTCTCGTCCGTCAGCCTGGTCTGTTTTGACTTAACAGCAAGCGCGCTCTTGTCCGCAAAAAACACGCGGCAAGGGCGCCGCTTCAATCGACTGAATTCCCGAAATGAACACCACTCTTTCCAAGTCTCCGCGCGTGCTGCTACTCGGCGCGCTCGTGACATTTCTTGCTGCATGTACCACGCAGTCGGGTCCAACCTATACGCTTCGCGCAGTGAGCGTGCCGAACCAGCAGGCGCCGATTTATCGGGTCAACTGCGAGGGACTCTTTGAAAGCGCGAAGAGTTGCGTGCGTGTGGCGGGGGAGACCTGTAAGACTCAACCTGTGACATGGCTCGAAGCAGTGGATCGCGTGAGCGACGCCGCACCGAAGAAGGATCCGCGCGAGTTGACCTTCATGTGCGGCAAGCCGGTTGTGGAGCAACCGGTTTCGCAGCCGCCGGTTGCGCAACAACCGGTTCCGCCGCAGCCCGCTGCGCAGCCGCAAGCCAAACAGGCGGTGCCGCAGGTTCGGTTACTGCTGCAAGGCAACGCGAACTTCGCAACGGATAGCGCAATGCTTAGCCCCATTGCAAAGAAAAACCTCGACCACTTCATGAGCGTGAATCAGGGCATCAACCTGCATCGCTTGACGGTGGTGGGTTATACCGATGCGACAGGTTCGGAGGCGCATAACCTGAACCTCTCCCAGGCTCGTGCCGCCGCTGTCGTGCAATATCTGCGCGACGGCGGGCTCCACGTCGACCAGTTCGTCGCGCGAGGTCTGGGGAGCGCCGATCCGGTTGCATCGAATGCCACGGCCGAAGGCCGCATGCAGAACCGCCGCGTCGACGTCCGCGTATTTGCGGAGTAAAGAGCAGCGCGCATTGTTTGATCTCAAAGGCCTGCCATCGCGCAGGCCTTCTTCATCTCGTGGGCATCAACTCTCGCCATCGACCCTCAACCGTCCGATCACCCCTTTCGCCTGTCCCACCCGCTCCACCAACTCGGGGCCGCGCTTGAGCGCGACGCCGACCGCCAGAATGTCGCCGATCGCCAGATGCGACATGCGCGATGTCATCGGCGAAAACACATCGTTTTCTTCGACCACGTTCGAGAACAGGCAGATCGACGCGACCCGCGCGAGCGGTGAGCTGCCATGCGTGATCGCGATCACTTTCGCGCCGCGGGCAAGCGCCGAACGCGCGGCTTCGATGATATCGCGGGTGCGGCCGGTATTCGATACCGCCACCACCACATCGCCGGGTCCGAGCAGCGCCGCCGACATCGAATAGGTATGCGGATCGGAGTACGCGACGCTCGGCATGCCGAGCCGGAAAAACTTGTGCTGGATATCCTGCGCGGCAATGCCCGAGCCGCCCGCCCCGTAGAACTCGATGCGCGCCGCGTTCGCCAGCAGATCGACGGCCGCTTCGACGCTATCCGGTGACAAGCTGTTGCGCACTTCGATCAGCGTGCCGATGGTCCGGTCGAAAACTTTGGCGATGAGACCGGGCGCGCCCTCGTCCGGCCGTACGTCCCGATAGACGGTCGGCACACCCGACGCAATCCCCTGCGCAAGCCGGATCTTGAACTCGCGAAACCCCGAAAAGCCGAGCGCATGACAAAACCGCGCAATGGTCGGCTGGCTCACGCCCGCGCGGGCGGCCACTTCGGTCATGGACAAGTCGAGCACTTCGCGCGGCGCTTCGATCACGTAATCGGCCAGTTTGCGTTCGGACGGCCGCAACTGGTCGCGCATCTCTTCCACCTGGGACAGCATCATTGGAAAACTCGCACTATGCTGAAGAATGCGTGGACTATATCCGATTGCTGGGCATGTACAAAAACTACATTTCTAGCGGTAGGTGTAATCCCTAGACCCTGGGTGTCATGCGCGAAAACTAGGCTGGTCGGGCGTTGCGAGCCGGTGATCGATGCCGCAGCGCAGCAGCGCTCGTCCTTGCGATCATGTAGTTTTTCTACTAAGATGGCGGTGTCAACTGATCCGACATCCCCGCGATACCTAGCTGGCCTGGTGCGCGCCCGCCCGCCGCCAGCGACGAAGGAGTTCCGATGGTTTCCCCGCATTCGCAATTGTTGAAGGTCACGCAACGCGTGGTCGAGCGCAGCAAGCCTACGCGCGAGGCGTATCTGGCCCGCATCGATCAGGCGCAAGGTCGGTTCCCGGCGCGCGGTGCGCTCTCGTGCGCCAATCTGGCCCACGGTTTCGCCGGGCTCGAAGGCAACGACAAGCTCGTCATCAAGCAGATTCGCGAGCCGAACATCGGCATCGTGTCCTCGTACAACGAAATGTTGTCGGCCCACGCGCCGTACAAAAACTACCCGGACATCATCAAGCAGGCCGCGCGTGAAAACGGCGGCGTCGCGCAATTCGCGGGCGGCGTGCCGGCCATGTGCGACGGCGTCACGCAAGGCAACGCGGGCATGGAACTGTCGCTGTTCTCGCGCGAAGTGATCGCGATGAGCACGGCGGTCGCGCTGACGCACAACATGTTCGACGCGGCACTGTGCCTCGGCATCTGCGACAAGATCGTGCCGGGCTTGCTGATCGGCGCGCTGCAATTCGGCCATCTGCCGACCATCTTCGTGCCGGCCGGCCCGATGGGCAGCGGCCTGTCCAACGACGATAAGGCCAAGACGCGCCAGCTCTTCGCCACCGGCCAGTGCGGCCGCGACGCGCTGCTCGAAGCGGAAGCCGCCGCGTATCACAGCCACGGCACCTGCACGTTCTACGGCACGGCAAATAGCAATCAGATGCTGATGGAAGTGATGGGTTTGCATCTGCCGAGTTCGGCTTTCGTGCATCCGCATACGCCGCTGCGCGACGCATTGACCGCGCAGGCCGCGCGCCGCGTGCTCGATCTGACGGTCGAGCGCGGCAACTACATGCCGATTGGCCACGTGGTCGACGAGAAAGCGATTGTCAACGGCATCGTCGCGTTGCTGGCGACAGGCGGCTCGACCAATCACACGCTGCACCTGGTGGCGATTGCGCGCGCGGCGGGCATCGTGATCGACTGGGACGACTTCGACGCGCTATCGCAAGCCGTGCCGTTGCTCGCGAAGATCTATCCGAATGGCAAGGCCGACGTGAACCACTTCCATGCGGCCGGCGGCGTCGCGTTCCTGGTGCGCAATCTGCTGGAAGGCGGCTTGCTTCACGAAGACGTCAACACGGTCGCGGGCAAGGGACTCAAGCACTACACCGAAGAGCCGAAGCTGATCGACGGCAAGCTGCAATGGGTGCCGGGCGCCGAAGCCAGCGAAGACACGGCCGTGCTGCGCGGCATCAAGGAGCCGTTCCAGCCGGATGGCGGCTTGCGTCTGATGCAGGGCAAGCTCGGCCGCGGCGTGATCAAGATTTCGGCGGTGGCGGCGCAGCATCGCAAGGTGAAGGCGCCGGCCATCGTGTTCGATTCTCAGGAAGCCGTGCAGGAAGCGTTCGACAAAGGCGAACTGAAGCGCGACTTCATCGCGGTGGTGCGCTTCCAGGGCGCGCGCGCAAACGGCATGCCTGAACTGCATCGTTTGACGCCGCTGCTCGGTGTGTTGCAGGATCAAGGTTTCCATGTCGCGCTGGTCACGGATGGCCGTATGTCAGGCGCATCGGGCAAGGTGCCTGCGGTCATTCACCTGTCGCCGGAAGCCTTGCTGCAAGGCCCGATCGGCAAGGTGCGCACGGGCGACATATTGGTGATCGACGCCGAAGCCGGCGTGCTCGACATCGAGATCGACGTGGCCGAATGGGCCGCGCGGCCGAATGTCCAGCCGCTACATCAGGCGGAAAACGAAGTCGGCTTCGGCCGCGAACTGTTCGGTGTGTTCCGCGCGGCGGCGGCGCCGGCGGAGCAGGGTGCGTCGGTATTCGGCGCGATGGTGGGCGAGCATTCGGCGCATCACGGCGAAGCGGCAAAAGCTCACACCGGCAAACATACAAGCACCACTCAAGCCAGCTAAGCGCTGCAGAACAAGGAGTCTGACTATGACGTCGAAAACAGTAAGCGATATCGTGCGCCTCGGCCCGGTGATTCCGGTGCTCGCGTTCGACTCGGTCGAACAGGGTGAGCAGGTGTCGCGTGCGCTGCATGCGGGTGGCGTGAAGGTGCTGGAAATCACCCTGCGCACGGCGGCCGGCCTGGAAGCGATTGAACGCGCGAGCCAGCTGGCCGAGGATATCGTGGTCGGTGTCGGCACGATTACGAAGCCCGAGCACTGCGCTCAGGCCAAAAAGGCGGGCGCACAGTTCGGCGTCTCACCGGGTTTGACGAAAGACATGCACAAGGCCGCACAGGACGCGGGCTTGCCGCTCCTGCCGGGCGTGATGACGCCGACCGACATCATCACTGCGCTCGAACTCGGCTACGAGATCGTGAAGTTTTTCCCGGCCCAGCAGGCCGGCGGCGTGCCGATGCTGCAAGCTTTCTACGGCCCGTTCCCGAATCTGAAATTCTGCCCGACCGGCGGTATCACGGCCGAATCGGCTTCGACTTTCCTGTCGCTGCCGAACGTGGTGTGCGTCGGCGGTTCGTGGCTCACGCCGAAAGCCGCGCTTGCTTCGCACAACTGGGAAGAGGTCACGCGTCTCGCGCGCGCCGCGAGCCAATTGGCCGCGCCCGCCCACTAAGTTGATGCGGCGCGCACGTTAAGCCGTTATCAAGGCCCTATGCAAAGGAGCCTCGTCGATACAGCCGTTCGGGCTGTCGCGGCGAGGCTCCTTTTCGATATGCGCGACGAAGCGGTGCGCGTGGGCAGACGACACACAGTAAAATTCGGCGTCCGCGCGGTGAGCCCGGTTTCAGGGCGCCGCACAGGTCACCGTGAGACAAGGTGCTGACCGTGTTCCGCACTCAGAATCAATAACGCAAAAGGAGGAGCTTCATGGAAGCTGTCCACGGCAGCATGCTGCTGGTCTTCGCGGCGATCGCCATCGCATTGCTGATCCTGCTGATCACGCGCTACAAGGTTTACCCGTTCCTCGTTCTGATCATCGTGTCGCTGCTGCTGGGTCTCGCATCCGGCATGCCGATCGGCACGATCGTCAAATCGTTCGAAACGGGCAATGGCAATACGCTTGGCCACATCGCGATCGTGGTCGGCCTCGGCACGATGCTCGGCAAGATGATGGCCGAATCCGGCGGCGCCGAGCGCATCGCCACCACATTGATCGACTTCTTCGGCGAGAAGAATATCCACTGGGCGATGATGATCGTCGCGATCATCGTGGGCTTGCCGGTGTTCTTCGAAGTCGGTTTCGTGCTGCTGATTCCGATTGCTTTCAACGTCGCGAAGCGCACCAACAAGTCGTTGCTGCTAGTCGGCTTGCCAATGGTCGCGGGTCTGTCCGTCGTGCACGGGCTGCTTCCGCCGCACCCGGCCGCGATGCTCGCGGTGCAGGCGTATCACGCGGATATCGGCAGGACCATCGCCTATGGCCTGATTGTCGGCGTGCCGACCGCAATCGTCGCGGGTCCGCTGTTTGCGTTGATGATCAGCCGCTATATCAAGCTGCCGAAAGACAACGCGCTCGCCTCGCAATTTCTCGGCGCCGATGAAACCGATGCCGCGAACAACGGTGACGGTGCGCAAAAGACCGCGCCCAGGCGCGAACTGCCGAGCTTCGGCGTGACGCTGTTCACGATCCTGTTGCCGGTTATCCTGATGCTGGTAGGCAGTTGGGCCGACCTCGTGTTCACGCCGAAGACCTTGGCGAACGATCTGCTGCGTTTCGTCGGCAATTCGGATGCGGCGCTGCTGATCGCGGTGCTGGTCAGCTTCTGGACCTTTGGTGCGAGCCGTGGCTTCGATCGCGAGCAGATCCAGAAATTCTGCGGCGAATGTCTCGCGCCGATCGCGGGCATTACACTGATCGTCGGCGCGGGCGGCGGCTTTGGGCGCGTGCTGATGGATAGCGGCATTTCGAAGGAGATCGTCAATGCTGCGACGTCGGCGCATCTGTCGCCGTTGCTGTTCGGCTGGCTCGTCGCGGCGCTGATTCGCCTTGCAACCGGCTCGGCGACGGTCGCGATGACCACCGCTTGCGGCATCGTCGCGCCGATTGCGGCGGCGGGCGCGGTGCAGGTGAAGCCGGAGCTGCTGGTGCTGGCCACGGGTTCGGGTTCGCTGATCTTTTCGCACGTGAACGACGGCGGTTTCTGGCTGATCAAGGAATACTTCGGGATGACGGTGGGGCAGACCTTCAAGACATGGTCGCTTCTCGAAACCATCATCTCGCTGATGGGTTTGGGTTTGACCTTCGCACTCGCGACGGTCGTGTAAGGAGTTTTTGATGATTCTGATCGCAATGGGCGTGTCGGGCGCCGGCAAGACGAGAATTGGCGAAATGCTCGCGGAGCGCCTGCACTGCGCGTTCACCGACGGCGACGCATTTCACAGCGCCGCCAACAAAGAGAAAATGCACCACGGCATTCCGCTGACGGACGAAGACCGCTGGCCCTGGCTGAAAACGATCCGCGCGGCGATCGAGGAGAAGCAGAAGGCGGGCGAGACGGCGGTGTTCACGTGTTCGTCGCTGAAGCGCTCGTATCGCGACGTTCTGCGCGACGGCGATAAAGACGTGTGCTTCGTCTACCTCAAGGGTTCGCGTGAGGTACTGGAGCAGCGCCTGACCACGCGCACCGGCCATTTCTTCGATCCGTCGCTGCTGCAAAGCCAGCTCGACACGCTCGAAGAGCCGGGCGCCGATGAGGCGATCACGGTGAGCATCGAACTGTCGCCGGAAGAGATTGTCGACAGCGTGCTGATTCAGGTTGAAGCGCGTAAGTGAGTTTGCCTGGTCGCTGTAGATGCAAAAAAACCGCTCCGAGGAGCGGTTTTTTCATGCCTCATGCAACGAGTCGAGCAACAGCCGATGCGGCTGAATGGGATCAGGCAATCCGCTTGGCCAGTTCGGCAGCCTTGCCGACATACGAAGCCGGCGTCATGGCGAGCAAACGATCTTTCGCGTCTTGCGGAATCGCCAGGCCGCTGACGAACGTCTGCAGCGCTTCGCGCGTGATGCCCTTGCCGCGTGTCAGTTCCTTCAGTTGTTCGTACGGATTCTCGATGCCGTAACGGCGCATCACCGTTTGCACCGGCTCGGCCAGCACTTCCCAGCAGTTGTCGAGGTCTTCGTGCAGACGCTGCGCATTCACTTCGAGCTTGTCGAGGCCGCGGATCAGCGAGTCGTACGCAAGCAGCGAATAGCCGAACGCGACGCCGATATTGCGCAGCACCGTCGAGTCGGTCAGGTCGCGCTGCCAGCGCGACACCGGCAGCTTGTCGGCGAGATGGCGCAGCGTGGCGTTCGCCAGACCCAGGTTGCCTTCGGAGTTCTCGAAGTCGATCGGATTGACCTTGTGCGGCATCGTGGACGAACCGATTTCGCCGGCCTTGGTGCGTTGCTTGAAGTAACCGACCGAAATGTAGCCCCACACGTCGCGGTCCAGATCCAGCAGGATCGTATTGGCGCGCGACATGGCGTCGAACAGTTCGGCCATGTAGTCGTGCGGTTCGATCTGGATCGTGTACGGATTGAACGTGAGTTTCAGGCGCTGCTCGACCACTTCGCGCGAGAACGCTTCCCAATCGAACTCCGGATACGCGGACAGGTGTGCGTTGAAGTTGCCGACCGCGCCGTTCATCTTGCCGAGCAGTTCGACCTTCGCGATGCGGTCGATCGCGCGCTCCAGACGCGCGGCCACGTTGGCGATTTCCTTGCCGAGCGTGGTCGGGCTGGCCGGCTGGCCGTGCGTGCGCGACAGCATAGGCTGGTCGGCCAGCGCGTGAGCCAGCGCGACGAGACGCTGATGCACCGAGCGCAGCGCCGGCAGAATTACGTGTTCACGGGCGCCCGCCAGCATCAGGCCGTGCGAGGTGTTGTTGATGTCTTCCGAGGTACACGCGAAATGGATGAACTCGCTCGCGCGTTCCAGTTCTTCCTGACCCTTGACCGACTCCTTGAGCCAATACTCGACCGCTTTCACGTCGTGATTCGTCACACGCTCGATTTCCTTGATGCGCGCGGCGTCGTGCGCCGTGAAGCGCTCCGCCAGTTGCAGCAGGAATTGTTCGGCGGCTTCGGAAAAACGCGGCACTTCGGCGAAACCGGCGTGCGAGAGTGCAATCAGCCAATGGATTTCGACCGTCACGCGATTGCGCATGAACGCGGCTTCCGAGAGCCAGTCGCGCAGGGCTTCGGTTTTCGAGGCATAACGGCCGTCGAGCGGGGAGAGCGCGTTCAGCGCGAACAGGGTGTCGGGGCGGGTGTCGGACATGATGGGGGCCGGGTGAGGGCAAAGAGCAAGGGTGAAAACGTGGAAGAAACTGCGGGAAGCGCGAATTTTACCACCGGACGCCGACAGCCCCGATTTCCCGTGGCAGGCCCGACGCGTCTAGCCCCGGTGGCCTTCGTAGCCGGGAAACAGCGTGGGGAGAATGAACGACGGCATCGAGTAGCGCGCAAAGCACCGCGAGGTCGAAGCGGGATGGACCAGATGCAGGCAACTGGCGCGCGGATCGTCTACCGCGATGACTTTGCGGCCGCTATCGACCACGCGACGGATAAAGCGCTCGTCTTCGTAGAGATCGATGTCGTCGAAGGCCGCCATTGCGGCGAGCGCCTTGTCGTACACATACGAGAAACCATAGAACAGGATGAAATCCGCGCCGATCTGCATTTTCTCGTGGAATTCAATGTGACTGACCGAGCGGCCGCTCAGCTCGTAGTGGAGGCCCACCTTCGCGTTCAGGTCCATGTAGCCGAAGAACTGTGTATGCGGCGCGTACATGAAAAAGCCCGATAGCTTGATGAGGTCGGCGCTGTTGTCCTGCATTGTTCCGATCATGTGCGCGAGGTAATGCGGCGCGTAGTGATCGTCGTCGTCGAAATGGGCGATTACCGGGCCGCGCGCTTCGCCGATCAGGTGGTTGCGCTTTGCGCCGATCGACATGCGCGTGGGCGAATGAAAATAGCGAATGCGTGTGTCCTGCGATGCCAACGCCCGCATGTACGCGCTCGGCTCGGCGCTGTCGTCGAGCACCAGCCATTCCCAGTCGACTTGCTGGCTAAGGACGCAGCGCGCGGCGGCCGGCAGCAGAGCTTCGCGATTGGCCGTCGGCGTGATGATGGAAACGAGTGGGGACATGGCTGGGTGTGCAGGAAGGGATGTGGTCGATAGCCGGAGTTGCGTGGCTGCGGCGTGGTGCGATTCGGAACGGCGACTACCTCGTTCTGCTCGGCGCGGTGTCGTTCGAGGCACACTACTGGGCCGACAGAGGCTCCGCGAATTGCCCGAGGCAAGATATAGAGTCGCCTCGACCTGGCCTATCGGCATAGTCCGATTTCGCGGGCAGACATGGCCGGACCTCGCCGCGTCGCCGCGGTCAGCTTCGCGGCAGCATCTAGAATGCTGACTTCTTCCCTCCGCTGGTGGCAGGCTCCGCATGGAACTGAAATGGCTCGAAGACTTCGTTTCGCTCGCGGAAACGCGTAGTTTCAGTCGTTCGGCCGAGTTGCGGCACGTCACGCAGCCGGCTTTCTCACGGCGGATTCAGGCGCTGGAAGCGTGGCTCGGCACGGAACTGATCGACCGTTCGGTTTATCCGACGCGGTTGACGGCGGCCGGCCAGGTGTTCAACGAACAGGCGCTCGCCATGCTGTCGCAGTTCCACGAGGCGCGGGCGTTGCTGCGCGGGCATACGGCGACGCCGCAGGCGACTATCGAATTCGCGGTGCCGCATACGCTGTCCTTGACTTACTTTCCGCGCTGGCTGCAGCGTATCGAAGCGCAGATGGGCCCGATCCATACCCGGCTGCGCGCGCTGAACGTGCACGATGCGGCGTTGTCGCTGGTGGAAGGCGGCTGCGATCTGATGATGGGCTATCACCATCCCAGCCACCCGGTCGCGCTCGATCCGGGCCGCTACGACATGCTGACGCTTGGCATCGAGCCGATCAGTCCGTTCTCCGCGCCCGGCCGTGCGGGCCGGCCGCGTCACACGTTGCCGGGCAGCGCCGAGGCGCCCACGCCGTATCTGTCCTATACGCCGAACGCCTATCTGGGCCGCATGACCGAAGTGATTCTGGCCAACGCGCCGGAGCGTCTGTATCTCGACCGGCTCTATGAAACCGACATGGCCGAAGGACTCAAGGCGATGGCGCTGGCCGGGCACGGCATCGCTTTCCTGCCGCATAGCGCGGTGGAAGACGCGGTCGCCGACGGCAAGCTGATCCGCCTCGACCGCGCCACACGCGGCACGCCGGAAGGCCAACTCACGCTGACCATGGAGATCCGTCTGTACCGCGACAAGCTCGCGGCAAAGAGCGACGATGCCCGCCAGATACTCGTGCGTCAGCTGTGGGACGTGGTGTCGCAGGAACTGGCGCCGGGCGCGGCCTGAACCTGCCCCCCTACGACGCGAATTTGCGGCTTCCTGATGGTTATGCAAAAAAAACATAATCGGATAAGGAAACGGCATTGGATTTCAAAACGGCGTTTTTCGACAATGTTGTCATTCGATCAACGCCGGAGCGTTCATGTCATCCCAGCAACAGGCAGCACAACTCGCACAATCCGCAGCAACGTTGCACTCGGTTCCTTCCTACCTGAATAAAGACGACCTCGGCCCGTGGGGCAACTACCTGCGTCAGGTCGATCGCGTCGCGCCGTACCTCGGCTCCCTGTCCCGCTGGCTCGAAACCCTGAAGCGCCCGAAGCGCATTCTGATCGTCGATGTGCCTATCGAACTCGATAACGGCACGGTCGCACACTTCGAAGGCTATCGCGTGCAGCACAACGTGTCGCGCGGTCCGGGCAAGGGCGGTGTGCGTTACCACCAGGACGTGACGCTGTCGGAAGTGATGGCGCTGTCGGCGTGGATGTCGGTGAAGAATGCTGCGGTCAACGTGCCGTACGGCGGTGCGAAGGGCGGCATCCGGGTCGACCCGCGCACCCTGTCGCGCGGTGAGCTCGAACGCGTGACGCGCCGCTACACCAGCGAAATCGGCATCATCATCGGACCGAATACCGACATTCCCGCGCCGGACGTGAATACGAACGAGCAGATCATGGCGTGGATGATGGACACGTACTCGATGAACCAGGGCCAAACTGCCACGGGCGTCGTGACGGGCAAGCCGATCACGCTGGGCGGCTCGCTCGGCCGCCGCGAGGCGACGGGCCGCGGCGTGTTCGTGGTGGCTTCCGAAGCCGCACGCCGTATCGGTGTGGACATCGAAGGCGCGCGCATCGCGGTGCAGGGTTTCGGCAACGTCGGCGGAATCGCGGCGCGTCTGTTCCAGGAAGCGGGTTCGAAGCTGGTCGCGGTGCAGGACCACACCGGCTCGCTGTACAAGTCGACGGGTATCGACGCGGTCGCACTCCTCGACCACGTGGCCAGGCACGGCGGCGTGGGCGGGTTCCCGGAAGCGGACGCCGTAACCAATGAAGAATTCTGGACGGTCGAATCGGACATCCTGATTCCGGCCGCGCTGGAAAACCAGATCACCGAAAAGAACGCGGCGAAGATCAGGACGAAGATCGTCGTGGAAGGCGCCAACGGCCCGACCACCACGGCGGCGGACGACATCCTGCACGATCGCGGCATTCTCGTGATTCCGGACGTGGTGGCCAACGCCGGCGGCGTGACCGTGTCGTACTTCGAATGGGTGCAGGACTTTTCGAGCTTCTTCTGGACGGAAGACGAGATCAACCAGCGTCTGGAGCGTGTGATGCGCGAAGCGTTCGCCGCTGTGTGGCAGGTTTCGAGCGAGCAGAAGGTGTCCGTGCGGACCGCGGCGTTTATCGTCGCGTGTAAGCGGATCCTGGAAGCGCGCGAACTGCGCGGCCTGTATCCCTGATCTTTCCGTTGCGAACGGCGGCTCTGCTATCTGGCAGGACCGCCGCCAATCCCTGCTTTGACGCGGTTCACGAGACCGCGTGTTGGGCCCGGCGAGCGGCATCGTATCGATGCCGCTCGCCTTTGCATATCCGGAAAGGTTGACCGACCGGCCGCAAGCGCCGCAAACGCTTAGCGGCGGCCACGCAACAACATGGTTTATAGCGATACTTTCAGAATAATTACTTTGCTAAACTGGCGCCGGTTCTTGCCAAGGAGATCAAAAATGAAGGTTAAAAAAGCTGCGCTGCTGCTCGCGACTCTCGGACTGTTCACGGTTGGCGCGCATGCGCAAGACGCGGGTACGCTGAAAAAGATCAAGGACACGGGCGTCATTTCGCTGGGTCATCGCGAATCGTCGATCCCGTTTTCGTATTACGACGACAAGCAGAACGTTATCGGCTACTCGCAGGAATTCGCCCTGAAAGTGGTGGACGCGGTGAAGCAGAAGCTGAACATGCCGAACCTGAAGGTCAAGCTCACGCCGGTCACGTCGCAAAACCGTATTCCACTGGTGCAGAACGGCACCGTCGACATGGAATGCGGCTCGACCACCAACAATGCTGAACGTCAGCAGCAGGTTGCCTTCTCGAACACGATCTTCGTGATCGGCACGCGCCTCATGACCAAGAAAGACTCCGGTATCAAGGACTGGGCCGACCTGAAGGGCAAGACGGTCGTCACGACCGCCGGCACCACCTCCGAGCGCCTGCTTCGCAAGATGAACCAGGACAAGAGCATGGGCATGAACATCATCAGCGCGAAAGACCACGGCGAGTCGTTCCTGACGCTCTCCACGGGCCGCGCCGCTGCCTTCATGATGGACGACGCACTGCTCGCGGGCGAACGCGCGAAGTCGAACAACCCGGCCGATTTCGTGATCGTCGGCGCGCCGCAATCGCATGAAGCGTACGGCTGCATGATTCGCAAGAACGATCCGGAATTCAAGAAGGTCGTCGACGACGCGATCGCCAAGGTCGAAACCTCGGGCGAAGCCGACGCGATCTACAAGAAGTGGTTCGAATCGCCGATTCCGCCGAAGGGCCTGAACCTGAACTTCCCGGAAAGCGACGACATCAAGGCGCTCTACAAGAGCCCGAATGACAAGGCAATCGATTAAACCTTAGCTGTTTTTTTGAAACGCTGAACGAAACGGAAGGGGCCACGCGCTTCTTCCGTTTCTTTTTGCTGGAGTCTTGGTCATGTCATATCACTGGAACTGGGGCATTCTGCTGAGTCCGGTCTCCACCGGCGAGCCGACCACCTATCTGGGCTGGTTGCTGTCGGGCTTCTGGGTGACGATTACCGTGTCGCTGTCGGCATGGGTGATCGCGCTGATCGTCGGTTCGTTGTTCGGCGTGCTGCGCACGGTGCCGAATAAATGGGCGTCGGGCATCGGCACGCTCTATGTTGCGATTTTCCGAAACATTCCGCTGATCGTGCAGTTCTTCATCTGGTATCTGGTGATACCGGAGTTGCTGCCGGTTTCGGTGGGCAACTGGTTCAAGCAACTCCCGCCGGGCGCGCAGTTCTTCTCGTCGTCGATCATCTGTCTCGGGCTCTTCACTGCCGCGCGCGTGTGCGAGCAGGTGCGCTCGGGTATCAATGCGCTGCCGCGCGGCCAGCGCGCCGCGGGTCTGGCAATGGGCTTCACGCAATGGCAGACGTATCGCTACGTGCTGCTGCCGGTCGCGTACCGGATCATTGTGCCGCCGCTCACGTCCGAGTTTCTGAATATCTTCAAGAACTCGGCGGTCGCGTCGACGATCGGTTTGCTCGATCTCTCCGCTCAGGCGCGCCAATTGGTCGACTATACGTCGCAGACGTATGAGTCGTTTATCGCGGTCACGGTGGCGTACATGCTGATTAATCTGGTCGTGATGCAACTCATGCGCTGGGTCGAAGCGAAGACCCGGTTGCCCGGCTATATCGGAGGCAAGTAATGCACCATTTCGACTGGAGCGGTATTCCGGGCGCATTGCCTACGCTGTGGACCGGCGCCGTCGTCACCTTGAAAATCACGGTGATCGCGATCGTGTTCGGCATTATCTGGGGCACCGTTCTCGCGATGTTGCGGCTGTCGTCGTTCAAACCCTTCGAGTGGTTCGCGAAGGGCTACGTGACGATCTTCCGTTCCATCCCGCTGGTGATGGTGCTGCTGTGGTTCTTCCTGATCGTGCCGCAAGTGCTGCAGAACGTGCTCCGGTTGTCGGCGGATATCGACATTCGCCTTGCGTCGGCCATGGTCGCGTTCTCGCTGTTCGAGGCGGCGTACTATTCGGAGATCATCCGCGCCGGCATTCAGGCCGTGCCGCGCGGACAGGTCAACGCGGCGTTCGCGCTCGGCATGAACTACGCGCAGGCCATGCGCCTGATCGTGCTGCCGCAGGCATTCCGCGCGATGGTGCCGCTGCTGCTCACGCAGGGTATCGTGCTGTTTCAGGATACGTCGCTCGTCTACGTGATCAGCCTCGCCGACTTCTTCCGCACCGCTACGAATATTGGCGACCGTGACGGTACGAATGTCGAAATGGTACTGTTCGCGGGCGCGTGTTATTTCGTGATCTGCGTGATCGCGTCGAGCCTCGTCAAAGGTCTTCAGAAAAAGGTCGCAAGATGATCTCTATCAAGAATGTTTCGAAGTGGTACGGTCAGTTTCAGGTGCTGACCGACTGCACGACGGAAGTCAAAAAAGGTGAAGTGGTGGTGGTGTGCGGGCCGTCGGGCTCGGGCAAGTCCACGCTGATCAAAACCGTCAACGGCCTCGAGCCGTTCCAGAAGGGCGAGATCATCATCAACGGTCAGTCGCTCACCGACAAGAAAACCAATCTGTCGAAGCTGCGCTCCAAGGTCGGCATGGTGTTTCAGCACTTCGAACTGTTCCCGCATCTGTCGATCGTGCAGAACCTCACGCTCGCCCAGGTGAAGGTGCTCGGCCGCTCGAAAGACGAAGCCACGGCGAAAGGGCTGAAGCTGCTCGATCGCGTGGGCTTGCGCGCGCATGCGGACAAGTTTCCGGGCCAGTTGTCGGGCGGTCAGCAGCAGCGCGTGGCGATTGCGCGCGCGTTGTCGATGGACCCGATCGCCATGCTGTTCGACGAGCCGACTTCGGCGCTCGATCCGGAAATGATCAACGAAGTGCTCGACGTGATGGTCGAACTCGCGCAGGAAGGCATGACCATGATGTGCGTCACGCACGAAATGGGCTTCGCGAAGAAGGTCGCGCACCGCGTGATCTTCATGGACAAGGGCTTGATCGTGGAAGACGACCGCAAGGAAGACTTCTTCGCCAATCCGAAGTCGGATCGCGCCAAGGATTTTTTGGCCAAGATCCTGCACTGAGTGTGCCTTGGGGCCGCGCCGTTCAGGCGGTGCGGCCCACGAGCACGGAAACAGAAAAGCCGCTTCGAAAGCGGCTTTTCTGTTTCTGGTGCTTCGATTTGAGCGAACGTCGGCGGGCTTAACTGCTCGAGCGCTCAGGATTCGAATGCGGCGGCGTCGTCCGCAGCTTCCAGATCCACCTCGGCGTCCCTCTCGGCTTGCATGGCTTCGGTCGAAGCCGCGATTGTGCTGGCCGAAGCCGACGCGTCCAAAGCGGGATTGCGCAGTTTTTCGAGCACCGAAACCGGCACCGGCACGTTCACGCGGCCGATCACCTCGCCGTGCTGGAACATCATCAGATCGCCCGGTTCGAACGCGGTCCAGACTTCGTTGTCGGTCAGTGGCTTGGTGGCGATCACCGCGACGCGGTCTTCGGGCGTCGTGTATTTGGCGAAATCGATCGACACGTCCGCGTCGACGAGATGCGCGGTGGAAAACGGCCAGCGCCGCACGATGTAATACAGATGGGTCGAGCAATGCGCGAACAGCGCCTGGCCGTTCGACATCAGGAAATTGAACACGCCGAATTGCGTGATTTCGCGCGTGAGCGTTTCGAGTGCGGCAAACAATTCGTCGAGCGGCGGCTGCTGCGCGCCGGGAAAAGCCTTACGCAAGCCTTCGAGCAGCGCGCAGAACGCCAGTTCGCTGTCGGTCGTGCCGACCGGCTGGTACACGCCCGACAGGGCCGGCGAATAATCCTTGAGGTCGCCGTTGTGCGCGAAGATCCAGTGGCGTCCCCACAGTTCGCGCATGAACGGGTGGCAGTTTTCGAGCAGGATGTGCCCCTGCGTCGCCTTGCGGATATGCGCAATGGTGTTCTTCGATTTGATCGGATAGCGCTTGACCATCTCGGCGATCGGCGAGGTAGCCGACGATTGATGGTCGATGAACAGGCGGCAGGCTTTGTCTTCGAAGAAGGCGATGCCCCAGCCGTCGGCATGGTGGTCGGTGACGCCGCCGCGCGCCGCAAAGCCGGTGAACGAGAACGTGACGTCCGTTGGCGCGGCGCAGTTCATTCCGAGAAGTTGGCACATGTTGCGGGTAAGCCTGTGAACGGGGCGAGCCGTTACAATGATGATTTTCCAAGCATATCACCGAGCCAGAAACGCCAAATAGCAAAATTGACGTGTGTTTATGCCGCAACGTCGCGGTTTGACCGCATAGATTGGCTTTTGTCGCCGAAACTCGTCCCCCTTTTCGCCATGACCGCTTCCAACGCTTCCCTCGACTCCATCACGCTCGTCCGGCCGGACGACTGGCATCTGCACGTCCGCGACGGTGCGATGCTGGCTGCTGTGCTGCCGGACACCGCGCGCCAGTTCGGCCGCGCGATCATCATGCCGAACCTGAAGCCGCCGGTCACGACCACCGCAATGGCGCAGGCTTATCGCGAGCGCATCGTCGCCGCGATTCCCGAAGGCGCGAAGTTCGAACCGCTGATGACGCTGTACCTGACCGACAACACGCCGCCCGACGAAATCCGCCGCGCGCGTGAAAGCGGCTTCGTGCACGGCGTGAAGCTGTACCCGGCGGGCGCGACGACCAACTCGGACGCGGGCGTCACCGACATCATGAAGTGCGCGAAAACGCTCGAAGTGATGCAGGAACTGGGCATGCCGCTGCTGGTGCACGGCGAAGTGACGGATTCGTCAATCGATCTGTTCGACCGCGAGAAGGTGTTCATCGACCGGGTCATGACGCCGCTGCGCCGCGCGTTTCCGGCGCTGAAGGTGGTGTTCGAGCACATCACCACGAAAGACGCGGTCGACTATATCCGCGAAGCCGGCGTGGCGCCGGAACTGCTGGGCGCGACGATCACCGCGCATCACCTGCTGTACAACCGCAACGCGATCTTCCAGGGCGGCATTCGCCCGCATTACTACTGTTTGCCGGTGTTGAAACGGGAGACGCATCGGGTGGCGCTGGTCGAGGCGGCGACGTCGGGCAATCCGCGCTTTTTCCTCGGCACGGACAGCGCGCCGCATCCGAAGGGGCTGAAGGAGCATGCGTGCGGCTGCGCGGGTTGCTACACGGCGCTGCATGCTTTGGAGCTTTATACGGAAGCGTTCGACAAGGCCGGCGCACTGGACAAGCTCGAAGGCTTCGCGAGCTTTTTCGGCGCGGATTTCTATGGTCTGCCGCGCAGTGAAGAGAAAGTTACGCTGCGTCGTGAGGAATGGACGCTGCCGGCCGAACTGCCGGTCGGCGATACGCCGGTCGTACCGCTGCGCGGCGGCGAGTCGATTGGCTGGCGCCTGGTTTAAGGCATCAGCACGATGCAGGCGCGTGAGGCGGAGCCGCCGGGCTTCGCTGCCATCGATTGGACCAAGCCGTGGTTCGCGCCGTTCGCCGAACGCGGCAAGCGCTGGCAGCGGGCTGCGCTGACGAGCTACGAGGCATTGCTCGCGGAAATGAACGCCGACGCCGGAGAGATTCGGCACAGCACAGGCCGTGGTCAACGCCTCGCGTTCATCGCGCAGGACGATCTGCCGCCCGGCGCGGCGTACGAGGCGCATATCGCGGCAACCGGCTGCGTGCCGACACGCCACAATCTGCACGACTTCTTCAATGCGTCGATGTGGTTCGCCTTTCCGCATATCAAGGCGGCACTGAACGCGCGTCAGTCGGCGGCGATTGACGCGTTGGGCGTTGGTCCGAGCCGCGGCGGCGTACGCGACATGCTGACCCTGTTCGACGAAAATGCGCTGCTGTTCGCATGCGCGGACCCTGCTTTGAGCGCGGCATTGCGTGGGTTCGACTGGCAAACGCTGCTGCTCGCCCGGCGCGATGCCTGGGGCGCAGGTTGCGAAGTGCGCTGCTTCGGCCATGCGCTGATGGAAAAGCTGGTTGTGCCGTTCAAGGCCTGCACGGGGCATGCGTGGATCGTCGATGTGCCGGCCGCATACTTTGAATGGGACGCCATGAAGCGCGAAGCGTTTCTGGACGACTCGGTCGCCACAGCGCTGCTGGGCACGGATGCACTGACGAGCCGGATGTTCGCGCCATTGCCCGTGCTGGGCATTCCGGGCTGGTGGCCGGACAACGAATCGTCCGTGTTTTACGACGACACGTCCGTGTTTCGCACGGGGCGGCGCGCGCGCTGAGCGCGGGGGGGGTGTCGCGGTATTCCCTGGCCATCCGGCTATTTCAGCCGTTGCCCCGGCTTGCCGCTGCCGCAGGTGTTAAAATCCGCCCCAGCAAAGCAGGCCAGGCAGTCGCGGCCTCCGCGGTTTCGGCCAAAGAGGGCGAGGAAAGTCCGGACTCCACAGGGCAGGGTGATGGCTAACGGCCATCCGTGGCAACACGCGGAATAGGGCAACAGAAAGCAAACCGCCGATGGCCCGGCGCAAGCCGGGATCAGGTAAGGGTGAAACGGTGCGGTAAGAGCGCACCGCGGCTGCTGCAAGGCAGACCGGCACGGTAACCTCCACCCGGAGCAATTCCAAGTAGGCAGGCTAGCATCTTCGAGATGCAGGACGGGGCCCCCGTCACGTCTGCGGGTAGGAAGCTTGAGCGCGTCAGCAATGGCGCGCCTAGAGGAATGGCTGCCACGCGCGCCGCGTCTTCGGACGTGGCGCGTGCACAGAATCCGGCTTATCGGCCTGCTTTGCCATCTGACAAAAAAATGCCGGCGTCCATATGGACGCCGGCATTTTTACTTTTTGTACGCTCGGTCCGGCGGCGAGCGTTCCGGCCCGCGCCGCAACCGCAAGTCCGCTTTCAGGTAGCGACGATCTCGAACGAGTGCGTCAGCTCGGCGGTCTTGGCGATCATGATCGAGGCCGAGCAGTATTTGTCGTGCGACAGGTTGATGGCGCGTTCCACCGTGGCCGGGTTGAGATTCTTGCCTGTCACAGTGAAGTGGAAGTGAATCTTCGTGAACACTTTCGGATCTTCGCTGGCGCGTTCGGCCTTCAGCGTGACCGAACACCCGGCGATTTCCTGACGGCTTTTCTTCAAGATCATCACGACGTCGTAGGCGGTGCAGCCGCCGGTGCCGAGCAAAACCATTTCCATCGGACGCGGCGCGAGATTGCGGCCGCCGCCTTCAGGCGCGCCGTCCATCGCCACCAGGTGGCCGCTGCCCGTCTCGGCTGCAAACGCCATCCCGTCTTGCCCCATCCAGCTTACTTTGCATTCCATGCTCTGCTCCACCGCGCTTCGCTTATCGAGACGGCATTGTAGCCCGGTGTTCGGGTGTCCGCCCGAGGCGACTTTTGTCACAAGTTATGCGTGATGACAGCTTGCGTGCTGCGCTGCGGCATGTTCAGCCAATCCGGGAATGCCCTGACGAGTTTAGGGGTTTTACTCTAGGCGATGTCTGCGGGCGTTGGCGCTCGGGTGTTCTTTAGTATTTGATTCAAAAGAATTTTTGGCGCCCTTAAGTCGCAAAATGCGATTGCCGTATTATGAAATCGTATTTCGCAATGCAAATGTTCTTGCGTCGCACAAGGTGCGCTCATATAATTCGATCTGTCTCCTCCACCTCCTCCTTTGGTGGATTAAACCCGAACCGCTCGTTCGGGTTTTTTTTCGCCCGCGCCCTGTCCGGGCCCGGGCGGTTTGTGCACGAAAGGGCGCTAAAACGCGCTCCGCCGCTGCCGGATTGCCGCAAATCTCGCGCAAACCCCCGTACGTTTTGACTTGCCGTAGCAAATTCCTTTATAATTCAGGGCTTTTCCGCATCCGCGCCCGCGGAGGAAGAACCAGGGAGAGCCTGCACGCGCCTCGATGCGCACATTACAAGCAGGAAAAAACACATTGGGCGCAGCAATTTTTTTGGATCGATCATGAAGACGTTTTCCGCAAAAGCCCATGAGGTTACGCGTGAATGGTACGTGATTGACGCGACGGATAAAGTTCTCGGGCGTGTCGCCAGCGAAGTGGCACACCGTCTTCGCGGCAAGCACAAGCCTGAATTCACTCCGCACGTCGACACCGGTGATTTCATCATCGTTATCAACGCGGGTAAGTTGCGCGTCACGGGCAACAAGGCTACTGACAAGAAGTACTACCGTCACTCGGGCTACCCGGGCGGTATCTATGAAACGACGTTCGGCAAGATGCAGGAACGCTTCCCGGGCCGTGCGCTTGAGAAAGCGGTCAAGGGCATGCTGCCGAAGGGCCCGCTCGGCTACGCGATGATCAAGAAGCTGAAGGTCTACGCTGAAGCAACGCATCCGCATTCGGCACAACAGCCGAAAGCGCTCGAGATCTAAGGGGAGCCCACATGATCGGTAACTGGAATTACGGCACGGGCCGCCGCAAGAGCGCCGTCGCACGCGTCTTCATCAAGGCTGGCAAGGGCGAGATCATTGTAAACGGCAAGCCTATCGCCGATTACTTCTCGCGCGAAACGTCACTGATGATCGTGCGTCAGCCGCTGGAACTCACGAACCACGGCGTTACGTTCGACATCAAGGTCAACGTGAACGGTGGCGGTGAAACGGGTCAAGCCGGCGCGGTTCGCCACGGCATCACCCGCGCGCTGATGGACTACGACGCAACGCTGAAGCCGGAACTGTCGAAAGCTGGTTTCGTCACGCGTGACGCTCGTGAAGTCGAACGTAAGAAGGTCGGCTTCCACAAGGCGCGTCGCCGGAAGCAATTCTCGAAGCGTTAATCGTTTCGGGTGCAAACCGGCTCTCGGGCCGGTGCGCTGCAAAAGCCGCCAACGCTTTCGCGAAGGCGGCTTTTTTCATGGGTTCGCGGGTCGTTGCGATTTAGTGTTGCGGCAACGAACTCGTCCGCAGAGCGGCGATACATCCCGCTCAGCCGGGCTGGTGGCGGAAGAACGCGTTATCCATTGATTCTCTGGAAGAACCCATTGACTTTGTGGGCTTCGGCACGATATCGAGATCAGCCCTACAATAGCGGTTAGAAGCTTTTTGGAGAGTTCGAATGAACGCAGTCACCGATACACCCGTGACCGAGATGCCCGCCCCCTTCGTTTTTACCGACGCAGCGGCTGACAAGGTCAAGCAACTGATCGAAGAAGAAGGCAATGCGGACCTCAAACTGCGCGTTTTCGTGCAGGGCGGCGGCTGCTCGGGCTTTCAGTACGGTTTTACGTTTGACGAAGCCGTCAACGAAGACGACACCGTCATGAACAAGAGCGGCGTCCAGCTGCTGATCGATTCGATGAGCTACCAGTATCTGGTGGGCGCTGAGATCGACTACAAGGACGATATCAACGGCGCTCAGTTCGTCATCAAGAACCCCAATGCTACGACCACCTGTGGTTGCGGCTCATCGTTCTCGGTGTGACGACTGGTTGTTGAGCAACCGATTGTGAGAAACGGGGCTTCGGCTCCGTTTCTTATTGCCTGCGCCGAAATCCGCGCCGCGCTCAGCTCAGCTCAACGCGGGTAGATTGCGCCGAGCACGCGCTCGGCGGACGCGCCTGTCACCGCAGGCAAATTGCCCGGGCGACGCGCCACGCAGCGCATGGCGAGCCAGGCGAACGCCAGCGGCTCCACCTGGCTCGGCGGCACGCCTAGCGCATCGGTTGTCATGACGGGCACGCCGCTGACACCGCTGTCTTCCAATGCCTGCTGCAAGGCCTTCAGAATTTCCGGATTGCGCGCGCCGCCGCCGCAGACGTAGACCGCTCGCGCGTCCGACGCGTGCCGTTCAATCTCGCGTGCGACCGTCACCGCGGTGAGCGCGACCAGCGTCGCTTGCACGTCGGCGGGGGTAAGCGCGGCAAACGGCTGCAGCTTCGCATCGAGCCAATCAGCGTTGAACAGGTCGCGGCCGGTGCTTTTCGGCGGCTGCTGGCTGAAAAACGGCTCGTCGAGCAAGGCATTCAGCAGCGCGCGATCCACCTGGCCGCCGGCCGCGAAATGGCCGTTCTCGTCGAAAGACTTGCCTAGATGGCGCTGCGCCCATTCGTCGAGAAGCGCGTTGGCCGGCCCGCAGTCGAAGCCGCGCACGCTGCCGGTCGCGTTCAGGATCGTGATATTGCTGATGCCGCCAAGATTGCAGACCACCCGAGTTTCGTTCTTCGCGCCGAATACGGTGGCGTGAAACGCCGGCACGAGCGGCGCGCCCTGGCCGCCGGCCGCGACGTCGCGGCTGCGGAAATCGGCGATCACGTCGATATGCATCATTTCCGCGAGCAGCGCCGGGTTGTTGATCTGCCGCGTATAACCCTTTTCCGGCCGATGCCGCACCGTCTGCCCATGCACGCCGATCGCACGCACCTCCGCGGCGGGTACACGGCTGTTGTGCAGCAGGTCATGGCAACACACCGCGTAACGCGTGGCGAGCGCATTGGCAGCCAGCGCCTCGCGCTCGATCTCGTTGTCTCCGGGTTGCTGGAGCGCGAACAGTGCGTCACGCAGGCCCGCGGCAAAGCCGACAAACGCCTCGGCCAGCACCATGGGCGGCTTGCCTTGCGCGAACCTGACGGCCACACCGTCCACGCCGTCCATGCTCGTTCCGGACATCAATCCAAAGTAGACGCCGTCTGCGGGGTCTTGCGCCACGTTGTTGCTCCTCTCGATGGTTCGTTGCGATTCGTTGTAGCAGATTATCGGGCGAAGCGCGGGCGAATATAAAGCGCGGCAATGCCGGCGGCACGGCGCCGGATGCGGAAATCGCACGTCGGCGGCGCGCCTGCGGCTGCGTCGATGGGCGCGGCGGCGCGCATCTATGGGACAATCTCCTTTTTTTGCGACTTCACGTTTCCAGCATGAGCACCGAGTCCACCAAGCCTAGCCCCGCTTCCGCCTTCCCGATCACCGACGAAGTCCGTCACGCGCTCGCCGTCACGAAACGCGGAGTCGACGAACTGCTGATCGAAGACGAGTTCGCGCAAAAACTCGCGAAGAGCGCGGCGACCGGCAAACCGCTGCGCATCAAGCTCGGGCTCGATCCGACCGCACCGGACATCCACATCGGCCACACGGTCGTGCTGAACAAGATGCGCCAGTTGCAGGACCTCGGCCACACCGTGATTTTCCTGATCGGCGATTTCACCTCGCTGATCGGCGATCCGTCGGGCCGTAACGCCACGCGCCCGCCGCTCACGCGCGAGCAGATCGAATCGAACGCCAAGACGTATTTCGAGCAGGCCGCGCTCGTGCTCGACCGCGACAAGACCGAAATCCGCTACAACAGCGAATGGTCGATGCCGCTCGGCGCCGACGGCATGATCAAGCTCGCGTCGCGCTATACGGTGGCGCGGATTCTCGAACGCGAAGATTTCACCAAGCGTTTTCAGAGCGGCGTGCCGATCTCGATCCACGAGTTCCTGTACCCGTTGATGCAAGGCTACGACTCGGTCGCGCTGAACGCGGACCTCGAACTCGGCGGCACGGACCAGAAGTTCAACCTGCTCGTGGGCCGTGAGTTGCAGAAGCAATACGGCCAGGAACAGCAGTGCATCCTGACCATGCCGCTGCTCGAAGGGCTGGATGGCGTCGAGAAAATGTCGAAGTCGAAGAACAACTACATTGGCATAAGCGAAAAGCCGACCGACATGTTCGGCAAGCTGATGAGCATTTCCGACGTGTTGATGTGGCGTTACTTCGAACTGCTTTCGTTCCGGCCGATGGAAGAAATCGCCGGCTTCAAGAAAGAAACCGAGGCAGGCCGCAATCCGCGCGATTTCAAGGTGATGCTCGGCCAGGAAATCGTCGCGCGCTTCCACTCGCAAGCCGACGCTGAACGCGCGCTCGAAGACTTCAACCATCGTGCGAAGGGTGGCGTGCCGGACGATATCCCGGCCGTGACGCTCGCGGGCGCACCGCTCGCGATCGGCCAACTGCTCAAGCAGGCCAACCTCGTGCCGTCGACCAGCGAAGCGCTGCGCAACATCGAGCAGGGCGGCGTGAAGATCGATGGCGCGACCGTGTCCGACAAGGGCCTGAAAATTGAAGCCGGCGAGTATGTCGTGCAGGTCGGCAAGCGCCGTTTCTCACGCGTCACGCTGACGGCCTGATGGGCCCGGCGTCGCATCTGGAGTCGAGCCGATGATCGCGCTGATTCAACGCGTGCGGCGCGCGGAGGTGCGCGTGGCCGACCGCGTGACGGGCGCGATCGAGGCGGGTCTGCTCGCGCTCGTCTGCGCCGAACGCGGCGATACCGAGGCGGCGGCCGATCGGCTGCTCGCCAAGGTGCTCGGCTACCGCGTCTTTAGCGATGCGGCCGGCAAAATGAATCTCTCCGTGCAAAATCTCGACGGCGCCGGGCGCGCGGGCGGCCTGCTGCTCGTATCGCAGTTCACGCTGGCCGCGGACACCAACAGCGGCCTGCGTCCCAGCTTTACGCCGGCCGCGCCGCCCGATGAAGGCAAGCGCCTCTTCGATTATTTTGTCGCGGCAGCGCGGGCGAAACATCCGATCGTCGAGACCGGCGAATTCGGCGCCGATATGCAGGTGTCGCTCGTCAATGACGGGCCGGTCACGTTCTGGTTGCAGACGCACGCCTGATCTCCGGCGGTCGTTCCCGCATGCGCGCCGCGGCGCGCATCTACCCTCCGGCCGCTTTTTGCGACAATGGCGGCTCGGCATAACCGGCTGATGGCGCCCACTTTCATCCCATGACTACGCAGATTCTGTTCATCCGGCACGGCGAGACCGACTGGAACCGCATCAAGCGCATTCAAGGTCACGTCGACATTCCGCTCGCCACCACTGGGCTGGCGCAAGCGCAACGCCTTGCGCGCCGCATGGCCGAAGAGGCGAAGCAGGGCGCACGGCTCGACGCAATCTATTCGAGCGACCTGCAACGCGCGCAACAAACCGCCCAGCCGGTCGCCGACGCGCTCGGCTTGCCGTTGCAGTTGCGCGAAAATCTGCGCGAGCGTTCATATGGTGCCTTCCAGGGCCATGACAGCGACGAGATCGCCCAGCGCTTCCCCGACGAATACGCGCACTGGCAAACTCGCGACCCTGGCTTCTCGCCGCCGGACGGTGAGTCGCAACGCGCGCTCTACCACCGCGTTCTGCACGCGATCGAGCCACTGGTTGCCGCGCATCCCGGCGGGCGGATTGCCTGCGTCGCGCATGGTGGCGTGCTCGATTGCGTGCGGCGCCTCGCCTGTGGTTTGCCGCTCGATGCGCCGCGTGACTATCCGCTGCTGAACACGAGCGTGAACGCGGTGGATTTCGATAATGGCAAGGCGACGATTGTGACGTGGGCGGACGTCTCGCATCTCGATGCGCCGAGTGCGGACGATAGTTTCAAGAAAGCGACGCAGCCGGGCCGTTGATCGGCACATGCCCGGTTGGGCGGCGTGAGCGTGAGTTTGTTCGGCGGCCGACTTGGACCGTTCGCGAACCTTCCGCTCATTGGCGTAGCGCAAACTTTCGCAAGTCAGCTTGCATGCGTGTCGGTCGCCCTTCGCTGAACTGGCCATCGGCGCGGCGGTTTGCGCGCATATTCCATCCGCGCGGTTCAAGCTGATGTGGGTTGTTCGCGCTTGTGCGAGTTGTGCGAGCCGCGTCCGGCTGCGTTATTCCGGCTCGCGCATGCCCGCAGCCACGCGGCGGCGCGCGCGTTTCGATACGCCATTCACCAGCGCCCAGCGGATCACCGGCGCGACCAGCCGCACGCCGGGTCTCGTGACCGCGCGGCGAAGCGCCGCGTAGCGCCGGAATCCCAGCATCGCCTGCGCCCAATCGGGCAGAAGGTCGACGCCGGCGTTGAGCATCAACACGCCGGCCGGCCGCATCGATGCACTCGGGGCGGGCGCGTTCATCAGAATCCTCACCAGTTCGCGCGTGCGTTCGCTGGCTACGAGCTCAGGCTGCATTGCCTGCAAGTAAGCGTCGATCTCAGCTCGCGAGCGCGGAATGTCCGACGCGCCGAGCATCTCGGCAATGCGCGCGGTTTCCGCGAAATACTGATCTTGCGCCGCAACGGGCAGCGACGGATTCACATAGCGCAAGTGCGCGGTCATGAAACTCGACACCTCGGCGACATGCACCCACGTCAGCAGCGCAGGCTCACTCGCGCGATATGGCCGGCCGTCAGGCGCGACGCCGCTCACGCCCAGATGAATGCGCTTCACACGTTCGACCAGCGCCAGCGCGTCGTGCCGGTTGCCGTACGTCGTGCCCGCGATGAAAGTCGCGGTGCGCCGCAGGCGGCCGAGAATGTCGGTGCGAAACGTCGAGTGGTCCCACACGCCGGCAAGAGCCAGCGGGTGCAATGCCTGGAGCAGGAGCGCGCTGATGCCGCCCGTCATCATCGACGTGAAATCGGCGTGCACTTTCCAGCACACCGAGTCCGGCCCGAACAGGCCCGGGTCGCCCGGAGGGGAAGAATAGTCGAGCGTGGGACCGCTGCCGCTTGTCAGATGCGTGACACCGGCGGCCAGCTTTGAACGGAGCCTGCGGGTAAGAAGCTGCGAGAGACCGCTGGATGAGTTGGGCTGCCTAGTTTGGTCGGACATCCTGATTCGGTCTCGTGCTGCGCGTATCGGCTCAGGTCGCGGCCGAATCCCACAGGCCGGGCAGTGTGCTGCTCGACGAGTCGGGCGCGGCGAGGCCGAAATGCCGGTACGTGAGCAGCGTGGCGACGCGGCCGCGCGGCGTGCGCTGCAGGAAGCCCTGCTGGATCAGATACGGTTCGAGCACGTCTTCAATCGTGTCGCGCTCTTCACCGATAGCCGCCGCCAGATTGTCGACGCCGACCGGGCCACCGTCGAACTTGTGCAAAATCGCTTCGAGCAGCTTGCGGTCCATCAGGTCGAAGCCGACCGCGTCCACGTCGAGCATCTTGAGCGCGGCGTCGGCCACTTGCGCGGTGATATTACCGTCGGCCTTCACCTCGGCGAAGTCGCGCACGCGCCGCAGCAGGCGGTTCGCGATCCGCGGCGTGCCGCGCGCGCGTTTGGCGATTTCGAACGCGCCGTCCGGATGGATCTGCGCATGGAGCAGCGACGCCGAACGCGTGACGATGCGCGCCAGTTGCTCGGCGTTATAAAACTCGAGCCGCGCCACGATTCCGAAGCGGTCGCGCAGCGGGTTGGTCAGCATGCCCGCGCGCGTGGTCGCGCCGACCAGCGTGAACGGCTGCAGGTCCAGCTTCACGCTGCGCGCGGCCGGCCCTTCGCCGATCATGATGTCGATCTGATAATCCTCCAGCGCCGGGTACAGAATTTCTTCGACGACCGGCGAGAGCCGGTGGATTTCGTCGATGAACAGCACGTCGTTCGCTTCGAGGTTGGTGAGCAGCGCGGCCAAGTCGCCGGCGCGTTCCAGCACCGGCCCCGACGTTTGCCGCAGATTGACACCCATTTCCCGCGCAATGATGTGCGCGAGCGTGGTTTTGCCGAGACCCGGCGGCCCGAACAGCAACACGTGGTCGAGCGATTCGGAGCGGCGTTTGGCGGCCTCGATAAAGATTTCCAGCTGGCCGCGCACTTTTTCCTGCCCGACATATTCTTCGAGCTGGCGCGGGCGCAACGCGCGCTCGAACGCTTCTTCGTTCGGCGAGACGGGCGTGGCCGCAATGATGCGCTCGGCGGCGAGTTTGTCGGTTTCGATCATGCGTTCATTGTACCGCGAGCCGCCCGCCGCGAAACTCGGCCGAATGGCCAGGGTGCGCCGCTCGCCGGCATGTGCGAAGCTTCACTCATCGCATGCATGCCGGACACGAGGGTCGAGCGTCAGCCCTTGGACAGCGCCTTCAATGCGAGCTTGATGCCTTCGGAAACGCCGGTACCGGCCGGCACGTTCTTGACGGCGGCCAACGCTTCTTTTTCGGAGTAACCCAATGCGAGCAGTGCGTTCAGGATATCGGAGGCGTGGTCGGATGCCGACGCCGCGCCCGCCATCGCGCCCAGGTCTGCGCCGATCTTGCCCTTCAGTTCGAGGAGTAGCCGCTCCGCCGTCTTCTTGCCGATGCCCGGCACGCGCGTCAGACGCGCCGCGTCCTGCATCGTGACGGTCTGCGCGAGTTCGTGAACGCTCATGCCCGACAGCACCGCCAGCGCCATGCGTGCGCCAATGCCGGAGATTTTCAGCAGTTCGCGGAAGGTCGAGCGTTCCTCGGCGGTGCCGAAGCCGTACAGCAGATGCGCGTCTTCGCGCACGATCATCTGTGTGAGCAACACCACGCGTTCGCCGGTGGAGGGCAGGTTGTAGAACGTGCTCATCGGCACATCGACTTCGTAACCGACGCCGTTGCAGTCGACGAGCAGATGCGGCGGGTTTTTTTCCAGCAGAACGCCGGCAATGCGACCGATCATGGCGAATTCAATCTCGAGAGAAAGGGCGAGTGTAGCGCAGCGAGTGAGCGTCGAGTGGCTCGCGAATCGTGCGTCAATCGCGGTTGATCCATGCGTTGCCGCATGAGCTTCTATCCGACCAGCCGTCCGCGCCTCACGCGCAAACCTTTCTTCGCCAGCGAAGGCGCGATGCCGCCCAACGTGCTCAGCGTCGTGCCGCCGTGCGCGTGGCAGATCGCCATGCCGAGCGCGTCGGCGGCGTCGGTGCCGGGTACGCCGGAGAGATTGAGCAGGCGCACGACCATCTGCTGCATCTGCTCCTTGGTTGCGCGGCCGTAACCCACCACGGCCTGCTTCAGTTGCAGGGCGGTGTATTCGGCGACTGGCACGCCGCCCGCGACCAGTCCGCAGATGGCCGCGCCGCGTGCCTGGCCGAGCAGCAAGGTGGATTGCGGGTTGACGTTGACGAACACTTTTTCGATCGCCGATTGATCCGGCGAGTGCTGGCGGATCAGGGTGGAAATGCCTTCGAAGATGGTGCCCAGACGCGAGGGCAGATCGGCGTCGGCGGTTTTGATGACGCCGCTCGCGACATAGCTGAGCGTGTGGCCGCTTTGGTCGATCACGCCGAAGCCGGTCACGCGCAGGCCGGGGTCGATGCCGAGAATTCTCATGAGGTGCCGCGGGAGCGGTAAAAACCAAGTGCTTGCGATACTACAACACGCGCGTCGCCCGGCGGACGGCGCGCGTCGATGTCAGCGGAATAAAAACTGCTGCGTGTGGTGCAGGGCGGCGCGCAAGGAGGTATTCGCAGATGGAGCGCTATCGGAATCTCAGCGGCGGCTCGGGCGTCGAGGCTTATGAAATCGGCGACGATTTTGTCGCGGTCCGCTTCAGGCATGGCGTGGTGTATTGGTACACCGAGGCGAGTGTCGGCGAACGGCACGTTTCCTCGCTCAAGCGTCTTGCGCGGCGCGGCCGGGGGCTCAGCACTTATATCAGCCGGCACGCCGAGGTGAGCGGAGGTTATGCGAGAAAGGAGCCGGACGATTGAGCGGTGCGTGAGGGGTGGGGCACATGCGGCACGAGCGTGGCGCGAGCACGGTACAAGCAAGGCCAAGCGCCGCGCCAAAGAAAACGGCCCGGCGGAAAACCCGCCAGGCCGTTTTTCTAAAGCTCAGATCTCATCCAGCGGCGCAGTCTCATCAAGAAACACGCACCGCCATTCAACCCGAATCAATGCCGGAAGTGACGCACGCCCGTCAGCACCATCGCAATATTGTGCTCGTCCGCCGCGCTGACCACTTCGTCATCGCGCATCGAGCCGCCCGGTTGGATCACGCAGGTCGCGCCTGCCGCCACCACCACGTCGAGGCCGTCGCGGAACGGGAAGAACGCGTCCGACGCCACGGCCGAACCGGCCAGCGTCAGACCGGCGTTTTGCGCCTTGATGCTGGCGATACGCGCCGAGTCCACGCGGCTCATCTGGCCGGCGCCGACGCCGAGCGTCATGCCATTGCCGCAGAACACGATAGCGTTCGACTTCACGTACTTCGCCACGCGCCACGCAAACAGCAGATCGTCCATTTCCTTCGGCGTGGGGTGACGCTTCGTGACCACGCGCAATTCGCGCGGCTGCACGTTCTTCGAGTCGAGCGATTGGACCAGCAGGCCGCCGCCCACGCGCTTCAGATCGAACGCGTTATGCCCGTTGCCCAGCGCGATTTCGAGCAGACGCACGTTCTGCTTCGCCGCGAACACCTGGCGCGCTGCGGCGCTGAACGACGGCGCGATCAGCACTTCGACGAACTGCCTGGCCACGGCTTGCGCAGCCGCCTCATCCACTTCGCGGTTAAAGGCGATGATGCCGCCGAACGCCGAGGTCGGATCGGTCTGGAACGCCTTCGCATAGGCCTCGTTGGCGTCCGCGCCGACTGCCACGCCGCACGGATTCGCGTGCTTGACGATCACGCACGCCGGCACGTCGAAAGTCTTCACGCATTCCCACGCTGCATCGGAATCCGCGATGTTGTTGTACGACAGTTCCTTGCCTTGCAACTGGTTGTAGTTGGCGAGTGCGCCGGCCGGCACCGACAGGTCGCGGTAGAACGCCGCGCTCTGATGCGGGTTTTCGCCGTAGCGCAGATCCTGCACCTTGTTGAACGCCAGGTTGAACGTGGCCGGGTAAGCGTTGCGCGACGAATGTTGCAACTGGTCGGTCAGGCTCGTCAGGTAGTTCGTGATCGCGCCGTCGTACTGCGCGGTGTGCGCGAACACCTTGGTGGCAAGGCGGAAGTTCGTCTTGTACGACACGGCGTTGCTGTTCGCGCGCATTTCGTCGAGTACGACCGCGTAATCGGCCGGATCGACCACCACCGTCACGTCGCGATGGTTCTTCGCGGCCGAGCGCAGCATGGTCGGGCCGCCAATGTCGATGTTCTCGATCGCGTCTTCCAGCGAGCATTCCTCTTTCGACACGGTCTGCACGAACGGATACAGATTCACGACCAGCAGGTCGATGGTCGGAATGTCGTGCTTTTCAAGCGCCGCCATGTGTTCCGGCAGGTCGCGGCGCGCCAGAATGCCGCCGTGCACCTTCGGATGCAGCGTTTTCACGCGCCCGTCCAGCATTTCCGGGAAGCCGGTGTAGTCGGCGACCTCGGTGACGGAGAGGCCCGCGTCCGCGAGCAGTTTTGCGGTGCCGCCGGTCGACAGGATCCTGACGCCGAGGTCCGACAGCGATTTGGCGAAGTCGACGATGCCGGACTTGTCGGAAACGGAGATGAGCGCTTGCTTGATCATGATGAAGACGAAAAGCCGAAGGGAAACGTGGCAGGGCGCCGGAAAAACTACAACAAACCGTGCTGTTGCAGCTTCTTGCGCAGCGTATTGCGGTTGATGCCGAGATACTCGGCGGCCAGCGACTGATTGCCGCCGGCCTGCTCGAGCACCACTTCGAGCAGAGGTTTTTCCACGCACGAAATCACCATGTCGTAGACGTCGTGCGGATTGGAGCCGTCGAGATCCTGGAAATACATGCCCAGGCTGTCGCGGACAGATTGTTCGATATTGTTCTTGCTCATGCTGCTAGTCGGTCGGTTGGGTCCTCGTCCGTGCTGAGCGTTTCGTCGACGTAGACGAGGCGGTCGGAGATCGCCTTTTGTGCGTCGAAGAACTCGTTGACGGCGAGGAGTTGTTCGCGTGTGGTGTCCAGCGTATTCATGCGATGCCGGAACACGTTGGCGCCAGAAAGGCCGCGAGTGTACCAGCCGATGTGCTTGCGCGCAGTGCGCACGCCCGTAAATTCGCCGTAGAAGGCATAGTGGTCTTCGAGATGCTCGTTCATCACCTGCTGGATTTCGTCGATGCGCGGCGGCGGCAGCAACTCACCCGTTTGCAGGAAATGGCCGATCTCGCGGAACAGCCACGGGCGCCCTTGCGCGGCGCGGCCAATCATGATCGCGTCGGCACCGGTGGCGGCCAACACCTCGCGTGCTTTTTGCGGCGACGTAATGTCGCCGTTGGCGACCACCGGAATGCGCACGGCCGCTTTCACTGCGGCGATGGTGTCGTATTCGGCCTCGCCGTGATACAGGTCGGCGCGCGTGCGGCCATGCACGGTCAGCATCGAAATACCGGCCGATTCGGCCAGACGCGCGACGCTCAGCGCGTTCCGGTTCTCGCGATTCCAGCCGGTGCGGATCTTGAGCGTGACGGGCACCGCGTCGGGCCCGACGCCCACCGCGCCGACCACCGCCTCGACGATGCGCTGCACCAGCGGCTCGTTCTGCAACAGGGCCGAACCGGCCGCCACGTTGCACACCTTCTTGGCCGGGCAGCCCATGTTGATGTCGATGATCTGCGCGCCGTTCGCCACGTTGTAGCGGGCCGCTTCGGCCATCATGGCCGGATCGGCGCCGGCGATCTGCACGGCGATCGGTTCGACCTCGCCCGCGTGATTGGCGCGGCGCATGGTCTTCTCGCTTTTCCACAACTGCGCGTTCGAGGCGACCATTTCCGACACCGCGTAGCCTGCGCCCAGCCGTTTGCAGAGCTGCCGGAACGGCCGGTCGGTCACGCCGGCCATGGGCGCGACGAACAGGTTATTACGCAGATTGTGGGAGCCGAGAGTGGGCATAACGTGAGACGCGGTGAACGCGCGCGACCGATTGCCCAGTTTCTGTCAATCGGAGCGTTCGCGAAATGCGAGGGAAAACCGCTATTTTAGCGTTAACAGATAGCCGACACCCGACATGTGTCTCTCGTAACCCATTAAATCTTCTATGAAAGTGCGCCGGTTCATAGAACCGGCACCGCCCGCGCGGCACCTTGCGCGTGAAGCAAAAAGGCCGTGCGGCGCGAGCGGGTGACGTGCCTAGCGCCGCTGTCCGAACATCATTTGCCGTGCCAGCGCGGTTTTCACCGGCGGCAGGAATTCGAGCGCGGTGAGGGCGAGGCCGCGCATGATCGCGAGCGGCGCGAAGTCGACGGTGAAGAGGCGCGCGAGCGTGTCGGTGGCGCCGATCGTCATGCGCCGGTCGAGTGCGCGGCGTTGCGCGAAGGTGGCCAGCGCGAGCGGCGTCGGGCCTTCCGTCGAGAGGGCGTCGGCAAGCGAGTGCGCGTCGCGCAGACCGAGATTCAGCCCTTGACCCGCCACCGGGTGCAGCGTCTGCGCCGCATTGCCGATCGCGACGATATGCCCGTCGACGAGCGTTTCCACAGCGTTCAGCCCTAACGGGAACGACGCGCGCCCCTTGATGTGCGTGAAGCGGCCCATGCGGTCGCCGAATGCGGCTCCGAGTTCATGCAGGAAGGCTTCGTCGGAGAGTTGCGCGCGGCGCGCGGCTTCCTCGGGCGCGCAGCACCAGACCAGCGCGTAGTCGGCGCCGCGCACGCCGCCCGTCGGCAGCAACGCGATCGGACCTTGCGACGTGAAGCGCTCCCACGCGACGTGCGGTTGTGGTGAGGACACGGTCACGGTGCCGACGAGCGCGGTCTGGCCGTAGTCGCGCGAGCCGGGTTCGACGGCGGTTCGGCCAGCGTGCCGCGCGGCGGCGCCGTCCCGGCCAGTTTGTTGACCGGCGTCTTTCGTCTCGATGCCGGCGGCCCGATTGTCGGGAGTTTCGGCGTCCGCGTGGTGGTCGGACTGCTGGTCCACCTTCGCGCTGGCGCCTTTGGCCACGCCTCGACCTGACTTCTGGTCGCCGAACAGGCCGCCTTCGGCATTCACCAGAATGCGCGTACGCAACTGCCGCGTGACGCCCGCGGTTTCGATCGGCAGCGTGACGCCGTCGAGTTCCTGCGTCGGCGCCCCGGCCGAGGTGGAGCGGAACCAGTGCACCGGGGTGGCGTGCACCGCCTCGGCGAGACCGTGGACGATCGAGCCGTACCGCAGCACGTAGCCGAGCGCCGGCAAACCGTGTTCGCTGTGGTCGATCAGCGTGCGGCCGAAGTGGCCGCGCTGCGAGACGTGAATGCGCCGGATCGCGGTGGCGTCGGCGGGCCAGCGCAGCGGCTCCAGGATCATCCGGCTGCCGTGAGATACGGCGATGGCGCGCGGATCGGCGATCGAATCTTCCGGCTCGCGCGCGTCGATGAGCGCGATCTTCAGTGCCCGCGTCGCGCTGCGGCGCGCGAGCCAGCCGGCCAGCGCCAGCCCGACCGGACCGGCGCCGACGATCGTCACGTCGAAATCGAATGGGTGGCCGCCCGCGCCGGGCTTCAGAATCACCGTCGACTGGGAAACGTCGTTCATTGCGGATTACTTCCTTGCGAGTTACTTCCCTGGGTCATTTCCTGAGTTACTTCCCCGAGTTACTTCACGGCTTCCTGGGCCGCGCGGGCTTCCAGCATCAGCGCCTCGATCTCGTCGGCGGCAACGGGCACGCCGCGCGTGATCAGCTCACAGCCGTCCGGCGTGACGATGGCGTCGTCCTCGATGCGGATGCCGATGTTCCAGTAGCACTCGGGCACGCCTTCGGTCGGCCGGATATACAGGCCGGGCTCGATGGTCAGCGTCATCGAGGCCTGCAGCGTGCGCCACGGCAGCGCGCCCGCTTCGTCGCGCGCCGCGCCGCGTTCGCGGTAGTCGCCCACGTCGTGCACGTCCATGCCGAGCCAGTGGCCGGTGCGGTGCATATAGAAGGGCACGTAGGCGCGCTCGGCGATCACGTCGTCGACCGAGGCAAACTTCGCTCGCTCGATGATGCCGGTGTCGAGCAGGCCCTGCGACAGCACACGCACGGCGGCCTGGTGCGGGTCGTCGAAGGTGGCGCCGGCCCGGGTCGCGTCGATGGCGGCTTGCTGCGCGGCCAGCACGATGTCGTACAGCTCGCGCTGCGCCGGCGTGAAGCGGCCGCTCGCGGGGAAGGTGCGGGTGATGTCGGACGCGTAGCCGTCGAGCTCGCAGGCCGCGTCGATCAGGATCAGGTCGCCGTCCCGAGCCATCGCATTGCCCGCCGGGTAGTGCAGCACGCAGGCATTCGCGCCGGCCGCGACGATCGACGTGTAAGCCGGCGCCTGTGCGCCGAACTTGCGGAACGTGTAGAGCAGTTCGGCTTCGAGTTCGTACTCGTGCACGCCGGGACGGCACGCTGCCATCGCGCGACGATGCGCCTCGGCGGAAATCTGCCCGGCCCGGCGCATGATGGCGAGTTCGTGGTCGTCCTTGATGAGCCGCATGTCGTCGAGCAACGGAATCAGATCGTGCGCGGCGGCCGGTGCGGCGACACCGCCGCGGGCTTGAGCCCGCACCGCGTCGAGCCAGCCGCGCACCCGTTCGTCCAGTTGCGGCGAGGTGCCGAGCGCGTAGTGCAACGACGGCTTGTCGGCAAGCAGACGCGGCAGTTGCGTATCGATTTCGCCGATGGCGAAAGCCGCGTCGAAACCGAAAGCCGCGCGCGCGCCGTCCGGGCCGAAGCGGAAACCTTCCCACGTTTCGCGCTCGACATTCTTCTCGCGGCAGAACAGCACCGAAGCCGGCTCGCCGGGCGCGGCGCTGGCGTCGAGCACCAGCAACGCCTCGGGTTCGGTGAAGCCGGTCAGGTAGTAGAAATAGCTGTCGTGCCGATAGGGATAATCGGCGTCCCGGTTACGCAACGCCTCCGGCGCGGTGGGGACAATGGCGACGCCGCCGCCCGCCGCCCGGAGCGCGGCGAGTATGCGCTCACGGCGCGTGCGGTAGACGTCGATTGCGATGGTGGGTTCGGTCGGCTGGTTCATCGTGCGATTGTAGCGCCCATGCGCGGAGTTATTTTGCGCGGGATACTGGCGCAAGTGGAGGCGAAGGCGCGCACGGCGCTGTTGCAATCCGTCCACAGCGAGTCTGCATGCGGCTCGCGAAGCGTCGCCATGACGCGCGTGAACGCTCGCTTAAGCCGCCAACCACTTATACTTTCGCCGGATTCAGGAAAAGGCAGATGGTAATGATGAAACTCATCGGTTCGCTCGGCAGCCCCTTCGTACGTAAAGCGCGGATCGTGCTGGCCGACAAGAAAATCGACTACGAACTGGTGCCCGAGAATGTCTGGGCGCCGGACACCAGAATTCACACTTTCAATCCGCTTGGCAAAGTGCCGTGCCTCGTGATGGAAGACGGCGAAGCGGTGTTCGACTCGCGGGTCATCTGCGAATACGTGGATACGCTGTCGCCGGTCGGCAAGCTGATTCCCCAGTCGGGGCGCGAGCGTGTCGAGGTGCGCTGCTGGGAAGCGCTCGCCGACGGCGTGCTGGAAGCGGCGGTGCTGATCCGTCTCGAAGGCACGCAGCGCGCGCCCGAGCAGCGCGTGGAAGCGTGGGTCGCGCGCCAGCAGCGCAAGATCGATGAAGCTTTGATCGCGATGGGGCAGGGATTAGGCGGCAAGATGTGGTGTGCGGGCAATCACTACACGCTCGCCGACATCGCGGTGGGCTGCGCGTTGGGCTATCTGGATTTCCGCATGCCCGAATTGAACTGGCGCGAACCGCATCCGAATCTGGACAAACACTTCCAGAAGCTCTCGCTGCGCCAGTCGTTCATCGACACGGTGCCCGTCAACTGAGCCGGCGCCTCATTGCTTGCCGTTCTGCCGCCGCCTGATACCCGGTCCGAACGCAAAGCCGAACGCCAGCAGGAACAATGAAACCGCCAGCACGGTGTTGTTGCCGCTCGTGACATACGGCGTGCTGCCGGAAGTGCCCTGCACCGTGAGGTCGAGCGAGCCGACCGTGTACGGCGTCAGGCGCCCGAGCACCTTGCCGTTGGCATCGATCGCGGCGGTCATGCCGGTGTTGGTCGCGCGCAGCATCGGGCGGCCGGTTTCCAGCGAACGCATGCGCGCGATCTGCAGATGCTGGTCGAGCGCAATCGTGTCGCCGAACCAGGCCAGATTGGTCGAATTGACCAGCACGCCAGCGGGCGTATCGCTTTCGCGAATGGTCCGCGCAATCTCTTCGCCGAAAATATCCTCGTAGCAAATGTCCACGGCAACCGGCTGATTGTGGACGATGAACGGCTTCTGCACCGGCGCGCCACGGAAGAAATCGCCGAGCGGAATGCTCATCAGGTTGACGAACCAGCGGAATCCCCACGGCACGAATTCGCCGAATGGCACGAGGTGATGCTTGTCGTAGCGATACACGTCGCGCGTGCCGGGCGTGACGCCGAACAGGCTGTTCGTATAGTCGATCACCTGGCCTTCCGGCGTAATCGTGCCGCCGATCGCGCCGAACAGGATCGCGCTGCCCGTGGTGTCCGAGAAGTTGCGCACCGCCGACGCAAAGGGCGCCGGCAATTGCTGCGCGAGCACCGGAATCGCGGTTTCCGGCGTGACGATCAGATCGGCCGGCTTCGAGGTAATCATCTGCTGATACTGGTCGATCGCGGCGCGCATGCCGGCTTCCTCGAACTTCATTTCCTGTTTGACGTTGCCTTGCAGCAGGCGCACGGTCAGCGGCGCATTGGCCGGCACGGTCCATTGGACGAGCGGCAGCAGCAGACCGGCTGCGATCAGCGCCAGCGCGATCGCGCCCGGCACCACGACGCGCGACACGCCCGGTTTCCCGCCATTGCGGCTGGCGCCGCTGCTTCCGCCCGGTTGGCGCGAAGGCAGCAGCGGCAACAGCGCCTGCACGATCAGCGCAGCCACCAGCGCCAGCATCCAGCCGACGCCGTACACGCCCGCCACCGGCGCGAAGCCGGCGAACGGGCCGTCCACTTGAGCGTAACCACTCGCGAGCCACGGAAAGCCCGTGAACACCGTGCCGCGCAACCATTCGCCGATCGCCCACGCGCTCGCGAACGCCAGCGCGCCGTGCCATGTGGGCGAGAACGGCGTGTCGTCGTCGGCCGCGCCATTGCGCGCGTGACCGGCGCAGAACGACCAGACGGCCGCCGCCAGCGCGGGATAAACGGCTAGATAGAGCGAGAACAGCGCGACGGCCGCGCCGGCCAGCGGAGCCGCCATGCCGCCGTAGAAATGCATGCTCACGTAGAGCCACCACACGCCGGTCACGAAATTGCCGAAGCCGAACGCGCCGCCGGTCAGCGCCGCGCTCTTCCAGCCGGTAGTGCGCGTGAGCCAGGCGAAGAAGAACGCGAAGATCGCGAGTTCGAGCCAGCCGCCGTGCGGCGTCGGTGCGAACGAAAGCGTATTGGCCGCGCCCGCGGCCAGCGCGACGAGGTAGTGCCAGCGGGGCAGCGTGCGACCGCGTGTTTGCTGGGCGGCAGAGGCGCTCACGCCGCGGCGCGAGCGGGAAGTCATCGGGTCGGCCATTGTTGCGCGGTCGGCGTGAAGGGTTGAAAAGCGGTCGAAAAGCGGGTTGAAGAAGTGAAGAGAGAACCGGCCGGAACCGGGTCAGGTCTGCACGTGCTGCGCTTCGCGCTCGCGCTGGCCGGCGAGCGGATCGCGGCGCACCAGCAGCATATGAATCTGGCGGGCGTCGCCGCGCAGAATCTCGAAGATCAGATCGTCGAGGCGGACTTTTTCACCACGATGCGGTACCCGCCCGAAGTGATGCGTGACGAGTCCGCCGATCGTATCGACTTCGTCGTCCGGGTAATGGGTGCCGAAGGCTTCGTTGAACTGTTCGATTTCGGTCAGCGCGCGCACGCGGAAGCGTCCGTCGGGCGAGGCGATGATGTTGCCGCTTTCCTCGTCGAAATCGTATTCGTCCTCAATGTCGCCGACGATCTGTTCCAGCACGTCTTCGATCGTAATCAGGCCGGCCACGCCGCCGTATTCGTCGACCACCACCGCGAGGTGATTGCGATTCACGCGGAAATCGTGCAGCAGCACATTCAAACGCTTCGATTCGGGGATGAACACAGCGGGGCGCAGCATGCCGCGCACGTCGAATTCTTCTTCGGCGTAGTAGCGCAGCAGGTCTTTGGCCAGCAGCACGCCGATGATGTTGTCGCGATTGCCCTCGTAGACGGGATAGCGCGAGTGCGCTTTTTCCAGCACGTAAGGGATGAATTCGGCGGGATTGTCCGCGATGTTGATCGCGTCCATTTGCGCGCGCGGCACCATGATGTCGCGCGCGCTGAGTTCGGACACCTGGAATACGCCTTCGATCATCGACAGCGAGTCGGCGTCGATCAGGTTGCGCTCATGCGCGTCCTGCAAGATTTCCAGAAGTTCGGCGCGCGAGTCGGGCTCGGGCGAGATGAAGTCGGTCAGACGCTCGAGGAGCGAGCGTTTTTCCTGCGGTTTGTCGGTATGGCGTCGACTGGGATACGTGTCGTTCATGGTAGTGCGCCCGGCAAGACTGGGCGCGCTGTTGCAGAGCATTAAGGATACACCAGGCACATGGCAGGACCGTGTCCTGCCGGGCTGGGCGATGAGTGAAGCTGGGGTAAAGCGGCTTCGCCATGACGGGCGGGCGTGGGTCAATCCTAACTGATTACGCGCGGAAAAGCGTTTTCGAGAAAAAAAGCGCCGCTCGTGACGGTTATTTCAGGTCCGCTCTCAAGCCTGCTGTTAGTCCAGTTCCGTGACTTTCCTCGCGGCACCGTTCGAGTAGCGCTTCGAGCGCGCGGTCAGGCATGCCGCTTTCACGCAGCGCATGCACGGTGCGGCTGACGTAATCCAGCGTGGTGCCATAGCGCCCGCACGCACAGCCGAACACGGTTTTGACGACGTCGTCGCGCAACTTGCCGGTGTAGCTCGGCACGTCGCGGCGCATCACGAACGCCAGCGCGTCGACGCGCCGGCCGTCGGCGAGCACGCACGGCAACCACGCCGGACGGTACGAGCCCATTGCCATTTCGCGGCGCCAGAGCGCTTCGAGATGCGGCGCCGAGCCTTCGGCCGCGAGCCGGAACGCTATGCCGGTGCACGAACCGCCGCGATCGAGCGCGAGCACGAGGCCCGGCTGCTCGGGCGTGCCGCGATTCACGCGCGACCAGAGATAGAGGCCACGATGGTAGCCGTGAACTCTTGAGCGGGCTGCTTCGACGGTGGGCAGGCCGGGATTCCAGATCAGCGAACCATAGCCGAACAGCCATAAATCGCTCTTGCGATCCCAGTCGCGCATCGTGCATTCGAGCGATGCGCGCAATTCCTCGTCCGTCAGAAGCCGCGAATCGCCGAGCACCGGGGGATAGTCCGGGCAGGGCATTCGGGTGTCGGCTTCAGGGGCGGAGGTACTCACGATGGGCTTTGAACGGTTGGACGTGACGGGTGCTTCGGCGATCGACGCCTACTGGTAAGGATCGGGAAACCCGAGCTTGCCGAGGATCTCCGTTTCGATCGCTTCCATCTCTTCGGCTTCTTCTTCGGCTTCGTGGTCGTAGCCTTGGGCGTGGAGCGTGCCGTGCACGAGCAGATGCGCGTAGTGCGCGAGCAGCGGCTTGCCCTGCTCGGCGGCTTCTTTCTCCACCACCGGACAGCACAGGATCAGATCGCCTGTCACCGGATCGTCTTCCGATTCGGCGTAGGCGAAGGTCAGCACGTTGGTCGAATAATCCTTGCCGCGATAGGTGCGGTTCAGCGTGCGGCCTTCTTCGGCATCGACGAAACGCACGGTCAGCTCACCGTCCGCGAAGAGCGCCGCCTTGATCCAGCCGGCCACGGTGGCGCGCGGCAGCAGCGCCTTGTGTTCCGGCCAGGCTTTGGCGGCGGGGAATTGCAGATTCAACGTCAGTTTCGGGGTGCGGCTCATGCGGTTTCGTGGTGGTGCTTTCGTTGCGTGCAGTGCGTTCGTTGCGGCTGCCGGTGATTAGCGCGAATCGGCCGGACTGGCGGTTTTTTGCGAATGCGCATCGTACGCCTCCACAATTCGCGCGACCAGCGGATGCCGCACCACGTCCGCACTGGTAAAGCGCGTGAGCGCGATACCGCGCACGTCGGCCAGCACCTGTTGCGCTTCGATCAGCCCGCTCTTGTGGCCGCGCGGCAAGTCGACCTGGGTCGTGTCGCCGGTGACCACCGCCTTCGAGCCGAAGCCGATCCGCGTGAGGAACATCTTCATCTGCTCGGGCGTGGTGTTCTGCGCCTCGTCGAGGATGATGAACGCGTGGTTCAGCGTGCGGCCGCGCATGTACGCGAGCGGCGCGATCTCGATCATCTGCCGCTCGAACATCTTGGCGGTCTTGTCGAAGCCGAGCAGGTCGTACAGCGCGTCGTACAAAGGACGCAGGTACGGATCGACCTTTTGCGCGAGATCGCCCGGCAGGAAGCCGAGACGCTCGCCCGCTTCGACAGCCGGCCGTGTCAGCACGATGCGTTTGACCTGATCGCGCTCCAGCGCGTCCACCGCGCAGGCCACCGCGAGATAGGTCTTGCCGGTGCCGGCCGGCCCGATGCCGAAGGTCACGTCGTGCGAGATGATCTGCTTCAGATACTCGCGCTGCGCCGGCGTGCGGCCGCGCAGATCCGCGCGCCGCGTGTACAGCTTCGGGCCAAGCTCTTCGAGATCGTCTTCAGCGACGTCGGCGGGCTGGTCGAACGGATGGTCCGGATTGCCGGGGAAACGCGGGTCCACTGCTTCCGTGCCGTGGCCGTTGCCGTTCGCGCGATGCCGTGCCGGTTGACGTACTTCAACGAGCGCAAGCTGGATGTCGTCGACCGACAGCGGCTTCTGTGAGTTGTCGTAGAACTTTTCGAGCGCGGTGAGCGCGAGTTTCGCGCCGCGCCCGCGAATCGTGATGCGGTGGCCACGGCGTTGCAGCGTCACGTCGAGCGCCTGCTCGATCTGGCGCAGATTTTCGTCGAGCGGGCCGCAAAGGTTGGCGAGCCGCGCGTTGTCGTCGCGCGGTGCGGTGAATTCCAGATGCTGCTGAGTGGTCTTCAAGGCGGTGGGTCGATCCTGTCGGTTTCGGTTCGCGGGCTGGCGTCGTGGGTTGGCGTCGCGGGTTGGCGTCGCGGGTTTGCGTCGCTTAGTGGGTCGTGGCCGGCGCGTCGTCATGCACCAGCACGAGTTCGCCACGTAGCGAATGTGGGTACGCTTTGACGATTTTCACGTCGACCATCTGGCCGATCAGCCGCGCGTGCGAGGCGACCGGCGCCGGGAAATTTACCACCCGGTTGTTCTCGGTGCGGCCCGCGAGTTCGTTCGGGTCCTTGCGCGCCGGGCGCTCGACCAGAATGCGCTCGATCTTGCCGACCATCGAATCACTGATGCGCTGCACGTTTTCCTCGATGGTGGCCTGCAAATGTTGCAGCCGCCTAAGCTTCACTTCGCGCGGCGTGTCGTCGTGCAGATTCGCGGCCGGCGTGCCGGGGCGCGGGCTGTAGATGAACGAGAAGCTGGTGTCGTACTTCATTTCGTGTACGAGCGTCATCATCTTGTCGAAGTCTTCTTCCGTCTCGCCGGGGAAGCCGACGATCATGTCGGTGGAGAGCGACAGATCGGGGCGGATCGCGCGCAGCTTGCGGATCACCGACTTGTATTCGAGCACCGTATAGCCGCGCTTCATGGCCATCAGAATGCGGTCGGAGCCGTGCTGCACCGGCAGATGCAAGTGGCTGACGAGCTTCGGCACCTTGGCGTAGGTGTCGATCAGGCGCTGCGTGAATTCCTTCGGATGCGACGTGGTGTAGCGAATCCGCTCTATGCCCGGAATATCCGCGACGTATTCGATCAGCGTGGCGAAGTCGGCGATTTCCGACGAGCCGAGCGTCAGGCCGCCGCGATAGGCGTTCACGTTCTGGCCGAGCAGCGTGACTTCACGCACGCCCTGGTCGGCGAGACCGGCGATTTCGGTCAGCACGTCGTCCAGCGGACGCGACACTTCTTCGCCGCGCGTGTACGGCACGACGCAGTAGCTGCAGTACTTGCTGCAGCCTTCCATGATCGACACGAACGCGGTCGGGCCGTCCACACGCGCAGGCGGCAGATGATCGAACTTTTCGATTTCCGGGAACGAGATGTCCACTTGCGCGCGGCCGCTTTCGCGGCGCTTGTCGATCATTTGCGGCAGGCGGTGCAGTGTTTGCGGACCGAACACCAGATCGACATAAGGTGCACGTGCAACGATCGAGGCGCCTTCCTGGCTCGCCACGCAACCGCCCACGCCGATGATCAGATTGGGATTCGCTTCTTTCAGCTCGCGTACACGGCCGAGGTCGGAGAAGACTTTTTCCTGCGCCTTTTCGCGCACCGAGCACGTGTTGAACAAAATGACGTCCGCGTCTTCCGGCGTGTCGGTCTTGACGAGTCCTTCAGCCGCGCCGAGTACGTCGACCATCTTGTCGGAGTCGTACTCGTTCATCTGGCAGCCAAAGGTCTTTACATAAACTTTCTTGGTCATCTAATTTCGCCGGTCGCAGTGGTTAACCTGGGGGCGTCGTTTAAAAGGTGAAGAGGGGCGAAACGTGCGGGCGGGCCGCGGGGCGGCGCTTTGGGCCACTGTCGGGCGAGTTGCGGCGCACGTTTGCAGCGCAGCTCATTATTATAGCCCTTCGCGCGACGCGGTTTCCGCGCCCGCCTGGCCGCCCGGCCGCTCCGGCGGCAAGCCCAGCAGACCTTCCAGTTCGTCCGACACCTGTGCGAAACGCTCGCTCAGGAAATCCAGCAATACGCGCACGCGCGGCGCCATGAAGCGGTTGCGATGGTAGAGCGCGTGCAGCGGCGCGTCCGGATAACGCCATTCCGGCAGCAGGATTTTCAGGCCGTCGGCGCGCAGGTCCGCTTCCACGTCCCACATCGACTTGATCGCGATGCCGTAGCCGCGCAGCGCCCATTCGCGGGCGACGGCGCCGTCGTTGGTCTCGCGGGCGGTTTCGAACGGCACGGTGTAGTGCTGCACCTCGTCGCCGCGCGTGAAGCGCCACTCGTTCGCCAGTCCGGTGGCGGTGGCCAGCACGATGCAGTCGAAATTTGCCAGATCGTGCGGATCCTTCGGCTCGCCCTTGCGCGCGATGTACTCTGGCGACGCGCACAGCACGCGCCGGTTCGGCGCCAGCTTGCGGGCGACCAGCGAGCTGTCCTGCGGCACGCCGAAGCGGATCGCCAGATCGATATCTTCCTGCACCAGATTCGCCAGCGAGTCCGACAGCGTCAGCGCAAAGGTGACTTCGGGATACAGCGCGTTGAATTCGTCGAGCCAGTGCATCAGCAGATTGCGGCCGAAGTCCGAGGTGGCCGACACCCGCACCTTGCCGCGCACGACGCCCTGGCCGGCTTGCAGGGCGGCTTCTGCGTCGTCGAGCGATTGCAGCGCCTGGCGGCAGCAATTCAGGTACAGCCGGCCCTCGTCGGTGAGCCTGAGTTGACGGGTGGTGCGTTCGAACAGACGCGCCTTGAGGCCGGCTTCGAGTTTGGCGAGGCGCGCGCTGGCGGCGGCCGGCGTCAGGCCCATCTTGCGGCCCGCCGCCGACAGACTGCCTTGCTGCGCCGCTTCGACGAACAGGCGAATGTCACCGAGGTTATCCATGGAGTGGCGCTTTCAAACAGAATTTGAAAATGCTTCAAATGCTACGCCAATTATCAAATCACTGTGTGTCCTCGACAATGCTGCATCGAAATCCCTGATGCCGCCCACGCCATGCAACTCGATCACGCAACGATCGTTACCGCCGACCTCGAGTCCGCCCGACGTTTCTTCGTCGATATTGCCGGGCTGACCGAGGGCGCGCGTCCGCCGTTCTCGATCGACGGCTACTGGCTGTACGCGAACGGCCGCCCGCTGATTCATCTGATCGACGCGACGGCGCCTGCCTCGCCCGGCAGGACGGCGCCGCGTATCGACCACATCGCGTTCCGGATGGAGAGTGCCGCCGAATGGCAGGCGCTGCTCGGCCGTTTGCGCGTACACGGCGTGGACTATCAAACGGCGCATGTGCCGCAGATGGGTCCGCAAGAGGCGCAGGCGCAACTCTTCGTGGCGCTCGCGCCGGGCGTCGTCGTCGAATTCGTGACGGCGCTGCATCACGCTCAACCTTAAACGCTGGAGTAGAAGACAAATGCCCATTCCATTATTGGCGCTGGCGATTAGCGCATTCGCGATCGGCACGACCGAATTCGTCATCATGGGCTTGCTGCCCGAGGTCGCGCATGATCTGGCCGTGTCGATTCCATCGGCGGGCCTGCTGGTGAGCGGTTATGCGCTCGGCGTCGCCGTCGGCGCACCGCTGCTCGCGGTGGTGACCAGCAAGATGCCGCGCAAGCTGGCGTTGCAGTTGCTGATGGGCGTGTTCATCGTCGGCAATACGTTGTGCGCGATCGCGTCGAGCTATTCCGTGCTGATGATCGCGCGGGTGGTGACCTCGTTCGCGCACGGTTCGTTCTTCGGCATCGGCGCGGTGGTGGCGGCTTCGCTCGTGCCGGCCGAAAAGCGCGCGAGCGCGATCGCGCTGATGTTCACCGGCCTCACGCTGGCGAACGTGCTCGGCGTGCCGTTCGGCACCTTCATCGGTCAGGAGTTCGGCTGGCGCGCGGCGTTCTGGATCGTCAGCGGCTTCGGCGTGCTGTCGCTCGCGGGCGTCACGGCGCTGCTGCCGAATCGTCACGATGCCGGTCCGGCCGGGCTCGGTCACGAAGTGCGCGTGCTGAAGGATCCGCAAGTGTGGACCGCGCTTGCGATGACGGTGCTCGGCTTCGGCGGCGTGTTCGTCGTGTTCACCTATATCGCGCCGATTCTCGAACAGGTGAGCGGCTTCTCGCCGCGCGGCGTCACGCTGATTCTGGTGCTGTTCGGCGTGGGTCTTACGATCGGCAACACGGTGGGCGGCAAGCTGGCGGACCGCGCGCTGATGCCTTCGCTGATGGGCATTCTGGTCGCGCTCGCGGTGGTGATGGCGATCTTCGCGCGCACCAGTCATTCGCAGGTAGCGGCGGCGATCACCATTTTCGTGTGGGGCATTGCCGCCTTCGCGACGGTGCCGCCTTTGCAGATGCGCGTGGTCGAGAAGGCCGCCGCGGCGCCGAATCTGGCTTCGACGTTGAACATTGGTGCGTTCAACGTCGGCAACGCGGGCGGCGCGTGGCTCGGCGGACTCGTGATCAATCACGGCCATTCGCTCGATACCCTGCCGTGGGTCGCGGCCGCTGTCAGCGTGGCGGCGCTGTTGTTGACGTGGTTGGCGGCGCGCATGGATGCACCGGCGGCGAGCGTGGCGCAGGGCGCGTGAACGCGTGACGGCCGGTGAATCGACCGTGGGGACGCCCTTATGAAAAATTCGCACAAGCATTGCGGAAAACGTCCTCCGCAATGCTGATAACAGTGTGAAGATAACTTCGTTGGGCGCGGCGGGACGCAATGCTATCTTGCTTGCACTAACCGCTTGCCCGCCGTCCGGCGGCGCTTCTGGAGGCAATCATGCATTCCCCGCTTGCGCTGGTTCGCGATCCCACGGCTGACACCGATGCGTCGCCGCGTGCCGCAGAACCCTTCGATGCACTGGAACATCTGGTCGGCGTGAATCTCGCCCGCCTACGCGCCGAACGGCAACTGTCGCTCGACGCTCTCGCCCGCGCGTCCGGCGTCTCGCGCGCCATGCTCGCGCAAATCGAGTCGGCGCGCAGCGTGCCGTCCATCAAGGTGCTGTGCAAGGTGGCCGCCGCGTTGAAGGTGTCGGTGGCGGCCTTCCTGCGCCGTCACGCCACCAACGGCTTCGAGCATTTGCCGGCGGAGCGTTCGTCGCGCCTCGTCAGTTCGAACGGCCGCTATTCGGCACGGCCGCTTTACCCCGACGCCGAGCCGACCGCCGCCGAGTTTCACGAGTTGCGTATCGCGCCGTTGCACACCGAGGCCGGCACGCGCCGCGCGCCGGGCACGACGGTGAATCTGGTGGTGAGCGAAGGCACGCTGGAAGTCAGCGTGCACGATCAGCGCCAGTTGCTGGCCACCGGCGACGCGATCGTGTTCGACGCCGACCAGCCGCACAGCCTGCGCAATCCCGGCGACACGGAAGCGCGCGCGTTTCGCGTGACGCTGAAGGCGGAGACGCCGCCGCGCTGGGACGTGCCCGCGCACGCCGAGCCGGCCCGCGAGGCTGCGCCGGTTTGACTCGTGTTCGCAGACGCGTGAGCCCGCAATCCGGGATTACCGTCTGACCAGTAGGGTTGCGCTGCATGGGCGGCGCGACTGTTGTATGCTTTGCCAGCCGGTTGATCCGGCAATCAGTGCGTCTTCAGGGCGGGGTGAAATTCCCCACCGGCGGTATGCCGGCAACGCGAGAGCGTGAGCCGGCGAGCCCGCGAGCGCCCGCGTCGTCAAGGTGTTTGGATCTGTGCAACTACGTTGCATGGGACCCGAGTCAGTGCTTTGCATGGGACCGGAGTAACGCGCTAAAGCGTGAACTCCGGCCGACAGCTAAAGCACCAACTCTGGTCGACATGGGGTCAGCAGATCTGGTGAGAAGCCAGAGCCGACGGTTAGAGTCCGGATGGAAGAAGATGTGCAGATAGTCACGTTCGTTTCCGTGGCGCCGCTTGCAGCTTCGGGCGGTGCGCGAACGCTGCCTTGCGCGGCGCTCAACGGTGCGTCTTTGTCTGTTTGCAATGCCCTGAAACGTTTCTCGCCCAACTTTTGCGATGAGCGTTTCAACTATGTCTTTTGCTACTTTTCCTGCTCCTTCGACGATTGCGGATAGCGCATTCCTCGATCTCCCGCTGCTCGACACCGAAGCCGTTCCGCCGCGTATCGCCGCCGCCTTGCAAGCAATGCGCGATGGCCGCGCCGTCGTGCTGCAAGACGACCACGACCGCGAGAACGAAGCCGATCTGATCGTCTCCGCCGAGCGTCTGCCCGTCGAAACCATGGCGTTGCTGATCCGCGAATGCAGCGGCATTGTGTGCCTGTGCCTGCCCGACGAGAAGATCCGCGCGCTCGAACTGCCGCCAATGGCCGTCAACAACGAAAGCCGTCACGGCACCGCGTTCACGGTTTCTATCGAAGCACGCGAGGGCGTGACCACCGGCGTGTCCGCGCTCGATCGCGTGACGACGATTCGCGCCGCGATTGCCGATACGGCGAAGCCCGCCGATATCGTGCGTCCCGGCCATGTGTTCCCGTTGCGTGCGCAACCCGGCGGCGTGCTCGCGCGCCGCGGTCACACCGAAGGCACGGTGGACCTGGCGATTCTCGCGGGTCTGAAGCCGGCCGGCGTACTGTGCGAGCTGATGAACGCGGACGGCACGATGACGCGCGGCGCGGACGTGGAGCGCTTCGCCACGCAACACAATCTGCCGATGCTGACCATCGCCGAGCTGGTGGAGTTTCGTCAGGCGCTGGCGCAGGCGCGCGAATGCGTGGCCGACGAGGCTTGATACGCGAGGAGTGTGCGGGCGTGAGGTGACGTGTGCATACGTTATTGCGTCTCGTCTCATGCGTTGAGGCAAAAAAAGCCGGCAGTCTTCATTGAACTACCGGCTTTCTTATCGCCGCGAACGGCTACGACTGCACGTCACCGAATTCGCCGCGCATGCCCGCTTCGACCAGCGCGGGCAATTCATCCATATGCTGCATGATGCGCGTCATGCCCATCTTGCGCAGCGCGTCCGCGTAGCCATCGGGAATATGGCTCGCGCCGACGAAAGCGATCGTTTTCATACCCGCCGCCCGCGCTGCATTCAAACCCGCCACGCTGTCTTCCACCACGACGCATCGTGACGGCTCCACGCCCAGCGTCTTCGCGGCGAACAGATACACGTCGGGATAAGGCTTCGGGCGGGCCACCTGTTCCGCGCTGAAAATGCGTTCGCCGAAAATCTGCTGCAGACCCGCGCGCCGCACCGATGCATTCACGCGCGTCATGCGGCTGTTCGAGACGACGGCGGCCGGCAAGGCGACTCGTTGCAACGCGTCGCGCACGCCGTTGATCGGGCTGAGCGAAGCCGCGAGCGCGAGCTCGACGTTGTGTTCGATAGTGTCGAAAAAATTGGCGGGCAGCGTGATATCGAACGACCTCTCGATGCCTTCGAGAAAGCGCGACGTTTGCTGGCCAAAGGCCGTTTTGACGATGGGTTCGAATTCGAGGCCGGGGAACGTGGCGCTCAGCGTTTCGAGCATTACGCGGTCAGCGATGATTTCGCTGTCGACGAGCACGCCGTCGCAGTCACAGATGAGGTGGTCGATCATGCCTGGAAACGGAAAGCGAAGCGCATGGGGCAAGGCGATTGCAAGCGCATGCGCACAGAGTGAAAGCGTCATGATACGTGCTTTGGCGCCGCCCGCGCGGCGCCGCCGCTTTCCGTCGCGCCTCGGGCGCGTCCTTGACATGCCCCTGAGGCGGGTCTTAAGCGCGCGCCCGGATCAATGCACGTGCAGGTACAAATACAGACACGCTGCCGCCGCACCGCCCAGCAGCGGACCGCAAACCGGAATCCACGCATAGTGCCAGTCGCTATCGCGCTTGCCCGGAATCGGCAGCAGCGCGTGCATCAAACGCGGCGACAGGTCGCGTGCGGGACTCATCGCGTAGCCGGTCGGGCCGCCGAGCGAGATGCCGATGCCGAGCACCAGCAGGCCGACCGGCAGCGCGTCGAGCGCGCCGAGGCCGACTTGCGGCGAAGCCAGATACAGCACGCCGAGAATCAACACGAAGGTGGCGATCATTTCGGTGAGCAGGTTATGCGGCACGCTGCGAATCGCCGGCGCGGTGCAGAACACGCCGAGCTTTACGTCGGCATCGCCTTCTTTCGCGAAGTGCTGGCGATAGGCGACCCACACGAGCAGCGCGCCGGCCATGCCGCCGAGCATCTGCGCGGCCACATAGCCCGGCACTTTGGCCCACGCGAACTTGCCGGCCAGCGCGAGGCTGACGGTCACGACAGGATTCAGGTGCGCGCCGCTGAAGGACGCGGTGACGTAGACGGCGATGAACACGGCCATCGCCCAACCCATCACGATCACGATCAGATCCGCGCCTTTGCCTTTGGTCCGCGCAAGCAGCACGTTGGCAACGGCGCCGTCGCCGAGCAGCACCACGAGCGCCGTGCCGATGAATTCCGCAATGTAAGGATGCATCGTTGGTTATCCGAACTATAGTTGTCGGGGAAGCCGCGGGATAAGCGGCTTCTTATGTCGAGACAGGCGTGCTGGAAAAACGCGCTCAGGGCGTATCGGCCCAGGCCTTCGCGGCGCGGATCGCACGCTTCCAGCCGTCGAGGCATGCCTTGACCTCGGCGTGCGGCAGGGCGGGCGTGAAGCGGCGGTCGAGTTTCCACTGGCTTTGCAGCTCGTCGACATCTTTCCAGTAACCCACCGCGAGACCGGCCAGATAAGCGGCGCCCAACGCGGTCGTTTCCGACACCTTGGGGCGCACGGCGTCGACGCCGAGAATGTCCGCCTGGAATTGCATCAGCAGATTGTTCGCGCAGGCGCCGCCGTCCACTCGCAATTCGCCGATGCGAATGCCGGAGTCGGCTTCCATCGCCTTCAACACGTCGAGCGATTGATAGGCGATCGAGTCGAGCGCGGCGCGTGCGATATGCGCCGACGACGTGCCGCGCGTCACGCCGAACAGCGTGCCGCGAGCGCGCGCATTCCAGTGCGGTGCGCCAAGGCCGGCGAAGGCCGGCACCAGATACACGCCGTCGCAATGCGGCACGCTGCGCGCCAGCGTTTCGATTTCAGCGGCGTTCTTGATGATGCCGAGGCCGTCGCGCAGCCATTGCACTACCGCGCCGCCAATGAAGATGCTGCCTTCCAGCGCGTAATTGATCTGGTCGCCGATCTGCCAGGCAATCGTGGTGACGAGATTGTTCTTCGATTCGATCGGCTTGTCGCCGGTGTTCATCACGAGGAAGCAGCCCGTGCCGTAGGTGTTCTTCACCATGCCCGACTCCGTGCACATCTGGCCGAAGAGCGCGGCGTGCTGATCGCCGGCGATCCCCGCGAGCGGAATCTTCGAAGCGAACACGGTGGTCTTGGTCGGCCCGTACGTTTCCGACGAAGCACGCACTTCCGGCAGCATGCTGCGTGGAATGTCGAGCGCTTCGAGCAGTTCGTCGTCCCACTTCAGCGAGTGGATGTTGAACAGCATCGTGCGCGACGCGTTGGTGACGTCGGTGATGTGCAGGCCGCCCTTGGTGAAATTCCACACCAGCCAGCTATCGACGGTGCCGAACGCAAGACGGCCCTGTTTGGCTTTTTCGCGCGCGCCCTCGACGTTGTCGAGAATCCAGCGGATCTTGGTGGCCGAGAAATACGAGTCGATCGGCAGGCCGGTTTTTGCGCGAACTTTTTCTTCGAGCCCCTGCTCTTTGAGCAGGTCGCAGAAGTCCGCGGTGCGGCGATCCTGCCAGACGATCGCGTTATAGACAGGATGGCCGGTTTCGCGATCCCACACGATGGTGGTTTCGCGCTGGTTGGTGATGCCGATCGCGGCGATCGAGGTGCCGTTCATGCCGGCGCGCGTCACGGCCTCGGCGGCGACGCCGGCCTGGGTCGACCAGATTTCCTGCGGATCGTGTTCGACCCAGCCCGGGCGCGGGTAGATTTGCTGGAATTCCTTCTGGGCGGTCGACATGATATTGCCGAGCCGATCGAACAGCATCGCGCGCGAGCTGGTGGTGCCTTGGTCAAGCGCGAGAATGTACTGATCCTGCATTGTCTCTTCTCCATGCGTTTCATGAATCGCCAGCGGGGTAGCCGGCGACGGGAACGGCTTGTTGTTTTAAGCGGGCTGCAACAGTTTGTGGTGATGCGTCCCGGCTTGTTCCAGCCGAGGGGTGAAGCAATCCGGTTCGTTCAAATGCAGCGCGCGCCGCGTGCCGATGTCTGACTATGCGCTCTGTCGCGCGGGTTCGCGGGCGAACCATGCGTCGATATCGCGTGTGATCGAATCGAGCGTGCCCGGTTCGACGTGCAAGCCGAGTTTCGATCGGCGCCACAACACGTCTTGTGCGCTGCGCGCCCATTCGGTATCGCGCAGGTAAGTCAGTTCCGCTTCGTAAAGACCGGGCGCGAAGGCGCGGCCGAGCTCGGCCACGGAACGCGCATTGCCGATCACATGCTTGACGCGTGTGCCGTAGGCGCGGGCGAGGCGGTGCGCGAGGTCGGCCGGCAACCATGCATGCTGCTGCCTGAATTCGCCGAGAAAGCGCTCGAAGTTGGCGCCGGGCATATCGCCGCCGGGCAATGGCGCGCCGGCTGTCCATGACGATGCGTCGTGATGCAGCGCATGCGCGAGTTGGTCGACGGCTTCTTCCGCCAGTTTGCGGAAGGTGGTGATCTTGCCGCCGAACACCGACAGCAGAGGCGCTTCACCGGCGGGCGCGTCGAGTTCAAGCGAATAATCGCGCGTGACCGCGGACGGGTTGTCCGCGCCTTCTTCTTCGAGCAGCGGGCGTACGCCCGAATAGGTCCAGCGCACGTCGGCCGGCGAGATCTTCTGCTTGAAATAGCGGTTGATCGAGTCGCACAGGTATTGCGTTTCTTCGGCGTTTATCGCCACTTGCGACGGGTCGCCGCGATATTCGAGATCCGTTGTGCCGATCAGCGTGTAATCGTGTTCGTACGGAATCGCGAAGATGATCCGCTTGTCCGGATTCTGGAAGATGTACGCGTGGTCGTGTTCGAACAGACGCCGCGTGACGATGTGGCTGCCTTTCACGAGCCGCACGCTGTGCGACGCCGCGCGGCCGAGCGCGCCTTGCAGCAGTTCGCCGACCCACGGCCCCGCGGCATTCGCAATCGAGGCGGCGCGCACGTCCAGAATCGTGCCGTCGGCGCGTTTGAGTTGCGCGCGCCATTCGCCGCCGGCGCGCACGGCGCTCAACAGTTTCGTGCGGGTGAGAATTTTCGCGCCGCGCTCCTCGGCATCCAGCGCGTTCAGCACGACCAGCCGCGCGTCGTTGACCCAGCCGTCCGAGTACACAAAGCCGCGCTTGATCGAATCGACGAGCGGCGCGCCCGCCGGATGGTTGCGCATCACGATGCCGCGCGAGCCGGGCAGCAGTTCGCGTTTGGCCAGATGGTCGTACAGGAACAGACCGGCGCGGATCAGCCAGGCCGGGCGCAGGTCGGGCATGTGCGGCATCACGAAGCGCAGCGGCCACATGATGTGCGGCGCGGCGCGCAACAGCGTTTCGCGCTCCTGCAGGGCTTTGCGCACCAGCCCGAACTCGCGGTATTCCAGATAGCGCAGCCCGCCGTGAATCAGCTTGGTACTGGCCGACGACGTATGCGCCGCCAGATCGTCCTGTTCGCACAGCAGAACCGACAGGCCGCGGCCCGCCGCGTCGCGAGCGATGCCGGCGCCGTTGATCCCGCCGCCCACCACGAGCAAATCGTATCTTGAGCCTTGCGTCACCTGCTGTGTCCCCTACGTCGATCTGGAAAGCCGTTTGGAAAATCTATCGAACCGATAGTGTTCGTTTGCGAACTTTAATGAACATATTCGAAAAAGTAAAGTTCGGATTGCCTGGCTGACCCTCTAACGGTCGTCCGGGTAGTGGCGCAACGCGCAGCCACGGACGATACTCTCGGCAGCAGCCATTTCGAGGTGAATTCATGCGTGGACTTTTGATGATCGGCGCCGCAGCGCTTCTCGCGGGGTGCGTCAGCTCGCCGAGCCTGAGCGGAACGAGGGGCGCACCGTCGTTCGTGTCGTTGCAACAGATGTGCAGCGCCCAGACAGTCGACTATGGCAACGACGCCCAAGGCGTCTACGCGGCCATGTTCGACGCGTATGTGGCGAACCGGCACGGCAAGTTGTCGAAGGACGATTTCTGTGCATTCCAGACGTCGATCGCGCAGCGTTACACGAGCCAGGGCGCGAGCACCGATCCGCAAATCCGTAATCAGTGGGTGACGTTCTTCACCGACCAGCGCGCCAGGGCGTTGAGCTGGCGCGCGGCTGTGGATCCGACCTTGCGTAACGGCTGAGCCTGGCGCGTGCGCCTGCTGTCTTGCCGAGCGCCGCCGTTGGCTGAACGGCGTTGCGCGTAGCCGGCGCTAGCCGCGCTGCGGCTGCGCGCCGCGCCACAGCATGCGGCGAATTTGCGCGAATACGGCTTCGCGCGTCGGCGTATTGAGGGCGTCGGGTTGTTGCGCCTGCGGCAACGGCAACTGATCGGCCAGCGCCAGCATGGTGAAGCCGTGCAGACTGGCCCAATACGCGTAGCCGATCAGCCGTGGATCGCCTTCCAGAATGCCCGCCGCGACGAGCCGCTCGAAATGCGCGCCGAGCATGCGCCACGCGCGCTGTGACGCCGCGGCGAGTTCCGGGTAGACGCTGTCCCGCTGGGTCAGGTCGAACATCAAACGGTAGGCGTGCGGTTCGTCGAGTGCGAAAGCGACGTAGGCTTCGCTCACCACGGAATGATCCGTTTCCGTGGCGGCCTCCGCTGCCGCTTCGAGGCGTGCCGCGAAACGATTGAATGCGGCTGAGCGGACCATCGCGAGAATCTCGTCCTTGTCGCGGAAGTAGCGATAGGGCGTCATGGCACTACACCGCAGTTCTTTTGCCAGTTCGCGCATCGTCACGCCCTCGGCGCCGCGCGTGGCGAACGCATTCTCGGCCACATGCCGCATGGCTTCGCGGAATTGGCGAATGTCGTCGGGGGAGAGCGTTTTGGGCATGCGCGAAGGCAGAAAGTCCGTCGCGTCAATTTACTGCGTAAATGAGGCGGGCACAATAAAGCAGGACGCTAGGTGGCGTCCTGCTTTTCACGCGAAGAATATTTGGGCGGTCTCAACGCAGCACAACCGCGCGATCAAAGCGCCGTGTGCTGCGCGCCTCTCCCCTTTTGGGACATAAACTGCCCGTTCAACGGAGAGACGCGGTGAAACCGGGAAAACTAGGAAAGACGCTTGATGGCCCGCAATGCGCTGTCGCCGGTTTCAGTCACGCGCCATTGTTCGTTGCCTGACGCGAGCCGTTCCAGTTCCACCAACTGACGTTCCAGCAGGGCGTCGAGTTCTTCTCGCTCCATGTCGACCTGATTGGGAGCGTCCTTGACGAGCAACAACGTAGCGAATTCATGCGGACTCAGCATCGTTCTCTCCATGTCAGGCAAACGCGGACGGCCTTGCCGGCGACTGGCTCAAGCCAGTGAGTCCGCAAAGGATCAGGCGGGAGGTACGGCTCACGACAGTTTCACGCAACCGGCGCTACGCGGAACGCGCAACGAACGCCGGGGAACTGGAGTGTAGTCAACCGCACGTTAAACACCAAATCGGCCCCAGTAAATTTTCCCTTTGACAATTGGGCGCCTCAGCGGCGGTTGGGAGCCGCCGTCAGTTCCTTGATTTCACTCGAAGTTTTTCGTGCGCTGCAGCATGGCGGAGAATGCCTGGCCTCACTCGGCCACATATACTTGGCAGTTGGCGGCGGCGAGCGTTTCGGTCATCGCGGCGGGCGGCGCCATGTCCGTGAACAGGGCGTCGATCTGATCGAGATGGCCTTGGCGAACCAGCGCGGGGCGGCCGAATTTCGAGTTGTCGGCGGCGAGGAAAACGGTGCGCGCGTGCTGGATGATCGCTTCGGCCACGCGAACTTCGCGCGTGTCGAAGTCGCGCAGCGTGCCGTCCGTTTCGATGCTCGACGTGCCGACGATCGCAAAGTCCACCTTGAACTGGCGGATGAAATCGATCGCCAGTTCGCCGACAATCCCTTTGTCCCACGGCCGCACGATGCCGCCCGTCACCAGCACCTCGCAATCCGGATAGCCGCTCATCATGCTGGCGACGTTCAGATTGTTGGTGATCACGCGCAGCCCGCGGTGGCGATTGAGCGCGCGAGCCACTTCCTCCGTGGTGGTGCCGAGGTTGATGAAGAGCGAGGCCTGATCGGGAATGTGAGTGGCCACTAGCGCCGCAATGCGCCGCTTTTCTTCGTGGAACATGCGCTGACGCGCAGTGTAGGAGACGTTTTCGGAACTGGTCGGAAGACTGGCGCCGCCGTGATAACGGCGCAGCAGATTCATGTCGGCGAGCCAGTTGACGTCGCGGCGGATCGTCTGCGGCGTCACGTCGAAGTGCGCCGCGAGGTCGTCCACGGTCACGAAGCCGTCGCGTTGCACCCACTCCAGCAGTTCCTGTTGCCGGGCATTGAGAGTCAGGCGGGGGTCTCGGGTCATGTGTCTCGGTTCGTGGGATTTTTGTCGGCGCTGCCCGCCGCCGGCGCGCCAGGGCTCGACCGGTGGGCGGGTGATGCGCGAACGGGGTGAGCGAACGGGGTGAGCGTATTGTAAGACCATCGCGCGCACTGTCTGCCAAGTCGTGCGACATGCATGAGATGCAACACGACGGCGGCACGATCCATTCAGGCGTTTTGCGCATTTATTCATTTGATAAATGAATTTGTTTTTTGGGCCGGATCACGATGCAATCCCGAATTCCGCGTTGACTTGTGCTTCACTCCATCTACCCCATTCGCCCCGTTTCCATTGGTTCCGCGTTCCGCAAGCCGGGCCGCGCTTTCTAGAGTGTTCGACATGACTGGCTTCAACTGGCAAAACCCTTACCCGACACCGCGTCTGCCTGTGTTCGCGCGCAACATCGTTTCGACTTCGCATCCGCTCGCCGCGCAAGCCGGGCTGCGCATGCTGTGGAAAGGCGGCAATGCCGTCGATGCGGCGATCGCGGCCGCCGCCGCCATCACGGTGGTCGAGCCGGTATCGTGCGGGCTTGGCGGCGACGCCTTCGCGCTGGTGTGGGACGGCAAGAAGCTGCATGGCCTGAACGCCTCGGGTGTGTCGCCGGCGGCGTGGAACGTCGACTACTTCAAGCGCAAATACGGCGAGGAAAACGGTCTCGCGAAGCAGCCCAAGCGCGGCTGGGACGCGGTGACGGTGCCGGGCGTGATCGCCGGCTGGGAGGCGCTGCATCAGAAATTCGGCACGCTGCCGTTCGCCGACCTGATGGAGCCGGCCATCGAAATCGCCGAGCGCGGGCATGCGGTGGCGAGCATCGTCGCCTACAAGTGGGCGGCAGCCGTGCCGGAACTGAAGGACCTGCCGGGCTTCGCCCAAACTTTCATGCCGCGCGGCCGCGCGCCGGAAGTGAGTGAGCTGGTGCGCTTTCCCGGCCATGCGAAGACGCTGCGCAAGCTCGCCGAGCAGGGCCCGCGCGCGTACTACGAGGGTGAAATCGCCGAACGGATCGCCGCATTTTCGCGCGAAGGCGGCGGCGCGCTGACCGCCGACGATCTGCGCAACTACCGCGCGGATTGGGTCGAGCCGATCAGCAAGGACTATCGCGGCTACACGGTGCACGAGATTCCGCCGAACGGGCAGGGAATTGCGGCGCTGATCGCGCTGGGCATCCTCGAAAAATTCGACGTGAAGGAGCTGGCGGTCGACAACGTCGAGTCGCAGCACTTGCAGATCGAAGCGATGAAGCTGGCGTTCGCCGACGTCTACCGCTACGTTGCCGATCCGCGTTCGATGGACGTCACGCCCGAGCAGATGCTCGACGACGCATACCTCACCTCGCGCGCGAAACTGATCGATCACAAGCGCGCCACGCACTTCAACTTCGGCATGCCGAAGGCCGGCGGCACCATCTACATGTCGGTGGCGGACGAGCGCGGCATGATGGTCAGCTTCATCCAGTCGAACTACATGGGCTTCGGCTCGGGCATCGTGGTGCCGGATAGCGGCATCGCCATGCAGAATCGCGGCTGCGGTTTCTCGATGGATCCGAAGTCGCCGAACGTGGTGGAAGGCGGCAAACGGCCGTTCCACACGATCATCCCGTCGTTCCTCACGCAGCAGGTGAACGGGCAGCAGGAAGCGGTGATGAGCTTCGGCGTGATGGGCGGCGACATGCAGCCGCAAGGTCATCTGCAATCCATCGTGCGGATGCTCGACTACGGTCAGCAGCCGCAGGCCGCGTGCGACGCGCCGCGCTGGAAGGTCAATCGCGACTTCACGATCGACATCGAATCGACGCTCGATCCGAAGACCGCCGAGGCCTTGCAGAAGCTCGGCCACACCATCAAGTCGGTCGACGATCCGTACATGGACTTCGGCTCCGGCCAGTACATCTGGAAGCTCGATCGCAACGATCCGGAGCGCGGCTATGTGGCGGCGAGCGACAGCCGCCGCGACGGGTTGGCCGCCGGGTTCTAGAAAAGGCATCCATCAGCGAAACGGCCGCCCGTTGAGGCGGCGCTTCGCCGCGCACGCACGCGAGGCTTCGTGCATCGCTCGCGGCGGCGCGATTGATCGACTGCCGCGGCAAGGTATCGCGCGAATCAGCTACACCGGACGCCAGCGGCGCTTCTGGCACACCCGGTATCGGGCATCAGCATCAGACAGGCAGGAGATATCATGCAGACCCCCGCGTCGCCGTCGGCGACCACTTCCGCGCATTCCCCGACTGCGCCGCTTTCCAAAGCGATGGTACGGCGGATCGTGTTTTCATCGTCGGTCGGCAATGCGCTCGAGTGGTTCGACTTTCTGGTCTACGGATACTTCGCGACCATCATCGCCAAAGAGTTTTTCCCGATGCAGGACGAGTGGCTCTCCACGCTGCTCGCCATTGCCACCTTCGGCATTTCGTTCCTGATGCGGCCGCTGGGCGCGGTCGTACTGGGTATCTACGGCGACCGCAAAGGCCGCAAGGCGGCGCTGACGCTCGCCATCGCGCTCATGATGGTCGGCACCTTCACGATGGCGGTGATGCCGCCATATGCAACCATCGGCATGGCGGCGCCGATCCTGATTCTGCTCGCGCGGCTCGTGCAAGGCTTCGCGGTGGGCGGCGAGTTCGGCAGCGCGACGGCCTTCATGGTCGAACATAGCGCGTCGCGCCGCGGCTACTACGCCAGCTGGCAGTTCGCGAGCCAGGGTCTCGCCGCGATCACGGCGGCCGCGTTCGGCTCGCTGCTGACCGCGTGGCTACCGCCCGCGCAACTGAACGACTGGGGTTGGCGCATGCCGTTCGTGTTCGGCTTGCTGGTCGGCCCGGTGGGCTATTACATCCGTTCGCATCTCGACGAGACACCCGAATTCCTCGCGCTGCGCGAGGCGCGTGAGGCTGGCGGTGCGCGCACGGAGGCGAGCGGCGAGAAGGACGCCTCGTTCGCCAGCCAGTGGGTCAACCTGCTGCTCGCCGTTGGTATCGTCGCGCAATCCACGGTCGGTGTGTATGTGCTGCAACTCTACATGCCGATGTATGCGGTCAAGCAGTTGCACATGCCGGCGGCGGCATCGTTCGGCGTGGTGGTGCTCAACGGCGGCCTGCAATTCCTGCTTTCGCCAGTCATGGGCGCATGGTCCGATCGGATCGGCCGGATTCGCATCATGCTGACCACGTCGATCCTGATGGGCGGGCTGATCTATCCGATGTTCGCACTGCTGCAGACTCATCCGACCATCGGCTGGCTGCTGCTGTTGCAGGGCACCGCAGGAATTTTCAAGGCGGCCTATTCCGGGCCCATGCCCGCGTTGATGTCGGAGATCTTTCCTACCCAAGTGCGCTCGACGGGTCTTTCAATCGGTTACAGCATTGGCGTGACGATCTTCGGTGGCTTTGCGCCCACGATTGTCGAAACGTTCATTCATTTGACCGGCGACAAACTTGCGCCAAGTTACTACGTGCTGATTGCCGCGGTGCTGTCGGGCCTCTCGCTCGTCGTCGTAGCCTGGCGTATGCGCCGCATGCGTCTGATGCAGGGCGTTCAGCCCGCCTGACCGGCAAGGCGGCCGGCGCCGAACCGAGGCGCCGACGGGCCTGCCTGACATGATCGGCGAGGCATCGTTGCAGACTTGAGCCAGCTCTTCGAGCTGGCTTTTTTTGTGCCTTGACGCCGCTATTTTGTCCGACTGAATGTTTCGACTATCGAGGAATTGGAACTGCGGCGGACCGGCATGGTCTGTGCTGGGTTATCTGCAGAGTTGTGAAACACCGGCTAAGATGCAAGATACAAGGGGTTAACTCTAATTCAAGGCGCTGTATCTGACACGGCAGACCGTTCGGGCGAGAGCGGGCTGTTTCGAGCACGCTCCACGAGTCGATACAGCTTTCGGAGCAAGACACGATGCACACTGAGCTGAACCATGTCATGCCCTGGCGGATCGAGGATATCGACCTCACCCGCATCGATCGGCAAAAGGCCGTCGCTAACGAAGACTTGCTGCTGCTGCTGTGCGCGTCTTCGTTTATCGAAAGCGGCTCCGATCTGTACACCAGCAACCTGAGCACGTTTTTCAACGGCGATCCCGAAGTCTCGGCCTGGCTCAACCAGGAGTGGGAGCCCGAAGAACTGCAGCACGGCCGCGCGCTCAAGACGTATATCGCTTACGTGTGGCCCGAGTTCGACTGGGACACGGCGTTTCGCAATTTCATGGAAGAGTACTCGCTGACCTGTTCAGTGGAGGATTTCGAAAAGACCCGCGCGCTCGAGATGGTCGCGCGCTGCGTGGTGGAAACCGGTACGGCAACGCTGTATCGCGCGATCGGCGAATGCTCGGACGAGCCGGTGCTCAAGCAGATCACCGACAACATCCGCACCGACGAAGTCCGTCACTACAAGCACTTTTTCAAGTACTTCAAGAAGTACAACAAGATCGAAGGCAACGGCCGGCTTGCTGTGCTGGGCGCGCTGATGCGCCGCGTCATAGAGATCAAGAACGAGGACTCCGAGATCGCCTTGCGGCACGTCTTCGCGGTTCGTTATCCGGAGCGCGTGCACGACTCGGCCTATAACCGCGAGCGCGCGGCACGTATCAATGCGTTGGTGCGGCGCAATCTGTCGGCCGACATGTGTGTGAAGATGCTGCTCAAGCCGCTCGATCTGCCGGCGAGGATCCAGCCGGGTGTGCATTACCCGCTCGCCAAGATTACGCAGCACGTGTTCTTCCGCTGATTCACGGTCGATGTCCGGCGTCGATGTACGGCGTTGCAAATGGCCCGCTCATGCGGGCCATTTGCTTCCCGGTGCATGATGCGGGCTTGTTCCCCCGGACTTGTTGACCAGACTTGTCCACCTCTAACCGGATCGAGACGATGAGCGATACTCCTGCCCCCGAACGTCCGCTCGAACACAACGTGTTCGATGAATGGCCCGATGCCGTGCGCGTTTTGTTCGACGGTTCGTCGCTTGCGAGCAAGACGGGTTTTACGGCGTCGTTGCTGAGCGTCGATGCGAATGGCCATGTGCGCACGTCGCTGCTCGGCGTCGGCGAGTTGTATGCGCCGGATTCGCGCACGCTATGCATCGCGTTGTGGCCGCAAGCGAGGGCGACGCGCGCCATAGCGCAAAGCGGACGGGCGGCGCTTACCTTTGTCTGCGACGAAGCGTTCTATCAGGTGCAACTGCTGATGACGCCGCTGGCGAGCGTTGCCGGCGACGCCAGCGGGCTCGTCTATCTGCACGGTTCGATCGACACCGCGGAGGCGCAAAACGTCCGTTATGCGCGCCTGACTAGCGGCATTACGTTCGAACTGGAAGGGGAGGGAAAGGCGGTGCTCGATCGATGGGAACAACAGATCGAGCACCTGAAGCAAGCCGCGGCTGCGGCCGGCCGGTAGTCCTTCTTCGCGTGAGGGCAGCGGCCGGGGAAGGCGGCCGCTTGGGATCTAAGTGCAGAGGCTTAACGCAAAGGTTCGAAGCGGAGCCCCAACACGGAACCTCAACGCAAAGGCCCAGCGGAAAGGCTCAACGCAAAGGCTCAGCGCAAAGGCTCAGCGCAAAGGCTCAGCGCAGAACCTCAACGCAGAACCTCAACGCAGAACCTCAACGCAGAACCTCAACGCAGAACCTCAACGCCCGCGCTGACCACTGCGCGTGGGCTGGCCACCGCGCGGCGCGTCGTTGCGCGGCTTAGTGCCACCCAGCAACGCACCCGGATTGCCGCCTTGCGGCTTCGCAGCCTGCGGCTTGCGCGGCGCATGCTGCGCAGCGCTGCCTTCATGCGCGACGGCACGCGGCCGGTCGTCATGACGCTGGCCGTCACGACGCGGCTGACCGCCGTTGCCGGCCGGCTTCGCACCCTGCGGCTTCGGCTGCTGTTGACCGTTCGCCGGGCGCTGACCCGACCGCTGCGCCGGTTTCGCGGAACCGGCTCCGTCGCGCCTTGCATCGTCACGCTTCGGTGCGCCTTGACCCTGACGCGGCGAGCGGCCACCGCCGCCACCACCACCCTGACCGCGACGCAGGATCGGCTCCGGCTTCGCGGTCGGGTCCGGTTCGAAACCGACGACCACTTCCTGCGGCACCGGACGCTTGATCAGCTTCTCAATGTCCTTCAGCAGTTGCAGTTCGTCGACGCATACCAGCGAGACTGCTTCGCCCGTCGCGCCTGCGCGGCCCGTGCGGCCGATGCGGTGCACGTAGTCTTCCGGCACATTCGGCAGATCGTAGTTGACCACGTGCGGCAATTGATCGATATCGATGCCGCGCGCGGCGATGTCGGTCGCGACCAGTACCTGCAGCGTGCCGTCCTTGAACTCGGCAAGCGCCCGTGTGCGTGCCGACTGGCTCTTGTTGCCGTGAATCGCCAGGGAGTTGATGCCGTCCTTGGTCAACTGCTCGGCAAGACGATTGGCCCCATGCTTGGTGCGCGTGAACACCAGCACCTGGAACCAGTTGTGCTGCTTGATCAGATGCGTGAGCAATTCGCGCTTCTTGTCACGATCCACCGGGTGAATCTTCTGCGCGACCGATTCCGCCGTCGTATTGCGGCGCGCGACTTCGATCAGCGCGGGCGAGTCGAGCAGGTTGTCGGCGAGCGTCTTGATCTCGTCGGAGAAGGTGGCCGAGAACAGCAGGTTCTGACGCTTCGGCGGCAGCTTGGCGAGCACCCGCTTGATGTCGTGGATGAAGCCCATGTCGAGCATACGGTCGGCTTCGTCGAGCACGAGAATCTCGAGATGCGACAGGTCGATGGTCTTCTGCTGCATGTGGTCGAGCAAACGACCCGGCGTCGCGACGACGATATCCACGCCGCTGCGCAGTGCGCCGATCTGCGGATTGATGCCGACGCCGCCAAACATCACGGTCGACTTCAGCTTCAGATACTTGCCGTAAGCGCGCACGCTTTCTTCCACCTGCGCGGCCAGTTCACGCGTGGGCGTGAGGATCAGCGCGCGCACGGCGCGCTTGCCCGAGCCGTTTGCAACGGCGGGTGAGGAGTTCAGACGTTGCAGGATCGGCAACGTGAAGCCGGCGGTCTTGCCGGTGCCGGTTTGCGCACCGGCCAGCAGGTCGCCGCCGTTGAGCACAGCGGGAATCGCTTGCGTCTGGATCGGAGTCGGTGTGGTGTAGCCAAGTTCGTGTACAGCGCGGACCAACGGTTCGGACAAGCCGAGAGAATCAAAAGACATAAAAGCTCTTTGCAATGCAGTTTCGCGAACGGCACAAATGGGCCAAGGCAGGCATAAAAGCGGCATGAACACGCCCGCATGGCGTGTTCGAGGCCCAAGCCCACTTCCGGTCGCAGAGAAATCGGCGGCACGCGGGAAACGCGTGCCGAATGCTTCAACGCGCTATGCAGACACGTTGACTGGCCTTAAGTTGCATTTCGCCGCCGTGGGATGTCACGCGACGTAGCGCGCAACACTGACGAATTGACACAGACTGCCCGCCAGTACGAACAGGTGCCAGATACCATGTCCGTGCCGGATGCGCTCGTCGTTGATGAAGAAGTAGATGCCGGCGCTGTAGATGACTCCGCCGGCCACGAGCCAGGCGGTACCCGCTGCCGGTAAGGCTTGCACCAGCGGGCGGACGGCAACGAGCGCGAGCCATCCCATCAACACATACAGCACCATCGAAACGCTGCGGGTGCGTCGCCCCAGCGTCAATTCCTGCACGATGCCGAGAGCGGCGAGCCCCCAGCTTACGCCGAATAGCGACCAGCCCCACGGTCCGCGCAATGTGACGAGCGTGAACGGAGTGTAGCTGCCGGCGATCAGCAGGTAGATCGCCGAATGGTCGCATTTCTGCAGGACCGCTTTCACGCGCGGACTGCGCACGCTGTGGTAAAGCGTGGAGATAGCATACAGCACGAACAGCATCGCGCCGTACACGCTGAAGCTGACTACCTTGTACGCGTCGCCGTCGAGCGCGCCCATCGTGACGAGCGTTGCAAGACCCGCCACCGACAGCACGGCGCCGACGAGGTGGGTAATGCTGTTGAAACGCTCACCGACATGCACGACTCTTTCCTCCTGCGCGGTTTCATAAGGACATATATATCCATATGATACCGGTCCTGAAAAAACGAAGGGCGCGGCCGCGAATTCCGCAGGCCGCGCCCCGGGTGCAACGAACGCTGCTTAGTCGAGCGGCGCCGAACGCAAATCGGACACTTGCTGCGGCGACACGGCCGTACCGTGGTTGCCCCACGACATACGGATGTACGTCACAACGGCTGCCACTTCCTGATTCGACAGCGCTTGCGCGAACGGCGGCATGCCGTACGGATGCGGGTTGGCGTCCGTGCTCGGCGGGTAACCGCCGTTCAGCACCATACGGATCGGGTTGACCGCCGACGGCATCTGGATCGACTGGTTGTTCGCGAGCGGCGGGAAGGCCGGCGGCATGCCGAGGCCGTTTTCCGCGTGGCACTTCGCGCAGTTGTCAGCGTAGATCTTCTGACCTTGCTTCAACAGTTCGCCGCCGAACTTTTCCGACGTTTCGAGCTGCAACGGTTCCGGTGCTTCGCTCTTCTGCGGAATCGTCTTCAGGTACGTGGCCATCGCGTTGATGTCCTCGTCCGACATGTATTGCAGGCTGTTGTGAACCACTTCAGCCATCGGACCGAACACGGCGCCGCGGTTCGACACACCGGTCTTCAGCAGATCGGCGATGTCTTTGGTTTCCCAGTCGCCCAGGCCGGCTTCCTTGTTCGACGTGAGCGACGGCGCGTACCAGTTCTGCAGCGGGATCAGGCCGCCGGCAAACGCGGCCGAGCTGACCGGGCCGCCCATCGCGTTGATCGACGTGTGGCACATGCCGCAATGGCCGAGGCCTTCGATCAGGTAAGCGCCACGGTTCCACTCGACCGACTTGGTCGGATCCGGCTTGTACTCGCCTTCACGGAAGAACAGCGTACGCCAGCCGATCAGCATGTTGCGCTGGTTGAACGGGAATTTCAGTTCGTGCGGACGGCTCGGCACGTTGACCGGCGTGACCGAACGCAGATACGCGTAGATCGCGTCCGAGTCGGCGCGCGTGACCTTCGTGTAGCTGGTGAACGGGAAGCCCGGATACAGCAGGCTGCCGTCTTTCGAACGGCCGGTGTGCATGGCGCGGTAGAAGTCGTCCTGCGTCCACTTGCCGATACCGTACTGGTCGTCAGGCGTGATGTTCGGCGTGAACATGGTGCCGAACGGCGTAGCCATGGGCAGGCCGCCGGCGAACTGCTTGCCGCCGCGCACCGTGTGACAGGCGATACAGTCGCCGGCGCGGGCGAGGTACTCGCCTTTCTTGATCAGCGCGGCCTGGTCGGCGGGCGTTGCCGCCATGGCCGTGCCGTTATGCAGGTTGTCGCCGCCCGACCACAGGACGGGAACGAGTGCGGCAGCCGCAACGACGACGACTGCCGAGAGGGCGAACAAAGACTTGCGTTTCATTTGAGTGTCTCTCCCGGTGCCTTATTGCGGTTCGCTGCCGCAGGCAAGCGGAGTCTTCATCGAGCGGGCCGGAGCCGGCACGGGGTTTTGTGGAGCCTGTTGCGTGGAAAGCCATGCAGCAACGGCGTTCACGTCTTCATCAGTCAGGCGCGTGGCGATGGTGTGCATGCAATCAGGCGCAATGGCGTGACGCGAGCCCGAGCGCCATGCGCCGAGCTGCGCGCTGATGTAGTCGGAGTGCAGACCGACCAGACCCGGAATAGCCGGTTCCATGCCGGTCAAACCCTTGCCGTGGCAAGCCGCGCAAGCCGGAATCTGCTTCGAGGCGTCGCCGTTCAGCACGATCTGCTGGCCGCGCGCGAGCGTGCTCGCCGACACCGTCGGCTTGGCCGGCGGCGGATACGGCGGACGCTGCTGCGAGAAGTACGTGGCGATCTGATGAAGGTAGTCGTCTGAGAGATACGTGACGAGGTAGTTCATGGGCGGGTACTTGCGGCGCCCTTCGCGGAAGTTCTGCAACTGGTTGTACAGATAGTCGGCCGGCTTGCCCGCGAGGCGCGGAAAGTAGTCGTTGTCGGTACCTTGGCCGTGAGTGCCGTGGCAGGCCGTGCAGCCTTGCACGCGCGCTTCCATCGTGTCGGGGGCCTTCGGTTGAGTCTGCGCTTTCGCAGCGCTATAGACACCCGCGGAGCCGATCAGCAGAAGGGCAAGCAACGGGCGGAAAATGCGTCTTGAAGACACGCGTAACTCCATCAAAATCGGGGACCTGACCGAACTTCGAGCGGCTCGGTGTGAAGGGCAGCCGGCGCTGCGGCGACGCAGCATTCTATCATCGAAGGGTGATGGTGACTATTTGCCTCATTAGAGAAGGTTCCGGCTGTCACAGCTATGCGACAGTTTGACGCGCAGCGCTGCTTCGGGCTACCTGTCGATCATCTGAATTTGCCTGCGCAATCAAGGGGCAAGCGCCGAATGCAGACGATCTATCCACAAAGCAGGTGGAACCGATGCCCGTACCAGCCATCGAAGCGTACACTTCCAGGCCCGCCGGCCTCCACCCGGCCGGGAATGCCCCGGGTCCAACGTCCACTGTTTTCCTGATCATCCCCTATCGGCCTCACATGAAGCTACCGAAATTTTCCCGTCCGGCGCTGCGAGCGTCGATGCTCGGCGCCGCGGCGCTAGTCGTGACGTCCACGGCGTTCGCCCATGCACATCTGATCTCGAGCCAGCCCGCGGCAAACGCCGAAGTCGTCGCGCCTACCGAAGTGACGATCCATTTCACTGAGCCGCTCGAACCGGCTTTCAGCAAGATCGCGCTTGCCGACGCGAGCGGTAACGCGGCCGCGCCGGCTGCGTCGCAGGTCGACGCGAGCGACGCCAGGGCCATGCATCTGCCGCTGCCGCAGTTGGGCGCCGGGCGCTATGCGGTGCACTGGACGGCGGTAGCCACGGACGGCCACCGTACCCAAGGCGACTTTGCGTTCATCGTCAAATGAGCATCGACGGACTCTCGATCGGGCAGGTCGCAATGGCCGCGCTCATGAATGTCGCGTTTGCGTTTGCCGTTGGTTCCGCGTTGCTCGGCGCGTGGCTCGCGAAGGACGCCCAGCAGAAGATCTCACCCGCGCGTCCCGCGTGGTTGCGCGCGCAACGCTCGATGTTGACGGCCACGGTCGTGCTGGTGCTCGCGGATCTCGGCTGGCTGTTGTATCAGGCGGCGTCGATGGGCGGTGTCGCATTGCCGGCCGCGATCGGCGTGGTGCCGACCGTGCTCACGCAAACCCATGTCGGCTATGGCTGGAGCCTCGCGTTTGCCGGCGCGCTGATGCTGCTCGGCACGGCGATGGCCAGTCATACCGGCATGCTGCGCAATGCGCTGCTGTGGCTGGCCGTGATCGCGGTCGCCGCGGGCAAGGCGTCACTAGGGCATGCGGCCGATGCCGGGCCCGCCTCGGCCGCAATCGCCATGCAAACGCTGCACGTGCTCGTCACCAGCGTGTGGGGCGGGCTGGCGATGGCGGCGGGGCTTGCGGTTCTGCCGGCGCTCGGTACTTCGACCGCGCGCGGCATGTTGATCCGCACGGCGACTCAGGTGTCGAACGTTTCGGTGGTGGCCGTTGCGCTGGTGCTGCTCTCCGGCATCTTCAACGCGGTGCGGGGTTCGGGCGGCTCGTTCGAGGCGATCGAGCTGAGCACGTGGGGCCATGTGCTGATGCTCAAGCTCGCGCTTGTCGCACTCGCGCTCGTGCTCGGCGGACTCAACCGCTTTTCGGCGCTGCCGCGCCTGCGCCGGACGGCTTCGACAATGGACGCCCATACGTTCGTCAACGTGTTGTATCTGGAAGCGCTGGCAATGATCGGCGCATTCGTCGTGGCGGCCGCGCTGTCGCATAGCGTGCCGGCGTTTGCTGCGCTCGGTTGAGGCCGTGGCGCGAGAGGGTGGGCGGCTCACGTGGCATGAAGGCCGCCATGCCGCCTGGGCCGCAGGCGCGTCCGCCGTGGCTCGGTGCTGCGAAGACTCGCACGCGTCCTGCAAGCCGCAAAAAGCGCCGCACGGCAAACACGTGCGGCGCAATCCACGGAATCGCCTCGCGGTCGCCGGCAATCCGTTACTGCTCTTCAGGCGGCGACCATGTGGCTTGCCCGCTCCAGTGTCTCCTCCGGAAACATCTCCTGCTGCAACTCGCCGGCGTCGCTGAACCACTGGCAGATCAGCCAGTTGCCCGGCGCGAACAGCACGGGCCCGCTCCAGGTCACGGTCATCGGGCGGCCGCCTGACTTGAGCTTCAGGACGTCGCCCGAGCGATACGCGGGTTTCGTGCGCTTCGTGAGACGCCTGGGCAGCCGCATGATGGCCCTCCGCTTATTCGAAGCCGAGCCGATGTCCGAGGATCGGCGCGCAAAAGAGCGCGATGGCGCAGCCCGCGGCTTTGCCTTCGAGTTCGGCGCCGGCGGCGCGCATCCCGTACGTATGTGTCAGCAGATCAAACAGTTGCGGCAGGCAGTAGACCACCGCGGCGCCGATGAAGCATTTCTCGACGGTCGAGATGCGCCAGCCGCGCTCGAATGCCAGCGCCGCGCCGATGATGCGCAGCACGCCGAACACCACCAGCGCGCCGACGGCGGCCTGTTCGCGCAACAGATAGTCAGGAAGGAATTCGCCCATGATGTACCCCGATGCATTTGTCGTTTGAATGCATTTGAGCAAGGAGTGGGCCATGCGTATGTCCGATGCCGAACAAACGGTGCGAGAGCCTTGATGGATAAGGCTTTATGGGGAGGTTTGCAGGGCGGGGAAGGGCTGGGAAGCGCCTGTTTCGGGCCCTTCGGTCCGGGATGTTACGTAACTGCGACGCCAGGCGCGTCACGTCACCGTAACGCGCTCGGCGCGTCTCACGAGAACGCTTGAAAACGCCGACGTCAAAACACGAACGTCCGCGCCAATCGGAAACGCCGCCCACGGGCGGCGTTCTTTCACCTGATTACCATTCGGCGACGCTGCCGTCTTCATGGCGCCACACCGGATTGCGCCAGCGGTGGCCGACCTTCGCCATCTCCCGCACTTTCTCCTCGTTGACCTCGACGCCGAGCCCCGGGCCCTGCGGAATCGACACGAAGCCGTCTTCGTACTTGAAGACCTCCGGGTTCCTGATGTAGTCGAGCAGATCGTTGCCCTGGTTGTAGTGGATGCCGAGACTCTGTTCCTGGATGAATGCGTTGTAGCTCACTGCGTCGATCTGCAGGCAGGTCGCCAGAGCGATCGGGCCGAGCGGGCAATGCAGCGCGAGTGCGACGTCGTAGGCTTCGGCCATCGACGCGATCTTGCGGCATTCGGTAATGCCGCCCGCGTGCGACGCGTCCGGCTGGATGATGTCGACGTAGCCGCCCGACAGAATATGCTTGAAGTCCCACCGCGAATACAGCCGCTCGCCCAGCGCGATCGGCGTATTGGTCTGGTTGACAATGTCGCGCAGCGCTTCGGCGTTTTCCGACAGCACCGGCTCTTCGATGAAGAGCAGCTTGTACGGGTCGAGTTCTTTCGCCAGCACCTTGGCCATCGGCTTATGCACGCGGCCGTGGAAGTCCACGCCGATGCCGATGTTCGGTCCGACCGCCTCGCGCACCGCCGCTACGTTGTTGATGACGCCTTGCACCTTGTCGAAGGTGTCGATGATCTGCAGTTCTTCCGAGCCGTTCATCTTCACGGCCTTGAAGCCGCGTTCGACCACGGCGCGCGCGTTGTTGGCCACGTCGCTCGGACGGTCGCCGCCGATCCACGAATACACCTTGATCCTGTCGCGCACCTGGCCGCCGAGCAGCGCATGAACCGGCACGCCATGATGCTTGCCCTTGATGTCCCACAGCGCCTGGTCGACGCCGGCGATCGCGCTCATCGTAATCGGGCCGCCGCGATAGAAGCCCGCGCGGTACATCACCTGCCAATGGTCTTCGATCAGAAGCGGATCTTTGCCGATCAGATAATCGGACAGTTCTTCCACCGCGGCCGCCACCGTATGCGCGCGGCCTTCGACCACCGGCTCGCCCCAGCCGACAATGCCTTCGTCGGTTTCGATCTTCAGGAAGCACCAGCGCGGCGGGACGATGAAAGTTTCGAGCCTGGTGATTTTCATGGTGTGCGTCTCCTTGCGGCTTGGGCGCCTGCGAAATATTTCGAGGATTCACATGCTACAACAAAAGCGCTTTTAAGTACTATTAATAGTACTATTGGCCACATAGTGGCGACGTCATCTCCTCGACATGGCTTTGTCGAAGCAGTGGGTGTCACGGTCGAGGTGCCGGATAATCGCGCCCGTGCCGGGCTCGGTTCCGATATCAATAGCGCCGCAAGGCAGCTAGGAGAAAGCTATTCAGCATGATCTGCATGGGCGTGTCGCCCATCTGCTGGCGACCGCGATTCTGCGCGGCGACTATGCGCCCGAGTCGATCCTGCCGCGCGAAGCGGAGTTGATGGAGACCTTCGGCGTGAGCCGCACGGTGTTGCGCGAAGCGTTGCGCACGCTCACGTCGAAAGGATTGATCGAATCGCGTCCGCGCGTGGGCACGCGGGTGCGGCCGAAGCGTGCGTGGAATCTGCTCGATGTCGATGTGCTTGACTGGTACTCGCGGGTCGCCGAGCCGATGGCGTTCGCACTCAAGCTGCAGGAAATGCGCGAGATGATCGAGCCGTACGCCGCGGGTCTGGCGGCGGCCTCGCACACGGACGACACTTTCCGCGCACTCGACGCAGCTCATGCGGCCATGATCGCGGCGCGCAATGTCGACGAATGGGTGCGCGCCGATCTGCGGTTTCATTTGAGCGTGCTGATTGCGTGCAGCAATGAATTGCTGATTCCACTCGGCACGCTGATCGAGCGGACGCTCGAAGCGCAACTGCGCCTGAACGCGAAACGCGCGGACGTGTTCAATGCGTCGCTGGCCGAGCATACGGCGGTATTCGAAGCCATTCGCGATCGCGACGCCTCTGCGGCGCGCGCAGCGATGGCGGGACTTTTAGGTGTGACACGCGCGCGCATCGAGGCTTAGGCGTCAGCCTCGCGGCTGACTACGCCGCCGCGCTTCAATCCATCGCGGCGTGCGCCACCGACGCGTCCGGCGCCTTGTGCGTGGGGCGGATCAGCAGAAGCAGCGGAATGACCAGCAGCGTCGCCATGAACATCAGCTTGAAGTCGTTCAGATAGGCGATCATCGACGCCTGCTGGGTGATCGACGCATTCAGCGCGGCCATGTCGTAGTTCGAGCCGGTATTGAGCATGGGCTGGACCGCGGGATTGAAGGCCGTGATATTCGCCGCGAGGTCCGCGTGCGAGACCTGCGTGTTGCGCGTCATCAGCGTTTGCACGATCGAAATGCCGATACTGCTGCCGATATTGCGCATCAGGCTGTACGTCGCGGTGCCGTCCGCGCGCAGTTCGGGCGTGAGCGTCGAGAAGGTCAGCGCGCTAAGCGGCACGAACACCAGACCGAGCCCGAAGCCCTGAACCACCCCAGGCCAGACGATGTCCGACGCCGACAGCACGATCGTGTAATGCATCATCTGCCACAGCGCGAACGCCGAGATCAGGAAGCCGGTGAGCAGCAGGATCCGCGCGTCGATCCGTTTCAGCAGGCGCCCCGCGAACAGCATGGCGACCATCGTGCCCGCGCCGCTCGGCGCCGTGACGAGGCCGGTGGTCGCGACTGGATAGTTCATCAGGTTTTGCAGCATGGGCGGCAGCAATGCGCGCGTCGCATACATCACCGCGCCGATCACGAAGATGAAGAACGTGCCGGTGGCGAAGTTCGGGTCTTTCAACAGTTCGTATTTGAAGAACGACTTCTTGCCGACCGTTGCCGTGTGCACGAGAAAGAACGCGAAGCTGATCGCGGCGGTCAGTGCCTCGATGACGATCTCGTTCGAGCCGAACCAGTCGAGTTGCTCGCCGCGATCGAGCATGGCCTGCAATGCGCCGATGGCGAGACCGAGCGTGGCGAAGCCGAACGCGTCGAACTTCACGTCGTGCTTCGGTTCGCGCGAGGGCAGAAAGGTCGCCACGCCGAACAGCGCGAACGCGCCGATCGGCACGTTGATAAAAAACACCCAACGCCAGTTGTAGCTGTCAGTGAGCCAGCCGCCGAGCGTCGGGCCGAGAATCGGTCCGACCATCACGCCCATGCCCCACACCGCCATAGCCTGGCCCTGCTTTTCGCGTGGGTTGATGTCGAGCAGGATGGACTGCGACAGCGGCACCAGCGACGCGCCGAAAACGCCTTGCAGCAAACGCGACGCGACGATCTGCGTAAGCGTCTCAGACAACCCGCACAGCGCCGACGACGCCGTGAAGCCGCCGATCGCGACGATCAGCAGGCGCTTGACGCTCAGCCGGTCCGAGAGCCAGCCGGTGAGCGGCGTGGCGATCGCGGCGGCGACGATATACGAGGTCAGCACCCACGTGATCTCGTCCTGCGACGCGGACAGCGTGCCCTGCATATGCGGCAGCGCCACGTTGGCGATCGTGCTGTCGAGCGTCTGGATCAACGTCGCCAGCATGATCGAGATGGTGATCATCGGCCGGTTGAGCGGCGCGGCGGTGTTGGCCGCCGGGGTGTCGGAAGACATGAATGAGCGGAGGTCGTCGATATAGTAAGCATGCTTAGTATATCGGTTGCGTGCGTGCGCGCCATCGGGAATTATGCGGAGCCTGAATTCGCCAGTTTCAGCGCTGAAGAACGAAGGCCTTTCGTATAATTCGCGCATGAAAACCCAACTCGATGAGCGCTTCGGCTTCCTGATTTCCGACGTCGGCCGGCTGACCGGTAAGCGTTTCGACGATCTCGCGAAGTCTTCAGTCGATTTGACGCGCGCGCAGTGCCGCGTGCTGGCCTATCTCGCGCATTATGGCGACACCAATCAGGCGCGGCTCGCGGATCTGCTCGAAGTCGCGCCGATTTCGGCGGGCCGTCTGCTCGACCGGATGGAAGAGGGCGGCTGGATCGAGCGGACCGCCAATCCGCAGGACCGCCGCGAACGCCAGGTGCACATGACGCCTAAGGCCGAGCGCACGCTCGGCAAGGCCCGCAAGGTGGGTGACGAGGTCGCGCTCGAAGCGTTGAACGGCTTCACCGACGAAGAGGCGAAGCAGTTGATTGCGCTGTTGCAGCGGGTGCGGGGCAATCTGAGCCGGCTGGTGGATCGCTGATGTATGAATATCGCGCGCGGCGGAGCGCACCGGCCGGTGGACCAGCTTACGGAAATAAAAGCCGTTCGTAACGAAATTGCCACGTCGCGGCAATAGATTGAAAGTTTTCTTTCGACTCTTCCATGCTCGCTCCGCTACTGGTCGCTTTTTATGAAACTGTCCGACAGGGCAGCGTGACCGCCGCCGCGAAGCGTCTCGAAGTCAGTCAACCGACAATCACGGCGCGTATCCAGCAACTCGAAAAGCAGTACGGCGTCGAGCTGTTCCACCGGCGCGGCAGCCGCTTCGATCTGACCGACGCGGGCGCCGCGTTAATGCCGCTGATCGACCGGATGCAGCAGATCGAGAGCGACATCGACTTCACGCTGCGCAACGAGCGTGAGCTGGCGGCCGGCAATCTGCGGGTCGGCGCGACCGGGCCTTATTACATTCTGCCGGCCATCGCGGCGTTTCATCGCCTCTATCCCGCCGTCAAGATTTGCGTCGAGATCGGCAATTCGCAGCAGATTCTCGATGCGCTGCTCGACTTCCGCGTCGATCTGGCTGTGTCGTCGCAGCGCGTTGACGACCCGCGTTTCGCACGCCGCACGATTGCCGACGACCCGCTTGTCGTCGTCGCGCATTGCAGGCATCCGCTCGCCGCGCAGAAAACGGTCAGGCTCGCCGATATCGCCGCGCATACGCTGTTGTTGCGCGAACCCGGGTCGCGCACTCGCGAGGCGACGGAGATGGCGCTCAAGCGAATCGGCGTGCAGCCGGCCGTGCTGATCGAGATCGGCAGCCGTGAAGCAATCTACGAAGCGATCCGCCACAACATGGGCTGCACGCTGATGCCACTCGGCGAGGCGCCTGCGCATCCCGATCTGCGACAAGTTCCTCTCGAAGCCGATGCGCCGATCCTGCAGGAGTATCTGTACTACCTGCAAGCGCGAGCCGGTTCGCGTCTGATTACCTCGTTCATGGCCAACGTCGACGCCTGTACCCGGCAGCCCACAAAAAAAGCTGATGCGGTTATCGGCTAGCTTGCGCAGAACGACATACCCGCGTCGTCCGCGGTCCCTATCGTTGCACCGACTCGCCGGATGGTCCGGCGCACATCGGCATCGAAGAGAGGACCAACATGACACGGCACACCGTCGCGCAATTCGCATGCGGCCTGGCGTTGCTCGGCGCTCTCGGCGCAACGGCAGCGCTGAGCGGCTGCGGCGGCGCTTCGCAGTCGGGCAGCGGTAACGTCAACAACGGTGCGGGCGGCACGCCCGCCAGCACACCGGCGGCAGGCACGGCGCCGCCCGCCAGAAAAATGCTGCTGATCGAACTGGACGGCGTGACGTATAGCGCGCTGAGTGCGGGCATCGCCGGTGGCAAGCTGCCGAACCTCGCCAAACTGACCGTGGCGCCCGCCTATAGCGGCGGCGTCAACGGCACGCTGTCGCAGCAGCCGAACCTCGACACGCCAGGCTGGGCCTCGGTGCTCACCGGCACATGGGCGGACCGTCACCAGATCAATTCCGACGCGCCCAATCAGGCTCTGCACAGCAGTACCGTGTTCCAGAGGCTCAAGAGCGCGGGCGCCGGTTCGACGGGCGCGGTCGTCGATTCGGAAAGCCTCGCGGCCCTGTTGAGCCCGGATCAGAATGCCGGCTACCTGAACACGCTGGTGAACTGCGCATCGGTCGATACCTGTGTGACACAGACCGGCGCCGGCATGATCGGCAACGGCTATTCGTTCGTGGTCGCGCAATACCATTCGGCGCAGGACGCCGCGCTCAACACCGGCCTCGCATCGACGAACTATGCGAACACGCTGGTGCAACTGGATGCCGCGGTCGGCACGTTGATCGGCGAAACCGCCAAACGCAGCAACGAGAGCTGGCTCGTCATGGTGACCGCCGGTCACGGGCTGAACGCGGCCGGCGGCACCGACGGATTGCCGCTGCCGCCGGAGTCGACCAGCTTTATCGCGCTGAACCAGACGCCGAACGCGCGCCTCGGCAACACCGCCGCGCCGGCGACGATGGCCGCGCTTTACACGCGCGCCAGCATCGCAGACGTCACGCCGACGCTGCTCGCCTATCAGGGCGCACTGCCGGACGCTGCGTCCTATGCGCTCGACGGCGGCCAACTGCTCGGCGCCACGCCGGTCTCGCAACTGCTCGGCACGACCGGCAGCGACAACGCCAGCCTCGTGCTGAAGTGGACGGCGCCGGCCAGCGGCGCGATCAGCGTGCTGCGCAACGGTAGCGTGATTGCGAGCCTGCCTGCCGGCACGGCAACCTACACCGACAACCAGCTCGGTCTGACGACCACCGGCGTGTACCCGTTCAACTACACCGTGGTGGCCGGCAGCGCGCCGCTCTCGACCATCACCCAGGTCGTGTACGTGCAACCTCCGCCTCCGCCGCCCCCGCCGCCGCCGTTGGCCACCACGCTGACCACGGGGTTGAGCAGCTACTACCCGTTCGGCGCACTGCCGCCGGCGGACCGTCTGAATGCCAGCACGATGGGTCCGTGGGCCGCGGACGCCGACGCCGGCACACTCGTCGCCGACCCGTTCGGCGGCAAGGGCCTGCAGATCGACACGCACACGGTCGACAGCAATGGTTTCGACGGCTACAAGCTCGCGCAGATCGACGACGTGACGACGCATGCGCAGTTCACGATCGGCTTCTGGTTCTATACGTCGTGCGCAAATCTCACGGGCAATGGCACGCCGGTGTTCTCGAACAAGAACTACTACTCGGGCGGCAATGCGGGCATCGCGATCGGTCTGTTCCCCGGCTCGGGCACGAGCTGCAACATCCGCTTCAATGTCGGCGACGGCAGTACGCGCAACGACATCAACAGCCTGAACGTCAGTGCGAACAAATGGACGTATCTCGCGCTGAGCATCGACACCGCCGCGAAGACGATCAACGCGTACATCTTCGACCCGGTGCTAGGCGAGCAGAAGGTGCTGGGCCAGACGTTGAGCGTGAACATCGCCAAGCTGCCGGGTCTCGGCGTGTTCGGGCTCAACGAGGACGGCACGGGCCGCTACTACATGAATGCCTGTAACGACAGCCCACCGTACACCGTTGGCGAGTGCGCGGCCACGCCGCCGGACGTACAGGCATTCAGCGATCTCGCGCTTTGGACCCGTATCGTCACTGAAGCCGAGTTGCAGTCGGTCTACGGTTCCGGGCAACCGCTCTCCACCCTGATCCACTAAACGGAGTTCCGCAATGAACCCGACCACTTCCTGTTCGAAGGTGCGCGAGGCGCATGAGATAGGTGAGGCTCTCGCGCGCTGCGGCGAGGCGGCGAAGCGCGGGCTGCTTGCAGCGGCGGCCTTGTGCGCGGTGTGCGTCACGCTGGCCGGCTGCGATGGCGGCTCAAGCGGCTCAAGCGGCGGCAACGGCACCAGCGCCGCGAACGGCGCTGCCCCGGCAGCCAACAGCGCGCCGGCCGGCGCGGGCGGCGCGAGCGCAGCGGTGGCGATCGTCGCGGCACCCGCTTCCGGCGCGTGCGCCGCGTCGGGGGCGAGTGCCGTGCAACCGTTGCAGAACACGCAGCTTGTCTGCGCGCCCTGACGCGACCCCTGCCGCGTGCGCCTGTTATGTCGACCTTCCGGCCGTCCCATACGGCGGCCACGCAAGCGCACAGATTCTGACGATCCCAACACACCAAACATGACCTCACTGGACCGCCGTACCTTCCTGCGCAGCGCCGCGGGCGCTGCCGCGCTCGGCCTGTTCCCACCCGCGATTCGCCGCGCGCTGGCGATTCCCGCGAACAACACGACCGGCACCATCAACGACGTGCAGCATGTCGTCATCTTCATGCAGGAGAACCGATCGTTCGACCATTATTTCGGCACGCTACCGGGCGTGCGCGGCTTTAGCGACCGCTTCGCGATTCCCCAGCTCGGCGGCACGACCGTGTTTCAGCAGAACGACGGTACGCGCACCGTGCTGCCGTTCCATCTCGACAGCACGCAAGGCAACGCGCTGCTCGCCGGTGGTCCGCATTCGTGGAGCGACGCGCATCAGGCCTGGGACAGCGGACGCATGACGCAATGGCCGAAGGCCAAGGGCGATGTGTCGATGGGTTATCTCAACCAGGCCGACGTGCCGTTCCATGTCGCGTTGGCGAACGCGTTCACGATCTGCGACGCCTATCACTGCTCGCTGCATGGCGGCACCAACTCCAATCGCATTTTCTTGTGGACCGGCACCAACGGCGCGAGCGCGGGCGCCAATCCGGTGGTCAACAACGACGGCTGGGATGGCCTCGGCGCTTCCGCCACCGGCCTGACGTGGACGACTTATCCCGAGCGCCTGCAGGCAGCGGGCGTGAGCTGGAAGGTCTACCAGAACATGCCGGACAACTATACGGATAATTCGCTCGCCGGCTTCGCGACCTATCGCAAGGTCAACGAGACGCTGCCCGGCTCGCCGTTGCTGCCGTACACGCAGTCGCTCGAAGCGGTGGCGCCGCTGTACAAGGGCATCGGTAATACGATGCCCGACGGCGGTTTCCTGCAGGCGTTGAAAGACGACATCGCCGCAGGGCAAATGCCGCAAGTGAGCTGGATCGTGTCGCCGCAGGCGTACTGTGAACACCCGGGCGCCTCGACGCCGGGGCAGGGCGCCTACTATCTGCAACTGCTGCTCGACACGTTGACCGCGAACCCCGACGTGTGGAGCAAGACGGTGCTGTTCGTCAATTACGACGAGAACGACTGCTTCTTCGATCACATGCCGCCGCCCGATGCGCCGAGCAAAAATGCGGACGGCACGTTTGCCGGCAAGTCGACCGTGGACACGCAGTACGAATATTTCACGAAAGCCAACCCGCCGGGTGATTCGTCGCCGATCGTGCCGGACGGACAATGTTTCGGCCCAGGGCCGCGCGTGCCGATGTTCGTCGTATCGCCGTGGAGCACCGGCGGTTGGGTGAACTCGCAGGTGTTCGATCACACTTCTGTGTTGCGTTTCCTCGAGCAGCGTTTCGGTGTGACCGAAACCAATATCAGCCCGTGGCGGCGCGCGGTGTGCGGCGACCTCACGTCGGCGTTCAACTTCCGCAATCCGAACGACGCGCCGCCGGCTTCGCTGCCAGCGGCCCCGAGCAAGGCCCAGGCGGACGCGCAGAACACGCAGCAGAGCGCGCTCGGCGCGGTGCCGGTGCCGTCGGCGGCCAGTCAGCAGATGCCGCAGCAGGTGCTGATGTCGCGGCCGTCGCGCGCGCTGCCGTATCTGCTGCATGTGAGTGCCAACGCCGACGTGCAGGATGGCCTGATCTGGCTGGTCTTCAGCAACACGGGCACGGCGGGCGCGGTTTTCCATGTGTACGACCAGTTGCATCTCGACCGCGTGCCGCGCCGCTATACCGTCGAAGCCGGCAAGGAACTGTCGGACTCATGGAGCGCGCTCGCCGACGACCATGGTAACTACAGTCTATGGGTGCTAGGACCGAACGGGTTCCATCGTTCGTTTCAGGGAAATGTCGCCACGGTGGCGACCGGACCGAATCCGGAAGTGCGCGTCTGCTACGACGTGGTCAACAACGCCGTCTATCTGACGATCATGAATACGGGCAATGCGGTCGCCAACGTCACGGTGACGTCGAACGCGTATCGCAGCGACGGTCCGTGGACGTATGCGGTGCCGGCGGGGATGCAGGTCGAGCCGTACTGGTCGACCGGCGCCGTGGGTGGCTGGTACGACTTCACGCTGAGCGCGGCCGGTGGGTTTTCGCGGCGTTTTGCCGGCCGTATCGAAACCGGCAAGGATAGCGTCAGCGACCCGGCAATGGGCGTGACGAGTTAAGGCAGCAGCAGGACCGCGCGAGGAGCGCAAGAAGTGGCACTTCACAGGGAGTCAGCCTCGCGCTGACTCCCTTTTTTGCGTCATGCCTGGATAAGCGCGGCTAGTTCGTTCCGGAGACTCCGGCCGCTCCCGACGGCGGCACGAGTTCGAAACATGCCGGCGGCGCGACGGACGTTTTCGTTTTCGCGTCAGGCTGCTGCGGGTCGATACATTTGAAGGCGCTCTGATCACGCTGGACGAAAATCGTTTCGGCCGGGCCGGCGTTGCCGTGGGCGCCGTTGACGACCGCGACGATCTTGTAGCCGTCCTGCAGCAGCGTGGAGAGGGTGGTCGCGCTCGTGCGCCACTGGCTGTCGGACGGTGTCTGGGCCTGGGCGGCCGACGCGGCAGTGCCGCCGAGAAACGTGATGGAAACGGCGGCCACGGCGAGCATGGCGGTGCGGAACGTCATCAAGAAACCTCCTTGAAGTTGCGATTTGGAAAGCCAAAACAAAAAAGCCGCTGAACCTTGCGGATCAGCGGCTTTTTTTTTGCAACTGGTGGCGAATCAGGGACTCGAACCCCGGACCTGCGGATTATGATTCCGTCGCTCTAACCAACTGAGCTAATTCGCCGAAAGAAGCGAGATTATGCGGATGGCGCCGGAGGCTGTCAACCCCCGGCGCGCAACTTTTTCAGGTTGCTGTGGGCATCAGGCGTTTCAGTCCCTCGCGTAGATGTCCGAGTCCTTGGTTTCCTTGACGAACAGCATGCCAATCACGAAGGTAATGAGCGCGATCACGATCGGATACCACAGCCCGGAGTAGATATTGCCCTTCGCCGCCACGATCGCGAACGCGGTGGCCGGCAGGAAGCCGCCGAACCAGCCATTGCCGATGTGATACGGCAGCGACATCGAGGTGTAGCGAATGCGCGTCGGGAACATTTCCACCAGCATGGCCGCGATCGGACCGTAGACCATCGTCACGTAGATCACGAGGATCGTCAGGATCACCACGCTCATCGGCCAGTTGATCTGCGACGGATCGGCCTTTGGCGGATAACCCGCGGTCTTCAGCGTCGTCGCGAGGGTCGTGTCGAACGCCTTGCCCCGATCCTTGGCGTCGGCGGCCTTGCCGTCATACGTGTTGACCACCGTATCGCCGACCTTGATCTCCGCGAGCGTGCCCGCCGGCGCGGCGACGTTCTCGTAGTTCAGGCCGGCCTTCGAGAGCGCGCTCTTGGCGATGTCGCAGGAACTCGTGAACTTCGAGGTGCCGACCGGGTTGAACTGGAACGAGCACTCGTCCGGATTCGCGATCACGACGATCGGCGCCTTCGCCGTTGCGGTTTCCAGCGCCGGGTTGGTGTAGTGCGCCAGCGCCTTGAACAGCGGGAAGTACGTGCATGCGGCGATCAGCAGGCCGGCCATGATGATCGGCTTGCGGCCGATACGATCCGACAGCGAGCCGAAGAACAGGAAGAACGGCGTGCCGATCAGGAGCGCGATGGCGATCATGATGTTGGCGCTGCTGCCGTCCACCTTCAGCGTCTGCGTCAGGAAGAACAGCGTGTAGAACTGGCCCGTGTACCAGACCACGGCCTGGCCGGCGGTCAGCCCGATCAGCGCGAGAATCACGACTTTCAGGTTCTTCCACTGGCCGAACGCTTCGGACAGCGGCGCCTTGGAGGTCTTGCCTTCGGCCTTGATGCGCTCGAACACCGGCGATTCATGCAGTTGCAGACGAATCCACACCGACACGCCCAGCAGGATGATCGACGCGACAAACGGAATGCGCCAGCCCCAGGCACCAAACGCGTCTTCACCCATTAGCGTGCGCACGCCGAGAATCACCAGCAGCGACAGGAACAGGCCGAGCGTGGCGGTCGTCTGGATCCAGGCCGTATAGAAGCCGCGGCGTCCCGCCGGCGCATGTTCGGCCACGTAGGTGGCCGCGCCGCCGTATTCGCCGCCGAGCGCGAGGCCCTGCAGCATCCGCATGGCGATGAAGATCACCGGCGAAGCAATGCCGATCGCCGCGTAGCCCGGCAGAAAACCGACGAGGAACGTCGACAGACCCATGATCACGATCGTCACGAGGAACGTGTACTTGCGTCCGACCAGATCGCCGAGCCGCCCGAACACGATCGCGCCGAACGGCCGGACCGCGAAGCCGGCGGCGAAGCTGAGCAGCGTGAAGATGAAGCCGGCGGTCGGATTGACGCCGGAAAAGAAGCTCTTGCTGATGAAGGCCGCAAGCGAACCGGCCAGATAGAAGTCGTACCACTCGAAAACCGTACCCAGCGACGAGGCGAAGATTACCCGCTTCTCTTCGTTCGTCATCGGCACGTGCGAGATTTGCCCGCCAACGGTAGCCATATGTCATCTCCAATATTGATATGCACGCGGTCTGCCGGTGACGGCGTTCCCGTGAAACCGATTATTGGAGTGGAAACTTACGGTGTACTGACGTGGCGGGGCGAAATTGTGGTTTGACGTGTATCGGCGGATTTCGTTAAAAATCAGCTAACCTGACTTTAAATTCGCCTAACAGACCGCTTAATTATCTCAATATTGAGATTGCGCGTTTGCGTGATCAGGACGCGTTAGGGTAAGTCCCGCCCCGCTCATGCACGTGCAAACTGACGCGTACGAGCGTGCCGGCCAGCCGCGGCGAGGTTTGATAGACGTTGTCGTCGATCATCAGCTCGCCGCCATGCATGGTCGCGATCTCGCGGACGATCGCAAGCCCCAGGCCGCTGCCGTCGCCCTCGCGTCCGAGAATCCGGTAGAAGCGCTCGATCACCCGCGAACGCTCGGCCACCGGAATACCGAGCCCGGTATCCTCGACTTCCAGATGCACGAGCCTCTCTGGCGCGTCGTGCCTCACCCTGACCGTGATGCGCCCGCCCGGCGGCGTATAGCGGATGGCGTTGTCGATCAGATTCGACAGCATTTCGCGCAGCATGACCGGATTGCCGTCGACTTCGACGGGTTCGTCAGGCGCTTCGTAGCCCAGATCCATCTGCTTGGCGAGTGCGGCCTGAACCCAGTCGCGCACGGCGCTGCGCGCCACTTCCGTCACCTCGACCGGCGTGAAGATCTGCCCCGACATGCGATTTTCCGCGCGCGCCAGCGCCAGCAACTGCGTGACGAGTCGCGCGGCTTGCTCCGAACTGGTGGCGATCTGTTCGAGCGAGCGATGCACTTCGGTGGAGGCGTCCTGGCGCAACGCCAGTTCGGCTTGGGTGCGCAGGCCGGCCAGCGGCGTTTTCATCTGATGCGCGGCGTCGGCGATAAAGCGCTTTTGCAACTCCATGTTCTGTTCGAGGCGCGTCAGCAGATCGTTGAACGAGGTCACGAGGGGCTCGATTTCGGGCGGCGCGCGGCGCGCTTCCAGCGGCGAAAGGTCGTCCGGGCGGCGCGCGCGGATGTGCGCTTGCAGCGCGTGCAGCGGCGCGAGACCGCGCGAGAGGCCGAACCACACCAGCAGGATTGCGAGCGGCAGAATCACGAACTGCGGCAGGATCACGCCTTTGATGATGTCGTTGGCAAGCTGGCTGCGCTTGTCGAGCGTTTCTGCCACCTGTACCAGCACGGACTGCGCGCCGGGCGTCTGCGGAAACTCGACGGTCGTGTAGGCGACGCGGATATCGTTGCCGCGCAACACATCGTCGCGAAATTCGACGAGACCCGGCTGCGGCCGGTCTTCCTCGTGCGGCAGCGGCATGTCGCGCTCGCCGCCCACCAGTTCGCCGCGCGTGCCGAGCACCTGGTAGAACACGCTGTCCACATTGTCGGCGCGCAGAAAGTCGCGCGTGGAATCGGGCAGCGACAACTCCGCCACGCCGTTGACCGGATGAATCTGCCGGGCAAGCACGTAAGCGTCGGTTTCCAGCGCGCGGTCGAACGGGCCGTTCGCGATCGACTTGGCGACCAGATAGGTGACGGCAAGGCTCATCGGCCAAAGCAGCAGCAGCGGCGCCAGCATCCAGTCGAGAATCTCACCGAACAGCGAACGCGGGCGAGCCTCGGCGGCGGCTTCGGTTTCGTCGGGCGGGGCGAACGGGTTGGCGTAGCGCTCGTCGCGCGCCTCGTCGAGGTCCGCCGCGTGCGCCGTAGCGCGGTCTGCGCGTGCGGACATGGGCGTCCTCTATTTGTAGTGGTGGCTCGCCGGCATCGCGCCGGACGGCGGCGATGGGGGCGGTTCGGGTTCGACGGGCGGGGGCGTGGGCAGGGCGTTGGCGCTCGGGTTCGCGCTAGCCGGCGCCGCCGCTTTCTCGAGGCAGTAGCCGAGCCCGCGCACGGTGATGATGCGCACGCCGCTCGGTTCGATTTTTTTGCGCAGGCGGTGCACGTAGACCTCGATCGCGTTGTTGCTGACTTCCTCGCCCCATTCGCACAGATGGTCGACGAGCTGTTCTTTCGAAACCAGCCGGCCGATCCGTTGCAGCAGCACTTCGAGCAAGCCCAACTCGCGCGCGGACAGATCGATCACCTGTTCGTTGACATAGGCGATCCGCCCGACCTGGTCGAACGACAGCGAGCCGTGCCGCACGACCGTCGGGCCGCCGCCCGCGCCGCGCCGTGTCAGGGCGCGCACGCGTGCTTCGAGTTCGTTCAGCGCGAAGGGCTTGGCCATGTAATCGTCGGCGCCGAGGTCGAGACCCTTGACGCGTTCGTCGACGCTGTCCGCGGCGGTCAGAATCAGCACCGGCATATTGGAATTGCGGGCGCGCAGGCGGCGCAGCACCTCGAGCCCCGACATGCGCGGCAGGCCCAGATCGAGAATCAGCAGGTCGAAAGTCTGCATCGACAGCGCGGTGTCGGCCTCGACGCCGGTCTTCACGTGATCGACAGCATAGGCCGATTGGCGGAGTGATCGAACCAGACCGTCCGCGAGTATGCTGTCGTCTTCGGCAATAAGAATTCGCATGGTGCGCCAGCCTGGCATTGCCGGCACCGTGGGGTGTCCCCCGGCGCACAGCGGTCTCCGAAAATTATTGTGGGTGGTTTGGGCCGCGCGACGGTAAAAATGCGTGTTCGCATGAGAATCGCGCTTGCCAAAACTACTGTTTTTTTATACAGTGTCTGGGTTTCCTGTGCTGTCCTTTGCGAGTAGGTTGAAACTCGGGGTCGCACATCCGCCTCAGACGCCGTTCATCATAGCAAAGGACGATTCATGGAAGAAAGCAAGAAAGGCTCGGCTGGACTGACTGCTGAAAAGAGCAAGGCACTCGCTGCCGCACTCGCGCAGATCGAAAAGCAGTTCGGCAAAGGGTCGGTCATGCGGCTCGGCGCGGGTGAGGTAATCGAAGACATTCAGGTGGTCTCAACCGGATCGCTCGGTCTCGACATCGCGCTGGGCGTCGGCGGTTTGCCGCGTGGCCGTGTGGTCGAAATCTATGGCCCGGAATCATCCGGTAAAACCACGCTGACGCTGCAAGTCATCGCCGAAATGCAGAAGATCGGCGGCACGGCGGCGTTTATCGACGCGGAACACGCGCTGGACATTCAGTACGCGAGCAAGCTCGGCGTGAACGTGAACGATCTGCTGGTTTCGCAGCCGGACACGGGCGAGCAGGCGCTCGAAATCGCCGACGCGCTGGTGCGTTCGGGCTCGATCGACATGATCGTGATCGACTCGGTCGCGGCACTCGTGCCGAAGGCTGAAATCGAAGGCGAAATGGGCGACTCGCTGCCGGGTCTGCAAGCGCGTCTCATGTCGCAGGCGCTGCGCAAGCTCACCGGCACGATCAAGCGCACGAACTGTCTCGTGATCTTCATCAACCAGATCCGCATGAAGATCGGTGTGATGTTCGGCAATCCGGAAACCACCACGGGCGGTAACGCGCTGAAGTTCTACGCGTCGGTGCGTCTGGACATTCGCCGCATTGGTTCGATCAAGAAGAACGACGAAGTGATCGGCAACGAAACGCGTGTGAAGGTCGTCAAGAACAAGGTGTCGCCACCGTTCCGGGAAGCGATTTTCGACATTCTGTACGGCGAAGGCATCTCGCGTCAGGGCGAAATCATCGACTTGGGCGTACAAGCCAAGATCGTCGACAAGGCCGGCGCGTGGTACAGCTACAGCGGCGAACGTATTGGTCAGGGCAAGGACAACGCGCGCGAATTCCTGCGTGAAAATCCGGATATCGCTCGCGAGATCGAAAACCGTATCCGCGAATCGCTGGGTGTGAATGCTATGGCTGAAGCCGCGACTGTCGCAAGCGCTGAAGTCGCGGACGAAGAAGAGTAACCATCACGTGATACGCAAGGGCCGGCCGTTGTCCGATACCGGACGCCATGCGGCCGGCCCGCGTGATGAAAACGACGAGTCGTTCGATCCGTTCGAATCGTTCGACGCACACGATCGCGCTGCGGGCCGCAATCCACAGCGCGCTCAGTTTGAAACCTCCCCGTCCTCCGGTTCCGATCCTTCGGAAACCACCTACACCCGCTCGCGTCGCGTTCCAGGCGAAGCGAAACCCGAGCAGGACGAAGCCAAAAAATCCCAACGTCCGGCACGGTCGCTAAAAGGCCGCGCGCTCGGCTATTTATCCCGCCGCGAATACAGCCGCACCGAACTCGCGCGCAAGCTGAAGCCGTTCGTCGAGGAAACCGATTCGCTCGACACCTTGCTCGATTCGCTCGAAGCCGAAAACTGGCTATCCGATTCACGTTTCGCGGAAAGCCTGATTCATCGCCGGTCGTCGCGGCTGGGCGTGAGCCGGATTGTCGGCGAATTGAAGCAGCACGCGGTCGACCGGACCCTCGTCGAAGAGGCGAGCGCGCAATTGCGCGAAACGGAGCTCGCCCGTGCCCAGGCCGTCTGGCAGAGAAAATTCGGCCGGCTTCCCGAAACGCCCGCCGAGCGGGCGAAGCAGGCGCGTTTTCTGGCCTCGCGCGGATTTTCGGGCGCCACGATCGGCAAAGTCCTGAAGGGGATCGACGAGGAGTGGGCTGGCGAGTAGCCGCGTCGTCTTTTGTCCGCGTACAAGCCGTTGGGACAGCGTCTTGCGCGCTCAGCCGCCTGTAGCGCGGCCGAGCGCATTCCAATCTGTCTCAAATACTCAGTATGCTAAAATTCGTGGGTTTTCCAATCCGGCCTTCCCTTCCCGCATGCCGCTCTCCCCGCCAGTGTCCCGTCAGTTGCGCCATCGTCGCGCAATCAGAGCGGAAGCCTATGAGCGAGCCGATGGCCTGTGGGACGTGGAAGCGTGCTTGACCGACGAAAAACCGCGCGACGTGGTGCTTGCGTCGGGCGTCCGGCCCAATGGTCAGCCGATCCATGAACTCTGGCTTCGCATCACCATCGATCGCAAGCTCAATGTCGTCGACGCCGAGGCGTCGTCCGACTGGGTGCCCTATCCTGGCTTGTGCCAAGTCAGCAATCCCGCCTATCGTGCCCTCATCGGGCTCAATCTCCGTCAAAACTTCCGTCGTGAAGCTGCTCGCTTGCTGGGCGGCACGGTGGGTTGCACGCATCTCACCGAGCTGTGCGCCATCCTGCCGACCGCCGCGATTCAGGCATTCGCCGGCGAAGTGTGGAATACCGGTGACAGCGCGCCAGGCGCGAAAGCGGGTTCAGGAGACGAATCGTCTAACAGCACAGGCGAGCATTCCAACGATAAACCGCCATTCCAGCTGGGACGCTGCCACGCGCTGCGTTTCGACGGCGAGGCGGTGCAGCAGTTTTATCCGCGCTGGTATGGCCACGCACCGCGTTCAGCGGAACGCGTGGCATCGTCGGGCGACGGAGCAGTTCGCCAGACAGCCGAAGGCGGCGACACGTCCGGCATGAACGACGGCAGCGGAAACGAAGTTCAATCCAACTCTCAGACTGAAGGGAATCACGCATGAAGATTCACGAGTACCAGGGTAAGGAAATCCTGCGGAAATTCGGCGTCGCGGTACCGCGCGGCAAGCCGGTCTTCTCGGTGGATGATGCGGTCAAGGCCGCGGAAGAGCTCGGCGGCCCGGTATGGGTCGTGAAGGCTCAGATCCACGCGGGTGGCCGTGGCAAGGGCGGCGGCGTGAAGGTCGCCAAGTCGCTGGAACAGGTTCGCGAATACTCGAACCAGATCCTCGGCATGCAGCTCGTCACGCACCAGACCGGCCCGGAAGGCCAGAAGGTGAATCGTCTGCTGATCGAAGAAGGCGCTGACATCAAGAAGGAACTGTATGTCGGCCTCGTGATCGATCGCGTGTCGCAGAAGATCGTCGTGATGGCATCGAGCGAAGGCGGCATGGACGTCGAAGAAGTCGCGGAAAAGACGCCTGAGCTGATCCACAAGATCGCTGTCGACCCGGCAACCGGTCTGAAAGACGCCGAAGCCGACGAGCTCGCAACGAAGATCGGCGTGCCCGCCGCTTCGCTGCCGCAAGCTCGCGCGATCCTGCAAGGCCTGTACAAGGCATTCTGGGAAACGGACGCATCGCTCGCCGAAATCAACCCGCTGATCCTGACCGGCGACGGCAAGGTCATCGCGCTGGACGCGAAATTCAACTTCGATTCGAACGCACTGTTCCGTCATCCGGAAATCGTCGCGTATCGCGATCTGGACGAAGAAGATCCGGCTGAAGTCGAAGCGTCGAAGTTCGACCTCGCGTACATCTCGCTCGACGGCAACATCGGCTGTCTCGTGAACGGCGCCGGCCTCGCCATGGCAACGATGGACACCATCAAGCTGTTCGGCGGCGAACCGGCGAACTTCCTGGACGTGGGCGGTGGCGCCACGACCGAGAAGGTCACGGAAGCGTTCAAGATCATGCTGAAGAACCCGAACCTGACCGCGATTCTGGTCAACATTTTCGGCGGCATCATGCGTTGCGACGTGATCGCGGAAGGCGTGATCGCGGCGTCGAAGGCCGTTTCGCTGAAGGTGCCGCTCGTGGTCCGCATGAAGGGCACGAACGAAGACCTCGGCAAGAAGATGCTCGCTGAATCCGGCCTGCCGATCATTGCGGCGGACAGCATGGAAGAAGCGGCTCAAAAGGTCGTCGCGGCCGCTTCGGGCAAGGCTTAAGCCTGGTCCGCAAGTTTTTGCGAGACGCTTTTTCCAGGTAACCAGGATTACGAATGGCGGCGCGGGAATGGCGCATGAGCGGGGCAGGCGAAGAACATCCCGCCGCGCGGCGCAATAGCGCGACGCCAAACGAACAGAGGTCAATACATGTCGATTCTGATTAACAAAGACACCAAGGTCATCACGCAGGGCATCACCGGCAAGACCGGTCAGTTCCACACGCGTGCTTGCCGTGAATATGCAAACGGCCGCGAAGCGTACGTTGCGGGCGTGAACCCGAAGCGTGCCGGCGAAGACTTCGAAGGCATTCCTATCTACGCTAGCGTCGCTGAAGCCAAGGCTGAAACGGGCGCGACCGTGTCGGTGATCTATGTGCCGCCGGCAGGCGCTGCTGCTGCGATCTGGGAAGCCGTCGAAGCCGATCTGGATCTGGCGATCTGTATCACGGAAGGCATTCCCGTCCGTGACATGATCGAGCTGAAGGCTCGTATGCGCGCTGAAAACCGCAAGACGCTGCTGCTCGGTCCGAACTGCCCGGGCACGATCACGCCGGACGAGCTGAAGATCGGCATCATGCCGGGTCACATCCACCGCAAGGGCCGCATCGGCGTCGTGTCGCGTTCAGGCACGCTGACGTACGAAGCAGTCGGCCAATTGACGGCGATTGGCCTCGGCCAATCGTCAGCGGTCGGTATCGGCGGCGACCCGATCAACGGTCTGAAGCACATCGACGTGATGAAGATGTTCAACGACGATCCGGAAACGGACGCCGTCATCATGATCGGCGAGATCGGTGGTCCGGACGAAGCGAATGCGGCTGAGTGGATCAAGGACAACATGAAGAAGCCGGTGGTTGGCTTCATCGCCGGTGTCACGGCGCCTCCGGGCAAGCGCATGGGCCACGCCGGCGCGCTGATCTCGGGCGGTGCGGATACGGCCGAAGCGAAGCTGGAAATCATGGACGCCTGCGGCATCACGGTCACGAAGAACCCGTCGGAAATGGCGCGTCTTCTGAAGGCGATGCTGTAAATCGAAATTCACGCGCAGTCACGGCGTTTTTTTTGATACGCTTACGAGACCCTTTCGTGAGCGTGCGGTTCAAAAAGCGGGGGAGTGCAGACTCCTCCGCTTTTTTATTGGCCGCGCGCCGGACTTCTTCTTATTCTTTCAATCATGCTCGAGTTCTTCGCCACGCTCCATTGGGGCGCTGTCATTCAGATTATCGTCATCGACATTCTGCTGGGTGGCGATAACGCCGTCGTGATCGCGCTGGCCTGCCGCAATTTGCCGCCGTCGCAGCGCACGAAGGGCGTGCTGTGGGGTACGGCCGGCGCCATTGTGTTGCGCGTGGCGTTGATCGCGTTCGCGGTCGTGCTGCTCGATGTGCCGTTGCTGAAGTTCGCGGGTGGCTTGCTGCTGCTGTGGATCGGCGTGCGCCTGATGGCGCCCGCGCACGACGCGCACGAGAACGTGAAGCCGGCCGACAAGCTGATGTCGGCAATCAAGACCATCATCGTCGCGGACGCGGTGATGAGCCTCGACAACGTGATCGCGATTGCGGGCGCGGCCGAGGCCGCCGATCCCGAACACCGTCTCGCGCTGGTGATTTTCGGCCTGCTGGTGAGCATTCCGTTGATCGTGTGGGGCAGCCAGCTGGTTCTCAAGCTGCTCGACCGCTTCCCGATCGTGATCACGCTCGGCGCCGCATTGCTGGGCTGGATCGCGGGCGGGCTGATCATCAACGACCCGGCCGGCGACCGTTGGCCGATTCTCGATACGCCATTGGCCGAATATGGCATGAGCATCGCGGGCGCACTGTTCGTCGTGATACTCGGGTATCTGCTCAAGCGCCGCAATGCCAGTCGCGCGGCGGCTTGAGACTGCGATTGGTGCCGACACGATTGAATTTCAGGTGGTGTGAACCTGAGCCGAACCACGCTGCAACGTTAGCCATTTGGCTGACTGTCCGACACGAGCGCCGCTGGCTACGATTGAAACGCCTGTTCCCGATCCGTGGAGCAGGCGTTTTTCGTTTCAGGAGCCTGCCGATGATCGTTACCTTGCCGTATTCCCCTTACTCCCAGTCCTCGCTGGCCACGCGTTCGAGATTGGGCCGTGCCGCCTGGTCCGCGCGGTTCGCCCGTGCCTGCCGGCGCCTCGGCGTCGGTTTCACGCTGATCGAACTGATGATCGTGCTGGCGATCGTCGGTGTGATCGCCGCTTATGCGATTCCCGCGTATCAGGACTATCTGGCTCGCAGCCGCGTCGGCGAAGGGCTGTCGCTGGCGGCTTCCGCGCGCCTCGCCGTATCTGAAAACGCCGCCAGCGGCAATGCATTCAGCGGCGGTTATGCATCGCCGCCCGCTACCCGCAACGTCGAATCCATCCGGGTCGACGACGACACCGGCCAGATCACCGTCGCTTTCACGACGCGCGTCGCGCCCGCGGGTTCGAACACGCTCACGCTCGTGCCGTCGGTTCCTGACAATGTGGATGCGCCGACTGCGCGCGTTGCGCTAAGCAAGGGCGCGGTGCAGGCGGGTGCGCTCACGTGGGAATGCTTCGCGGGCGGCAAAACGGCGTCCTCGCTGCCGGCGCCGGGTGCCGGGCCGGCACCTGCCGATGCGCCCAGCCTGGCGTCGAATCTCGCCCCGCCGGAGTGCCGCTCGTGAAGTCATGAAGAGATGAGGGACAGCTAGGCGCGCGATGACCGCGAGCGCCGGCCAGTCCGTGGCCGCCCGCGCCGTTTGCACGTAAAAGGCTGATTTCCGGGATATTTCAGCCCGGCCGGCGCACAGCAGGAGAATTTTTTTGTATAGTGCGCCGGTTGCTGACGCCCACCGGTTATTCGATGCCCACCCCTTTTGCGCGCTACCTGTCCTTCATTCTGCTGGCTCTCGCGTTGGTGCTGCCTTATGCAGTTGTCAACCATACGTATCCGATTCCGACGTTTTACGCTGAATTCACGGCACTCGCGCTGTATTTGCTGACCGGCGCGGGCGTCGTGCTGCTGGTGGCGAGCGCGAGGCCGCGCGTGACGTTCGCCTCGCCGACGGTCGCGCTGGTGCCATTGCTGTTCGGGCTGCTGGTAGTGGCGCAATCGGTGGTATTGCCGATTTCGCAGCCGTCGATGAACTGGCTCGGCGGCGGCTATCTGCTGGCGGCCTTCATGGCGACCCATGCCGGTTATGGTTTCACGCGGGCCAAGCTCAACGAGACCGCGTTGCGCTGGGCGGCCGGGGCATTGATCGTCGGTGGGCTGTTCGCGGTGTTCTGCCAGGTTATCCAGTTGTTTCACCTCGAAACACGCGTTTCGCCGCTCGTCGTTGCCTATAACGTGACCGTCGAGCGCCGGCCGTTCGGCAATATGGCACAGGCCAATCACCTCGCTACCTATATCGCATTTGCGATGGCGGGCGCACTGTTTCTCGTGCAGACGCGGCGGATCGCCGTCAGCATCTGGTTCCTCGTGTCGACAATTTTCGCGATTGGTCTCGCTCTGACCGTATCGCGTGGTCCATGGCTGCAAATGGGCGTGATCGTGGTGGCGGGTTTCTGGATGGCATTCGCGCAGACCCGCAATCAGTTACAGCTACGCCGCAGCAACCGCGAGTGGATTATTCCAATTGTGCTGGCCGTGCTGTTTTTTGTGGTCAACGCGCTGATTCGCTGGGCCAACGTTCACTATCACCTGGAACTCGGACAGTCCGCTGCGGAGCGCTTCAAGGACGCCGGCCAGATCGCGCCGCGTCTCGCGCTGTGGAAGTACGGCTGGACGATGTTCAGGACGCATCCGCTGCTGGGTGTCGGCTGGGGCGAATTTCCGAGCTACCAGTACGAGTTTGTGAAGTCGCTTGGCGGCGTCGAGATCGCCAACAATTCGCACGACATCTTCATCGACCTGCTCGCGAAGACCGGCCTGATCGGCCTCGCGATCGTGCTGTTCGGCCTGATCACATGGCTCGTGCGTGCGGTGCGCGCGCCGCAAAGCTCGGCGCGCGTGTTCGGCATTGCGCTGATCGGTGTGCTGGCTATGCACGCACTGGTCGAATATCCGCAGCAGTACATGTTCTTCCTGTTGCCGGCAATGTTCGTGTTCGGCTTGCTGGAAACGCGGCCGCTGCGCCTCGTGCCCGCACGCGTGTCGTTCGGCGCGTTTGCCGTGGTGGTGTTCGGCGGGCTGGCCGCGTTGTATCCGGTGTATCGCGACTACGCGCGCGCCGAGGTGTTGTACTACGGCTCGCGTCCCGCCGAGCAGTATCGTGCGGATCCGTCGTTCCTGTTCCAGGCGTGGGGCGAGTATGGAATGGCGACGCTTTTGCCGATGAACTCGATGGATCTGCAGCACAAGCTCGCTATGCACAGACAGGCGATTGCGCTGCTGCCGGGCGAAACCGTGTTGCGCCGCTATGCGGTGCTGCAGGCGTTGAGCGGCGACCAGACGGCGGCGTTCGACACTGTCGAACGCCTGAAGATTTTCGCCGAGGAGTTGAAGGACTGGCCGTCGCAACTGAGCTATCTGTACGAACTCTGCGACGAGCAGAAAACGCTGGCCGGTTTCAAGGCGGAGCTGGTCAAGCGCTACGGTGCGCCGCCTGGTGACGTGAATGAGGACGACGACAGCGACGAGGATTGAGCCGCTCGCTATCTTCGTTTCAAAGGGTTGTGAAGGTGACGCGGGGCGACGGTCCAGAAGGTCGTCAACCCGCCATCCAATCGCCCGACTTCCCGCCGTGCTTCTCCAGCACGCGCACATCAGTAATCGTCATCCCGCGATCCACCGCCTTGCACATGTCGTACACGGTCAGCAGCCCGACCTGCACGGCGGTCAGCGCCTCCATCTCCACGCCGGTTCGCCCAAGCGTTTCGACCTGAACCGTGCAATGCACGCCAGGCAGCGTTTCGTCGAGCTCGAAATCCACCTTGACGCGCGTGAGCGCGAGCGGATGACAGAGCGGGATCAGATCGGCGGTGCGCTTCGAACCTTGAATCGCGGCAATCCGTGCGATGCCGATCACGTCGCCCTTTTTGGCGTTGCCGTAGCGGATCAGCGCGAACGTCTGCGGCAGCATGCGAATCGAGCCGCGCGCAACCGCAATGCGTTTGGTCTCCTGCTTGCCGCCGACATCCACCATATGCGCCTGGCCGGCGGCGTCGAAATGAGTGAGTTCAGACATGGTCGGGCTCCTTCAGAGGGCGCCTATCATAGCAGCGGCGCGGCCGGACGGCGGCGGCAGTGCATTGGCGCGCGCCGTTGCGCAAGGGCATCGTCGGTTTGTAGTTACACGGCGCTTGCGGCGCGGCGATCGCCTGGAAGGCCCGACTACGCCCGAATCGCCATGACGTGAATCACACGAATTCGCACGACGACTGATTACAATTGCCCCATGCCCGCTATCTTAGTCCGAGCGGCGGGCTTCGCTTTCGACTTCGTCATATCGACCTCGCGATGCGCCCGAAACGGTTCCTTGCTGCGTTGTTGTCTGTTGCGCTGGCGACGGCGCCGGGCGCGTTCGCGCAATCGCAGGGTATTTCGGGCGCGGCGCCCAGCACGCTCTCCGCGGAACCACCGCTGGTCAGTGGCCCGGCCGATACTTACGCCGATCCGCTCATCCCCTCCGACATCGCACAAGGTGTGTTCGGCGTGTATGGCGGGGCGCAGAGCCGCTTCTCCGGCAATTCCGGCGCGAACACCAGTTGGCGGGCGCCGATCGTCACGCAGCAATTACCCGATCTGGGCAACGGCGGTTCGGGCTCGCTCACGCCGCAGGCCGAGCGCAAACTCGGCGAGCGTGTGATGCGCGAACTGCGCCGCGATCCCGACTATCTCGACGACTGGCTGGTACGCGACTACCTGAACTCGGTCGCCGCGAAACTTGCTGCGGCGGCGAGCGCGCTCTATATCGGCGGGTATCGTCCGGACTTCGATCTGTTCGCGGTGCGCGATCCGCAGATCAACGCCTTCTCGCTGCCGGGCGGTTTTATCGGCGTGAACACCGGCCTCATCGTGGCGACGCAGACGGAATCCGAACTGGCGTCGGTGCTGGGTCACGAAATGGGACACGTGTTGCAGCGGCACATCTCGCGCATGATCACGGCCGGCGAGCGTAGCACCTATGCCGCGCTCGCCGGCCTGCTGTTCGGTGTGCTCGCCGGCGTGCTTGCGCATAGCGGCGATCTGGGCAGCGCGATTGCGATCGGCGGCCAGGCGTATGCGGTCGACAACCAGTTGCGTTTCTCGCGTTCCGCCGAGCAGGAGGCAGACCGCGTCGGTTTTCTGCTGCTCGCCGGCGCCGGCTACGATCCGTACGCGATGACGACCTTCTTCGGCCGGCTCGATCGCGCCGCGATGAGTGACACGGGTATCCCGGCTTACGCACGTACCCATCCGCTGACCGGCGAACGGATTGCCGACATGGAGGACCGTGCGCGCCGAGCGCCTTACCGGCAGCCGCATCAATCGGCCGAGTATGGCTTTGTGCGCGCTCGCTCGCGGCTGCTGCAGGACCAGTCGCGCAGCGAGTACGGGGATGAGATTTCGCGCCTGCGCTCCGAGATCGAGGACCGCACGGCGGTCAACGTCGCGGCGAACTGGTATGGCATTGCATACGGGCAGATGCTGCTCGAACGTTACGACGATGCAGTGGCGTCGTTGGCGTCGTGTCGCGCGGCGTTCGCGGCGGGCGAACAGGCCGAGGGCGGAACCGCGCGGAGTTCGCCGAGCCTGGACGTGCTAGCCGCCGACATCGCGCGGCGTGCCGGCCGCGACGACGAGGCCGCCCGTCTGGCCGAGTTCGCGCAGAAGCGCTGGCCGCAGTCGAACGCCGCAATCGACATGCATATCCGCACCTTGCTGACGTTGCACCGCTTTGCCGATGCTCAGGCGCTCGCGCAAAAAGAGACGCGTGCCGAGCCCGATCAGCCTGCCTGGTGGCTGTATCTCGCGCAGGCCAGCGCCGGCACGGGCGACGCGTTGACGCAGCATCGGGCGATGGCTGAAAAGTTCGCGCTCGAAGGAGCATGGCCTTCGGCGATTCGGCAATTGAAGGACGCGCGCGATCTGAAGGCGATTGGCTATTATGATCTCGCGACCGTCGACGCGAGGTTGCATGAGATGGAGAGCCGCTATAAGGAGGAGCGGCTGGACGAAAAGAGCTAGCTGTTGCTCACGGTTCGCTGCGTTTCTCCGACCTTGCCCGATGAAACAGGCCACGGCGCAAGCCGCTATGGTACTTAAGCGCCCGCGGCTGCCGGACTCGGCACAAACCTGAACCGGCTGGCAACATCGCCTCGCCGTACGGCCTGCAGCGGCAACGTCATCCCGTTGTTCCAGCGAAACTCGCCGCTCATCGAGTCGTCCGCGAGCGCTGCGTGCTCGGAGAACACGTCCAGATCGTGATCGTGCAAGACCGCGACTCTCGGTTGCGCCGAGCCGTCGGCAAAGAGTATTCCGCCTTCTTCATCCACGAACACGGCCGCGGGTTCAAAAGCGCCGCCGGCCTGATCCTGCAACGCGAGCGCGCCGTCGGCATCGGCCGACAACCTCACCACCCACGGTGTATAGCCCAGTTCCACGTACACGCGCTGCGGGCCGTTCTGGAAAAACCACTGCCCGCGTTCGTCGGCGTCGTAATTCCGGTTGATGAACCCGAGCAATGCTTCATGGCGGATCGGCGTGCCCGGCGAACCGCTCGCCTGCGCGGCCTCGTCGCGCATGCGCCAGTTGCCGCGCCGATCCAGCATCAGCCACCCCGTGCAACTGGGTACATTCGGCCACTTGGCCAGGGCCTGCCTGACGATGTCATCCATGATCGACGTGCCGCTCCAGATAGCCGAACACGCGCCGCGACAGCCAGTCGATGCGGCCCGGAAACGGCCCGGTCATAAAGCCGGCGTGGCCGCCGTGCCTGGGTTGGTCGAGTTCCACCGCCGCCGATACCTCATGCCGCGCCGGCAACGCCTCAGCGGGCAGAAACGGGTCGTTGCGCGCGTTCAGCACCAGTGTCGGCACCTGAATGTGCGGCAGCAGCGGGCGCGTGGTCGCCGTGCTCCAGTACTCGTCGGTATTGCGAAAGCCGTGCAGCGGCGCGGTCACCACGTTGTCGAATTCGTACATGGTGCGGCTCGCCAGCATCGCGTCACGATCGAACAGGCCGGGAAACTGGATCAGCTTCTGCTCTGCTTTCTGCTTGAGCGTCTTGAGGAAACTGCGCGTGTAGACGAGTCCGAAACCCTGCGACAATGCGCGCCCGCCGGCATGCACGTCGATGGGCGTCGAAATCGCCGCGGCGGCCGAGACCACCGACGCCGCGTCCTCGCGCCGCTCGCCCAGCCAGCGCAGCAGCACATTGCCGCCGAGCGACACGCCGGCCGCGACGACCGGCCCGCGATGCGCGGCGCGCAAACGCCGCAGGATCCAGTCGACTTCGTTGCTGTCGGCGAGATGATAGAAGCGCGGCATCCGGTTCATCGGTCCGCTGCAACTGCGAAAGTGCGGCACCACGCCGTGCCAGCCGTACTCGCGTGCGGCTGCCATCAACGAGGCGGCATAGTGCGAGCCCGAACTGCCTTCCAGGCCGTGAAACAGCACGAAGAGCGGAGCGGTGTCGGCGGGAATCCGGGGTACGGCGCCGCGCGCGAGCGCTGACTGGGCCTGACTGTCATGCTCGACCCAGTCGAGGTCGATGAAGTCGCCGTCGGGCGTGTCCCAGCGCTCGCGCCGAAACGAAACCGCGGGGCGGCGTGCGAACAGCGACGGGACGATGGTCTGCACGTGCCGGTTCGGCAGCCAGAGCGGTGCACGGTAGAGCATCTCGACAGTGGCACCGACGGCAGCACCGACGGCAGCCTCGACGGCGGCCGCGGCGCGTGCCGTGCCCGAAGACGCGGCTTTGTCGTGCGCCGTCCCCCAATCCCCCAAGGGGACTTCTTTCGGTGTGGAGGACTTCCTGCGGGGCGTGCTCATGCCTGCTTCGAAAAAGGTAAAACGCGTGCAACGCGTCAGTGCAGCGAACCCTGGCCATGTCGCATTTTCGTGGCGAACTGGCTGGCGGCTTCATTGGGCATCGGACTCGCGTGAATGTGCGCAATGCGCCATTCGCCGCGTTCGTGAACCATCACGTAAGTAGTGAACACCATTGCGGGCGTGGCTTTCGGATCGGCCGGCCGGTGTGCTTCGGCAATCGCGTAGACCACCGTGCCGAGGCTGTCGTAGACGCGGATGTCGAGCGGTTCGATGGAAACGGGCGCGGCTTCGAGCTGGATCTGCAGGCCGGCGCGAATACTCTCGAGGCCGTGCAGGTGCGAACCGTCGGCGCAGATGCAACTGACGAACTCTTCATCGATCCACAGACCCATCAAGCTGTCGATATTGACCTCGGCGACGGCCTGGTAATAGGCGTTCAGGGTATCGGCGGCGGCTTCGAAGATATGGGCAAAACGTGGCATGGCTCGTCAGTCTCTTGTGCGCGGCGCGCGGTTGCGGGCAGCGGTCAGCGGGACAGTCCGGAGCACCGGACAATCGCACCCGAGCGCCAGAATGCCCGCGCCGCAAGGCGCGAACATGACGCGACGCGCTCAGGGGCGTGCGGTGTTGCGTGCAAGTGTCAGCGGTGCCGACAGACTCAGCGTTGCGCGAGCAACATGCCGCGCAAATCGCCGAATACCTGCTCGGCGCTCAACTGCTTCAGGCAGTTCAGATGACCGAGCGGACACTCGCGCTCAAAACAGGGGCTGCATTCGAGATGAAGCCATTGTACCTTCGCAAGCTCGGACAAGGGCGGCGTGTGGCGTGGATCGGTCGACCCGTACACGGCCACCAGCGGCCGGCGCAGCGCGGCGGCCACGTGCATCAGCCCGGAGTCGTTGGTGACGACCGCGTTGGCGCGCGAGATCAGCGCGCACGCCTCGCCCAGCGCGGTCTGGCCGCACAGGTTGCGCACGTTCGGCGCTTTCTCGGCGATAGCCTGCGCGAGCGGCGCATCTTTGGGCGAACCGAGCGCGACGATCTGCGTGTACGGGAACGACTGGCCGACCATCTGCGCGAGCGCCGCGAAGTGTTCGGGCGGCCAGCGCTTGGCAGGGCCGTATTCGGCGCCCGGACAGAACACCAGCAGCGGCACGCGCGTATCGAGGTTAAAGCGCGCCGAGACGCGCGCCGCTTCGTTCAGGTCGGCTTCGAGGCGCGGCATCGGCAGGTCGTCGGGCACCTTGGCGCCGGGCGCGTAGGCGAGGGCGGCGTACTGGCCGACCATTGGCGGGCGCTCGTCCTTGCGCGGATTCGCGTGGCGCACGTTCAACAGGCCGTAGCGGCTTTCGCCGGTGTAGCCGATGCGCAGCCGGATCCCCGCCATCCACGGAATCAGCGCCGACTTGAGCGAGTTCGGCAGCACGTAGGCGGCGTCGTAGCCCACGTCGCGCAGGTCGCTCGCCAGCTGCCAGCGGCGCAGCATCTGCAGCTTGCCGTGCGCGAGATCCGTGGCGTAGACGTCGCGGATTTCCGGCATGCGTTCAAGTACGGGCGCGACCCAGGAGGGCGCGACCGCGTCGATGACGATGCGCGGATGCAATTTCACGAGGCGCGCAAACAGCGGCTGCGCCATCAATGCGTCACCGATCCAGTTCGGTGCGATAACCAACGCGCGACGCATCAGAATGAGTGTCCGGTGTCGAAACGAAACCTCGCGCGAGCCATGCGCGTGGCATTCGGATAGGTAAAAGGGGTAAAGCCAGGGGTAAAGCCGCAAGCCGCGTAGCGCGATTCCGGCGTGGCCGGACGCGCCGCGGCGGCGGCCCTGCTGTGGCGTGGCTGCTGTCGGATTGGGGTGCGCGGTCGCGTTTGCTTTCGCGTCGGCGTGACCACCGTGTGCAGCACGATCACGGCCGGCCTGTCGAACAGCGAACCGGGCCGCGCAACACGCGGCAGGTCACGAAGCGACCTCCGCAACGCAAACCGCAGCGCGACCCGAAACGCAACCCGCGACGAAGCACGCAGCCGGCCCGGCAAGCGCCACCACAAGCAATCAGTACTCAGTGCGCGGGGCTCAATGACCCTTGACCACTTCGCCGTCGCGCAGCTTGTAACGCGTGCTGCAGTACGGGCACTTGGCTTCGCCGTGCGTGACGTCGATAAAAACGCGCGGATGGGCGCTCCAGCGCGGCATGGCCGGGTTCGGGCAGTAAGCCGGCAGATCTTTTGCCGACAGTTCGACCAGCGGCATTTCCTTGATTTCGCTCATGAGGGGTTCTCGTTGTATGCAGGGGGCGTGCGTTGCGCTGGCTGTGCCGGCGCAACGCACGTTAAATCTTGGTCAGCCAGTGCGCGTACTTGTCGCTCTTGCCGTTCACGATATCGAAGAAGCCCGATTGCAGCTTCTCGGTGATGGGACCGCGTGCGCCCGAGCCGATCGTGCGGTTGTCGAGTTCGCGGATCGGCGTGACTTCGGCGGCGGTGCCGGTGAAGAACGCTTCGTCGCAGGTATAGACCTCGTCGCGCGTAATGCGCTTTTCGATCACCTGGATGCCCGCGTCGCGCGCCAGCGTGATGACCGTGTCGCGCGTAATGCCGTCGAGGCACGACGCCAGGTCCGGCGTGTACAGCTTGCCGTTGTTCACGAGGAAGAAGTTCTCGCCCGAGCCCTCGGACACATAGCCGTCCACGTCGAGCAGCAGGGCTTCGTCGTAACCGTCGGCGATGGCTTCCTGATTGGCGAGGATCGAGTTCACGTACCAGCCCGACGCCTTGGCGCGGACCATCGACACGTTCACGTGGTGGCGCGTGAACGACGAGGTCTTCACGCGGATGCCCTTGGCAATGCCTTCTTCACCGAGGTAAGCGCCCCACGGCCAGGCGGCGATCGCCACATGGATGGTGTTGCCCTTGGCCGACACGCCGAGCTTTTCCGAACCGACCCAGATGATGGGGCGCAGGTAGCAGGACTCGAGCTTGTTTTCGCGGACCACTTCGCATTGCGCGGCGGCGAGCGTTTCGTGGTCGAACGGCACGTCCATCTGGAAAATCTTGGCCGAGTTCAGCAGGCGCTTGGTGTGTTCCTGCAAACGGAAAATCGCGGTGCTGCCGTCCACCGTCTTATAGGCGCGTACGCCCTCGAAGACGCCCATGCCGTAATGCAGCGTGTGGGTGAGCACGTGGATTTTGGCATCGCGCCAGTCGATAAGCTTGCCATCCATCCAGATCTTGCCGTCGCGGTCGGCCATTGACATACGATTCTCCAGCAGGTGCGTTGTTAGGCATAGCTATGACAGGCATAGCCAAGACCGGCATTTTAGCGTCTTTTGCGCGCGGAACGAGCATTTGGCCGCATTCCGGACGCTATAATCCGGCGCACGCATAATTCAAATCCGGATGCGCCAGCGGGTGCTTGACGACCTGGCGCCGACTTCCCTTCGTTACGACGCCTCTCGCGCCCGCGTTTCGCCTCATGCTCGCTCGCCTGTCAGAAACCGATCGCCGTGCCTTCCGCGAGGGCGCGCGCGACTATTCGCCCACGCTGATGGCGATCCTCTCCTGGGGGCTTGTCACCGGCATTGCCATGAGCAAATCGGTGCTCACGCTGCCGCAGGCGCTCACCATGTCGCTGCTGTGCTATGCCGGTTCGTCGCAACTGGCGGTGCTGCCGCTGCTCGCCGCCAAGCTGCCGGTCTGGACCGTGCTGCTTACCGCCGCGATGGTCAATACGCGTTTCGTGATCTTCAGCGTCGGTCTGGCGCCGCACTTCTCCTATCTGTCGATGTGGCGGCGCATCGTGCTCGGCTACTTCAACGGCGACGTGATCTATCTGCTGTTCCAGAAGAAGAGCTTCCCGACCGGATATGTACCGGGCAAGGAGGCGTACTACTGGGGCATGGCGCTGTGCAGCTGGCTGTCGTGGCAAGTGTCGTCGATCGTCGGGATTCTGCTGGCGAGCCTGATTCCCGACAACTGGGGTCTCGCGCTGGCGGGCACGCTGGCCTTGCTGCCCATCATGGTGTCGGCGATCGCGACGCGCTCCACGCTGGTTGCGGTCGCGATCGCCGGCGTGGTGTCGCTGCTCGCGTTCGACCTGCCGTACCGGCTCGGGCTGCCGCTCGCGGTAATCGCGGCGATCGTTGCCGGCAGCGCCGCCGACCTGATGGTCGAACGCGCCGACCTGCGCCGCATCCGTAACAGCACCGGGGGCTCCCGATGACCTCCACGCAGATCTGGCTGGCCATATTCGGCATGACCTTCGTCACCACCCTGACACGCGCCATGTTTCTAATCGGCGGCGAGCGCACGGTTTTACCGGCGCGGATCCAGCGGATGCTGCGCTATGCACCGGCCGCGGCGCTCGCCGCCGTGGTGTTGCCGGACGTGCTGGCGACCCCGGAGGGCCTGTCGTTCGCGCTGTCGAACCATGAGTTCTACGCCACGCTGTCGGGTCTCGGATGGTTTTTGTGGCGGCGCACCATGCTCGGCACCATTGTGGTCGGAATGGTTGTGTTCACGCTGTTGCGCCTCTTCATGTGATGGACGAGGCAGGAAATGCTGCGCCGCGGCATGCGCGCCGCATCCTTCAAATACGGGACATTCGCCCCGTTGCGGGTCAGAAGGCAGTGTGGATCAGTTAAAATGGTCGTTTCCGGGATAACCGCGCCGCTGCAAGGCGCGCGCAGCCGCGGCCCAGCCGCCGGCACCCGATTCAGTGGAGCCGCTGCCGTGCCTGAGCGCTGGAGTTCACCGCGCCCGAGTGCCGCGCGCCGTCCGCCACCGCCTTCCCATCAACTCGCACACACACGCCCATGAACAAGGTATTGCGTCTCTCCGATCTGATCGCCGAAGGCAAGCTATCCGGCAAACGCGTGTTCATCCGCGCCGATCTGAACGTGCCGCAGGACGATCAAGGCAACATCACCGAAGACACCCGTATCCGCGCTTCCGTGCCGGCCATCAAAGCTGCGCTCGACGCGGGCGCCGCCGTGATGGTCACGTCGCACCTGGGCCGTCCCACAGAGGGTGATTTCAAGCCTGAAGACTCGCTCGCGCCGGTCGCGAAGCGGCTGGCCGAACTGCTCGGCCGCGACGTCCCGCTGGTGGCGAACTGGGTCGAAAACGGCGTGAACGTCGCGCCGGGCTCGGTCGTGCTGCTGGAAAACTGCCGCGTCAACAAGGGCGAAAAGAAAGATTCCGACGAACTCGCGCAAAAAATGGCGAAGCTCTGCGACATCTACGTGAACGACGCGTTCGGCACCGCTCACCGCGCCGAAGCCACCACGCACGGCATCGCCAAATATGCGCCCGTCGCGTGCGCAGGCCCGCTGCTCGCGGCCGAACTCGAAGCGCTCGGCAAGGCGCTGGGCGCGCCGAAGCGTCCGCTGGTGGCGATCGTCGCCGGCTCCAAGGTGTCGACCAAGCTGACCATTCTGAAGTCGCTCGCCGACAAGGTCGATCAACTGATCGTGGGCGGCGGCATTGCCAACACGTTCATGCTGGCCGCGGGCCTGAAGATCGGCAAGTCGCTCGCCGAGGCCGATCTGGTGAGCGAAGCCAAAGCCATTATCGACGCCGCGAAAGCGCGTGGCGCCTCGGTGCCGATCCCGACCGACGTGGTCACGGCCAAGGAGTTTTCGCCGACCGCCAAGGCAGAAGTGAAGGCCGTCGCCGACGTTCAGGACGACGACCTGATCCTCGACATCGGGCCGGAAACCGCCAGGGTGCTCGCCGCGCAACTGGAAAAGGCCGGCACGATCGTCTGGAACGGTCCGGTCGGCGTGTTCGAATTCGACCAGTTCGGCAACGGCACGAAGACGCTGGCGGAGGCTATCGCCAAATCGTCGGCGTTCTCGATTGCCGGCGGCGGCGATACGCTCGCTGCGATCGCCAAGTACGGCATCCACGACAAGGTCAGCTATATCTCCACGGGCGGCGGCGCTTTCCTTGAATTCCTCGAAGGCAAGAAGCTGCCGGCGGTCGAAGTTCTGGAATCGCGGGCTTAACGTGGCGACGCGCTCCCCCACGGCAAAGTCTGCGAAAGCGCGTGGCGGCAAGCCGCGCAACAGCGCAGCGGCATCGGCAGGGGAGCGCGCGGCGCGCTCTGCCGCCACTCCGGCGGCGGCCGGCTCCGCGGTTGAGTCCGCGAGCGGCCCAGCTGGCAAGCAACACGAAGAATCCGGCTCGCCGCTCGCGCGCGTGGAGTTGACCACTGCAGGGAAGGCTGCGGAATCGTCCAGCACAAACGCTGTGCAAAGCGCCCCCTCTCCCGCGGAACTCCCGGACGACGAGATCACGCTCATCTCCCCACCGGCACCCCCCGTGCTGGCATCGAACACCGCTTCACCCTATAAAGCGACGCTGGTTTCAACCGGCGCGCAGCCCCCGGCAGCATCCTTCGGTGCGCAGCCTCCGCATCCGACTCGCAGCGTTCTTTCCAGCGATCTCACCCAGACGAGGAGACTCATGCATCGCGCCACCAAGATTGTCGCTACCATCGGACCGGCTTCCAATACGCCGGAAATCCTGCTGCAAATGATTCAGGCGGGGTTGGACGTGGTGCGGCTCAATTTCTCGCACGGCACCGCCGACGACCACCGCCAGCGCGCCGAATTCGTGCGCGAGGCGGCCCGCCAGGCCGGCCGCGAAGTCGCCATCATGGCGGACCTGCAAGGCCCGAAGATCCGGGTCGGCAAATTTGAAAACGGCAAGATCATGCTGGTCGCCGGCGAGCCGTTCGTGCTCGACGCCGACTGCGAACTCGGCAACGAGCAACGCGCCGGCCTCGACTACAAAGACCTGCCGCGCGACCTGAAACCGGGCGACGTGCTGTTGCTCAACGACGGCTTGATCGTGCTGAGCGTTTCGCGCGTGATCGGCAACGAGATCCACACGGTCGTCAAGATCGGCGGCGAGCTGTCGAACAACAAGGGCATCAACCGCCAGGGCGGCGGTCTTTCCGCGCCGGCGCTGACCGCCAAGGACATGGAAGATATTCGCACCGCCATGTCGCTCGGCGTCGATTATGTCGCGGTATCGTTCCCGAAGAACGCGACCGACATGGAAATGGCCCGCCAGTTGGCGAACATTGCCGGCGCGCCGTTCGGCGTCAAGCCGAAGATGATCGCCAAGATCGAGCGCGCCGAAGCGATTCCGGCGCTGCAAGGCATTCTCGACGCGTCGGACGGCATCATGGTTGCGCGCGGCGATCTGGCCGTGGAAGTGGGGAATGCCGCAGTTCCGGCGCTGCAAAAGCGCATGATTCGTATGGCGCGCGAATCGAACAAATTCGTGATCACCGCCACGCAGATGATGGAGTCGATGATTCACGCGCCGGTGCCGACCCGCGCCGAGGTGTCGGACGTCGCCAACGCCGTGCTGGACGGCACGGACGCGGTGATGCTGTCGGCGGAATCGGCGGCGGGCAAGTATCCGGTGCAGACCATCGAGACCATGGCGGCGATCTGTATCGAAGCCGAGAAGTCGGAGCAGTCGGAGCTGGACAAGGATTTCCTCGACCGCACGTTCACGCGGATCGACCAGTCGATCGCAATGGGCGCGCTCTTCACAGCGTTCCATCTCGGCGCGAAGGCGATCGTGGCGTTGACGGAATCCGGCTCGACCGCGTTGTGGATGTCGCGTCACTGGACTCACGTGCCGATCTTCGCGCTCACACCGCGCGTGGGCAGTGAACGGGCAATGGCGCTGTACCGCAACGTGACGTCGCTGCACCTCGATACCAACACAGACCGCGACACCGCGTTGCAGCAGGCGTTGGAAACCGTGGTGAGCAAGGGCTACGCGTCGCGCGGCGACATGGTGGTGCTGACCGTCGGCGAGCCGATGGGGCAGGCCGGCGGCACGAATACGCTGAAGATCGTACGGGTCGGCGAGCCGTATTGATCGTGCTGCGTGGCAACGGAGGAAGTGCTGAAGCCCTTCCTCCGGATCGACGCACACGGCTCGATCGGCACCCGGCTGATTGGCCGAAGCAGGCTGCCGTGCCCCGCGAGAGGCGGCGCACAGGCTCCAGTCGCGCGTTGCAGCGGGCAGCACCGCTCCGCGCTTCAGGGCGTGTGTGACGGGTATGCAGCTTGCTTCGCGATAAAATCGCCCAAAAGATGCCGACGGCCCAGGAATTCGTTTCAATCTAAGGAGTTAAGCATGCCTCTCGTATCAATGCGTCAACTGCTGGACCATGCCGCTGAAAACGGCTATGGCCTTCCGGCATTCAACGTGAACAACCTGGAGCAGGTGCAGGCGATCATGGCGGCCGCCGACAAGGTCAACGCACCGGTCATCATGCAGGCTTCGGCCGGCGCGCGTAAGTACGCGGGCGAGGCGTTCCTGCGCCACCTGATCGAAGCCGCGGTCGAGTCGTATCCGCATATTCCGGTCGTGATGCACCAGGACCACGGCCAGTCGCCAGCGGTCTGCATGGCGGCGATCCGCAGCGGTTTCACCAGCGTGATGATGGACGGTTCGCTCGAAGCCGACGGCAAGACGGTCGCCTCGTACGAGTACAACGTGGATGTGTCGCGCAAGGTCGTGGAAGCGGCGCATTCGATCGGCATCACGGTGGAAGCGGAACTGGGCGTGCTCGGTTCGCTGGAAACCATGAAGGGCGACAAGGAAGACGGCCACGGCGCGGAAGGCACGATGACGCGCGAGCAGCTGTTGACCGATCCGGAGCAGGCGGCCGACTTCGTCAAGCTGACCCAGTGCGACGCGCTGGCTATCGCGATCGGTACGTCGCACGGCGCGTACAAGTTCAGCAAGAAGCCCACGGGCGACATTCTGTCGATCCAGCGCATCAAGGAAATCCACCAGCGCATTCCGAACACGCACCTGGTGATGCACGGGTCGTCGTCGGTGCCGCAGGAACTGCTGGCTGAAATCCGCGAATTCGGCGGTGACATGAAGGAAACCTACGGCGTGCCGGTCGAGGAAATCCAGGAAGGCATCAAGAACGGCGTGCGCAAGGTCAATATCGACACCGACCTGCGTCTGGCGATCACCGGCGCGATCCGCCGCTACATGGCGACCAACCCGGGCAAGTTCGATCCGCGCGATTACCTGAAGCCGGCGCGCGAAGCGGCGATGAAGATCTGTATCGAGCGCTACACGCAATTCGGCTGCGAAGGCTAGGCAGGCAAGATCAAGCCGGTTACGCTTGATAAAATCGCGGAGAAGTACAAGTCGGGCGAGCTCGCGCAAGTCGTCCGCTAAGCTGTCAACATGCACTGCGCCTGGCCGTTTGGCCAGGTTGTTGTTAGATCGCCGTTCCCGCATCATCCGGGGAACGGCGTTTCCCTTTTGTTCCGGTCACACTTTTTGTCCCATTTTTAGCGAACCACGACGATGTCTACCCTCTACGAATCCACGCTCCACTCGCTGCCGCTGCTCGGCCGCGGTAAAGTCCGCGACAACTATGCGGTGGGCAACGACCAGTTGCTGATCGTCACGACCGACCGTCTGTCGGCGTTCGACGTCATCATGGGCGAGCCGATTCCGAATAAGGGCCGTGTGCTCAACGAAATGGCGAACTTCTGGTTCGAAAAACTCAAGCACGTGGTGCCGAACCACCTCACGGGCGTCGCGCCCGAATCCGTGGTGGCGGCAGACGAAGTGGAGCAGGTCAAGGGCCGCGCGGTGGTCGTGAAGCGTCTCGAGCCGATCCTCGTCGAAGCCGTGGTGCGCGGCTATCTGGCCGGCAGCGGCTGGAAAGATTACCAGGCTACCGGTTCGGTGTGCGGCGTCGTATTGCCGCCGGGTCTGCAGAACGCGCAGAAGCTGCCCGAGCCGATTTTCACGCCGGCGGCCAAGGCGGAAATGGGTCACCACGACGAAAACATCACGTACGACGAGATGGAACGCCGCATCGGCACCGAACTGTCGGCCACGATCCGCGACATCTCGATCAAGCTGTACAAGGAAGCCGCAGATTACGCGGCCACGCGCGGCATCATCATCGCGGATACGAAGTTCGAGTTCGGGCTGGACAACCACGGCAAGCTGTACCTGATGGACGAGGCGCTGACCGCGGACTCGTCGCGTTTCTGGCCGGCCGATCAATATCAGGTCGGCACCAATCCGCCGTCGTTCGACAAGCAGTTCGTGCGCGACTGGCTCGAAACCCAGCCGTGGAAGAAAGAGCCGCCAGCACCGAAGCTGCCCGACGACGTGGTCGCGAAGACGGGCGAGAAATACCAGGAAGCGCTCGAACGCCTGACCGGGCACAAGCTCGCCTGATTCCGCGCACCGGTTGGATTCGCGCCGCCTGAAAAGGCCGCCTCAACGGTTCCGTGCCGCAGGAAGTCCTTCGCCAGGGAAAGTACCTCGCCCCGAAGGAAGTCCCGGAAGGGATTGGGGAATCACCCTCTCTGGACCTGGCGCGAAGCGACCGGTTCCGGGGCGCTCTCGAGAAACAAGGAAGCCGTAACATGAGTGAAGCTCAAACCGCCCATACGCACGGCGCGCCGGTTGTCGGCGTGCTGATGGGTTCCAGTTCCGACTGGGAAGTCATGAAAAACGCCGTGGCCATTCTGCAGGAATTCGGCGTGCCCTACGAAGCGAAGGTCGTGTCCGCGCACCGCATGCCCGACGAAATGTTCGCCTATGCTGAAAGCGCGCGTGAGCGCGGCATTCGCGCGATCATCGCCGGCGCGGGCGGCGCGGCGCATCTGCCGGGAATGCTGGCGGCCAAGACCACGGTGCCGGTGCTCGGCGTGCCGGTGGCGAGCAAGTACCTGAAGGGCGTCGATTCGTTGCATTCGATCGTGCAGATGCCCAAGGGCGTGCCGGTCGCTACGTTTGCGATTGGCGAAGCAGGCGCGGCGAATGCGGCACTGTTCGCCGTGTCGCTGCTGAGCGGCACGAGCAATGAATACGCGGAGAAGCTGGCTGCATTCCGCGTGCGCCAGAACGAAGCGGCCCACGCTATGGTGTTGCCGGCGCTGTAAGCGCACAGACTGATTGCTTCAAGACGTCCCCCTGTCCGACCCCCGGCCGGGTGCCTGCCATCGCATTGCATGCACACCCGGCCGCGACCGACTACTAAGATGAACCCAGACAACACACCGGTTTCACCGATTCTGCCCGGCGCATGGCTTGGCATGGTCGGTGGCGGCCAGCTCGGCCGCATGTTCTGCTTTGCCGCTCAGGCTATGGGCTATCGCGTCGCCGTGCTCGATCCGGACGAAAACAGTCCGGCGGGCGCCGTTGCCGATCGCCATCTGCGCGCGGCGTACAACGACGAAGCGTCGCTCATCGAACTCGCGCGGCTGTGCGCGGCGGTGTCCACGGAGTTCGAGAACGTGCCGGCCGCGAGCCTCGACTTCCTCGCGCGGACCACCTTCGTGAGTCCGGCTGGCCGCTGCGTCGCCGTGGCGCAGGACCGTATTGCCGAGAAACGCTTCATTGCGTCGTCGGGCGTGACGGTCGCGCCGCATGTGGTGATCGAGTCGTCGGATGCGCTCGCCGCGCTCGACGACGCCAAACTCGAAGCCGTGCTGCCGGGCATTCTCAAGACCGCCCGCATGGGCTACGACGGCAAAGGCCAGATTCGCGTGCGCAACGCCGAGGAAGTGCGCGAGGCGCATGCTTCGCTCGCCGGCGTGCCGTGCGTGCTGGAAAAGCGTTTGCCGTTGAAGTTCGAAGTGTCCGCGCTGATTGCGCGGGCGGCGAGCGGCGCCTCGGTGGTCTATCCGCTCGCGCAGAACACGCATCGCGACGGCGTGCTGTCGCACACCATCGTCCCGGCGCCGGACGCGAGCCCGACGCTCGTCCAGCAGGCGCAACAGGCCGCGCTGCAAATCGCCGACAAGCTCGGTTACGTGGGCGTGCTGTGCGTCGAGTTCTTCATTCTCGAAGACGGTTCGCTGGTCGCCAATGAAATGGCGCCGCGTCCGCACAATTCTGGCCATTACACCGTCGACGCCTGCGCGACCAGTCAGTTCGAGCAGCAGGTGCGCGCCATGACCGGCATGCCGCTGGGCGATACACGTCAGCATTCGCCGGCGGTGATGCTGAACATTCTCGGCGATGTGTGGTTTCCGGACGGGCCGAAGCGCCCGGCGGTCACGCCGCCCTGGCAGGAGGTCGCCGCGATGCCGGCGGCGCGTTTGCATCTGTACGGCAAGGAAGAGGCGCGTTGTGGCCGGAAGATGGGCCACGTGAACTTCACGGCGGCTACGCTCGAAGAAGCCCGTACCGCTGCGCGCGATTGCGCACGGCTTCTGCACATCATCACGAGCTGATACGAAAGCCATGCCGGATCAACAGAAACCCGCCGAAGGCGCATTGCCTGTGAGCGCCGCGCAGATCGAACACGCGGCGGCCTTGCTCGATGCGGGAGAGCTGGTCGCATTCCCCACGGAGACGGTGTACGGTCTCGGCGGCGACGCGGAGAATCCCGACGCGGTCGCGCGTATTTATGCGGCGAAAGGCCGGCCGGCGAATCATCCCGTCATCGTGCATCTTGCGCCGCAAGGCGATCCGAACTACTGGGTCGAGTATTTGCCTGCGGAAGCACAGCGGCTGATCGACGCGTTCTGGCCGGGGCCGCTCACGTTGATACTGAAGCGCGCCGCCCGTATTCCGGCGGCGGTGAGCGGCGGGCAGGATTCGGTGGGGTTGCGCTGTCCATCGCATCCTGTTGCGCAAGCTTTGCTGGAGGCGTTCAGCGCATTGCGCAGTGGACATGGCGGTGTGGCGGCGCCGTCGGCGAACCGGTTCGGGCATGTGAGCCCGACCACGGCGCAACATGTGCGAGACGAGTTCGGCGACACGATTCATGTGCTGGACGGCGGCGCGTCGGATGTCGGTATCGAATCGACCATTCTGGATTTGTCGCGCGGCTTTCCGGCGCTGTTGAGGCCGGGGCGCGTCACGCCGCAAGATATCGCCGACGTGCTCGGCGAGGCGCCGCGCTTGCCCGACGGTTCGGACGCGACTGCGCCGCGCGCGTCCGGTACATTGAAGGCGCACTATGCGCCGCGCACGCCGTTGGCGCTATTGCCGTTTGGCGCGCTGGAGACTTTGCTTGCCGCGCGGCAAGCGGATGAGCGCGTGGCGTTGGTGGCGCGCGCTTCGCGTGCGGGACATTGGGCCGATGCCGAGGGCGTGCATTTCATCGCAGCGCCTGAAGATCCGCATGTCTATGCGCGTGAACTGTACGGCCTGCTGAGGGTTCTCGACCACGCGAACGTTTCGCGAATTCTTATCGAGAAGCTGCCGGATACGATTGAGTGGATTGCTGTTAATGATCGGTTGGGGCGGGCTGCGGCTGCGTTTGCAGCGCAAGACTGATAGACCATTAACAACTCAAGAAAAGACCAAAAAAGCCAGCCCAACAAACAGGGCCACGCCGCTGGCCCAAACCTGCGACGCGGCCATCCTCAATTTACTTCCCCAATCCCGTTGCCGCGATCTGCTGCTGCACGTACTGCGCGAACAACGCATGCAGGTGCGAGCTCGGGTGGACCGTGTCCGCGAACATGTACGTCTGGTCAGCGCCAGCCACCGTATAAGTCTGCGGCGAGCAGAACAGCGACGAGCCGAACTGGGCGCCATACTGGGCCGGAGTCAGCCCGTTCGTCGCACTCGGATTGGCGGTGGCGTACGCGGTCGCATTGTTCTGCATCGACGTCAGGTTACAGGCCGTGCCGGTGTTGGACACCGCGAAGCCCAGCGCCTGGTAGTTCGGCAACTGCTGATCCAGCCACGTGAACGCATCGGCCACGATGACCTTGCCCGTACCCATCAGGCCAAGGGCCGTCATGTTCTGAACCAGCAGGTAGTTATACGCCGCGGTAATCCCGGTCAGCAGTGCAGCCGAGCCAGGCGTGCTCGCGTTGGCTGCAACGCCGAGCGGTGTATTGCCGATGTCCGGCACCGTCGACACCACCACGTGAGTCGCGCCCGAGTTGACGATGGTCTGCACTTGCGCGGCGAGCTGGGTGGCGGCCTGCGCGATCTGCGGGTTGGCCAGCTGCTGCAGGTAGCCGACGATGAACGCCACCTGACCCGCCTGCGAGTTCGGCAGTTTGCCGGCCTGCACGAGCAGCGGGTACTGCGTCTGCAGCGCGGCGCCGAGCGCGGTCAGATTGGCGGTGGTTCCCGCGAACTGGAAGATGTCGTTCGCACCGCCGTTTATCAGCACGAGCTGGTTCGCGTTGAAGCTCGTATGCTCGCCCAGGTAGTTGGCCACCTGCGCCACCACCGGCACGGTCGTCGCGGCCATGTTATTGGGCGCCCAACCCTGGCCTTGGGCGTTGACGACGTCCGAGCCGCCCTGCGCGTAGCCGTAGCCGCCCGCTGCGACCAGCGGCTGGCCGAAGCCGCCGAGATACGCCGGCTTCAACGTGTCGCCGTAATACTCCGCGACCTTTTGTGTCCACACTTCACCCGGGTTCGTCGTGAAGCGGCCGCCGCCGAAGCTCCCCTGAATCACCGGCGCGTACGTGCCGACATCCGACAGGCTGTCGCCGAACGACACGACCTGCAATTTGACGCCGCCGGCAGGCGTGCTGCTCGCATTGTTGTTATCGCCGCCCCCGCCGCAAGCCGCAAGCAACGCAAAAGCCGTGCTGGCGACGGCGATCTGCGTCACGCGCAGCCAATGTTGTTTCCTCGATGCTGTTTGCTTCATGTTGACTACATCTCCTCGTATGTGTGGCCCTTATGCCATGTGCTGCAGGCAGCGCCCACCGCTTGAGCGGCGTGACGACAGCTTACAGAATCTTCTACGGCCTGCGTGGTGCTCGAAACGCGGCCGTATGGTCCTGCTTCACGCGAATCGCTTCGCCTGAATTTTCACTTGAGTCCGCACGCGACACCGATGCACCGGCGCCGCCGCGCCGCGCATGATAATCCGCGGCCCACGCGGGCGGCGCAAACAGCGCGCGCAGCTTGTTGCGCCAGCCGGATACGCTTGCGAAGTCGGCGGCCATCGACGCCCACTCGTGAAACGTCGCCTTCAGCGGGTTGTATGTGTGAAGCGACTCGACGATGCCGTAGGCGGGCGCATCGCGCGGGTCTTCCTCCACGTAGCTGCCGAACAGGCGATCCCAGATCACCAGCACGCCGGCATAGTTGCGGTCGATATAGCGGTCGTTGCGCGCGTGATGAACGCGATGGATCGACGGCGTGTTGAACACGTATTCGAGCCAGCCGAGTTTGCCGATGGCCTGCGTATGCACGAAAAACTGAAAGCCCAGGTTGATCAGCACGATCGCGACGATCTGCTTCGGCGCAAAGCCGAGCACGGCAAGCGGAATCCAGAACAGCCACATGCCCGCAACCGGATACATCAGGCTCTGGCGAAACGCGGTCGAAAAATTCATGCGTTCCGACGAGTGGTGTACGACATGCGCGGCCCACAGCCAGCGCACACGATGGCTGCAACGGTGAAACACGTAGTAGAGCAGATCCTGAGCGACGAACAGGACGACGAACGAGACCCGGTTCGCCTGCCACGTGACAACGCGGTAGTGGTCGTAGAAGAAGGCGTAGACGGGGATGATGGCGAGCCACGCGAGCTTGTCGGCGGCTTGCTGCATCAGCGCGAGCGCGGCGTTGCAGAGCGTGTCGTGCCAGCTATAGAGTTGCGCGCCCGGGCGCGTGCGCTTCAGGTGCCAGGCTTCCCAGCCGATGCATGCGAGAAAGACTGGCGCCATGCCGAGCAGCAGCAATTCGGCATCGAATTGCATCGTGTCTTCCTCCGTGGTCCCTGGCCGTCGCGCCGTGCGCAGACGGTGTTGTCGTTATTGTTTGAGCGGGACCATCAACGGTGGGCGGTCCCGGCGCCGCGTCCAGCGTTTTACGCGCGCCTCAAACACTGCCCGACAGCGTACACGCTTAGGACGTTGCCGCGCGCGGCTTCGCTAGAAGGAACACTCAGTGAGCGCCGCGCTGGTGCGGGTTTTTCCTGGGCTTGCTGCCACGCGGTTCGACGACCGGATCGGAGACTTTGGTAAAGCCTTGCGACGGACCCTGGTACACCCATTCGAGCAGCGCATCGTGCGCGGCGCGCGCGGCTTCTGAATGCGGATCGTTGATCAGGCTGACGACCACGTAACTATTGCCGTCCGCCGAGGCCACATAGCCCGCAATTGCTCGCACATCGCGCAAGGTGCCTGTCTTGATGTGCGCGTTGCCGCCCGCACCCTGGTTGGTCAGCCGGTTGCGCATGGTGCCGTCGACCCCCGCGATCGGCAGCGATTCCACGAACACCTGCGCGACCGGACTCGCGTTGGCCCGCTGCAGCAGATCGGCGAGCGCGAGCGCGGTGATGTGCTCGTCGCGCGAAAGGCCCGAGCCGTTGTCGAGCGTCAGATATTCCATGTTGATGCTGTCGCGGCGCAGAAACGCTTCGATCGCGCGCGCCGATTTGGCGGGCGTGGCGGGTCCCTTTTCCTCGGTGGCGCCGATCGTCAGGAACAGATTGCGCGCCATCGTGTTGTTGCTGAACTTGTTGATGTCGCGCACGATGTCGGACAGCATCGGCCCCTGGTGTGTCGCCACCAGTTTCGCGCCCACCGGTACGGCACCTTCGCGCGTCGCGCCGCTGAACGTGCCGCCGGTCTGTTGCCACAGCGCAAGAAAACCGCCCGCGAAAAACGCCGAGTGATCGAGCACCGCGACGTTGATCGTGCGCGGGCCGCAGCGCACCGAATAGTCGCCGTCGAACGAGGCCACGACGGTGCCGTTCGGCTGCGGCGTGACGGTGGGCGACACGGAGGCCGCGTCGCCGCGGCATGGTCCGTTGACTGCGTGCATCTGGTTGTCGATCTGCAATTGCGCGAGCGCGGGCAGCACGTCGATCGCGACGCTGCCGTCGGGCGACGGCGTCAGCGTGAAGGACAGCGATTTGAACGCATACAGCAGCGGATCGGGGCCGACGTTGTACGGCGCGGTGGCGTCGTCGTCGAACGGCGGCAGGTCGCGCGTGGACGGATCGAAGTAGCGCTTGTCGAGCACCAGCGCACCGTCGATGCCGTTGATGCCCGCCTTGTGGATCTTCTGCACGAGATCGATCAGTTCTTCCGGCACGAGCTTCGGGTCTCCCGTGCCCTGAATGTAGAGATTGCCGTGCAGCACGCCGTTGGCGTCGACAGTGCCGTCCGCGTAGGCGCTGGTGCGCCAGCGGTACTCGGGGCCGAGTATCGACAGGCCTGAGTACGTGGTGACGAGCTTCATGGTCGAGGCGGGCATCATCGGCTTGCCGGCGTTCAGGGCGACGATCGGCGTGCGGTCGCCGACTTTCTCCACGACCACGCTGATCGACGTCAACGGCACGTGTGCACGCTGCAAGCCGGCCATCACCGGCGGCGGCAATACCGTGGTGACGTTGACGCTCGGATGCGTGGCCTTGACGCGAGCCTGCGCGGCGAGCGGCAGCGATGCGCCGCAGCCTAGCGCGATACAGGCGAGCAGCCAGGCGCTCGCGCGCGGCGCGAACCGGCGAGGCAGGCGAGGCGTGGAAGCGTTGGGAGTGTCGGAAGCAGACTCAGAAGCAGACGAGCAACGCGGAAGCTGCGCGGCATGGAATACGCGACGTGCGAGAGAACTCAGAAAAGCGTGCGTCATGGACGGGCGAAAAAGCAAAATGTCAGGGCGGTGGGGCACGCGGTCTTCCAGGCTGCGGCAATGCATCGCGCGGTGCGCGGACGAAAACGCCGGCCGCGCGACGCAAAGCGCCCATTGTAGAGACATGCTGCCGGGCTGCGGTGGAAAATGCGCCACGCGCCGCACATGTCGGGGACGGGCGCTAGAATGCGGCATCATCGAACGATTCGGAACGGATAACCATGCGCATCTTGCTAGTCGAAGACGACCGGATGATCGCGGAAGGCGTGCGCAAGGCGCTGCGCGGCGAAGGCTTCGCGGTCGATTGGGTGGAAGACGGAGAGTCTGCGCTCAGCGCGGCAGCCAGCCAGCCTTACGATCTCGTGCTGCTCGACCTGGGCCTGCCGAGGCGTGACGGTCTCGACGTGCTGCGCACGCTGCGCGCGCGCGGCCACGCGCTGCCGGTGCTGATCGTCACCGCGCGCGACGCCGTGGCGGATCGCGTCAAAGGTCTCGATGCCGGCGCCGACGATTACCTCGTCAAACCTTTCGATCTCGACGAACTCGGCGCCCGCATGCGCGCGCTGATCCGGCGTCAATCCGGGCGCAGCGATTCGACCATCCGCCTCGGCAATCTAACGCTCGATCCGGCCTCGCATCAGGTCACGCTCGACGGCGCGCCGGTCGCGCTGTCGGCGCGTGAATTTGCGCTGCTCGAGGCGTTGCTCGCGCGTCCCGGCGCCGTGCTCTCGAAGAGCCAGCTCGAGGAAAAAATGTACGGCTGGGGCGAGGAGATCGGCAGCAATACCGTCGAGGTCTACATTCACGCGCTGCGCAAGAAACTCGGCGCGGATCTGATCCGCAACGTGCGCGGTCTCGGCTACATGATCGCGAAGGACGCCTGAGCCGATGCGTTCGATTCGCCGTCAATTGCTGGTCTGGCTGCTGGCGCTGGTGCTGCTCGGCGTCGGTATCGCGGGTTGGCTGATCTACCGGCAGGCGCTTGCCGAAGCCAACGAACTTTTCGATTACCAGTTGGAGCAGATCGCCGCGGCGTTGCCGTCGGAGCCGTTCTCCCAGGTGCTGGGTTCGCGCGATACCGGCGACGAAGGCATCGTGCTGCAGATCTGGAATCGCAACGGCGTGCTGATGTACTACTCGCGTCCGCGTGCGCCGCTCGCTCCGCGCGCCGAACTCGGCTTTTCCACCGAGCACACGGATCGCGGCGAGTGGCGTGTGTATGGCGCGATCGTCGGCGATAACGTAGTGCAGCTGGCGCAGCCGGTGTCCGTGCGCAACCGGCTCGCCGCGAACGTCGCGCTACGCACGCTGTGGCCGTTGATCGTGCTGCTGCCGTTGCTGGGGCTCGCGGTGTGGGTGATCGTCGGGCGCGGACTCAGGCCGTTGCGGCGCGTGACCAGCGCGCTCGACGCGCGTCGCCCCGAGGCGCTCGATCCGCTGCCGGACCAGCGTCTGCCGCTCGAAGTACAACCGCTCGTGCGCGCGCTGAACGGTCTGCTGGAGCGGCTCGCCACCGCGCTCGATATCCAGAAGGCATTCGTCGCCGACGCTGCGCACGAATTGCGCACGCCGCTGGCCGCCGTGCAGATCCAGGCGCAACTGGTGGCGCGCGCGAAAGACGAAGCCGGCCGCAGCGAAGCGCTCGCCGATCTGCAAGCGGGCGTGACCCGCGCCACGCGTCTTGCCGAACAGTTGCTGGCGCTCGCGCGTTCCGAACCGGACGGACTCGCCGCCACCGACGCGATCGATCTGCGCGCGCTGCTTCAGGAGTGCGTGGCGGCTTACGCGCCGCTTGCACAGAATCGCGGCGTCGATCTCGGCATCGAGGCAACGGAGTCCGCCACCGTGATCGGCGACGCCGACGCACTGCGCGTGATGTTCAACAATCTCGTGGATAACGCAACCAAATACACGCCGCGCGGCGGTCACGTGGATGTCAGTCTGCGCGTGGAAGAAGGGCACCCGGTCGTGCGGATCGCCGACAGCGGGCCGGGGATCGAACCGGCCGAACGCGATCGCGTATTCGATCGTTTCTATCGCGCGGGCGCCAGCGCGAATCGCGCGCGTACCGACGTGGCGGGCAGCGGTCTGGGACTTGCGATCGTGCGCCGCATCGCCGTGCAGCATCATGCCGCCGTGTCGCTCGACGAATCGCCGGCGGGCGGGTTGCAGGTCAACGTGCGCTTTTGAAGGCGGGGCTTTCCGATTGTAAAGAGACTTGGGCCGGGCTCGCAGGCGACAAACGGACCACAAACGGACCACAAGCAGCGCTAAAAAACAGGATGAAAGCGATCTGTCGCTGCTTAAGACTCTTTTAAGCGATGCCACGTACGCTTCGAGACATCCAAAGTCTCTTTCTCCCAGTCAGGAGTACACGATGAACGCGAAAACCTTGTCCCGCAGCGCTGTTGCAGTGGCTGTCGCCGTAGCGCTCTCCGCCGGCTATGTGGCGGGGCATCGCGACGTGCCCGCGCCGCAGGTGATCACGCCGGCGCAAGCCGCGATGATGCCCGCCGAAGCCGCCGCCAAAACCGGCATTCCCGACTTCTCCGGCCTCGTCGAAACGTATGGTCCGGCCGTCGTCAACATCAGCGCGAAGCACGTCGTCAAGCAGACGGCGCTGCGCGGTAATCCCGGCAACGGTGGCGGCAGCCAGTTGCCGATCGATCCTAGCGATCCGTTCTACCAGTTCTACAAGCACTTCTTCGGCGGCATGCCGGGCATGCAGGGCGGCGACGGCGGCGATGCGCCCGATCAGCCGAGCGCGAGCCTGGGTTCGGGATTCATCGTCAGCAATGATGGCTACATCCTGACCAATGCACACGTGGTGGACGGCGCCAACGTCGTCACCGTGAAGCTGACCGACAAGCGCGAATTCCGCGCGAAGGTGGTCGGCGCGGACAAGCAGTCCGACGTCGCCGTGCTGAAGATCGACGCGAGCAACCTGCCGACCGTGAAGATCGGCGACCCGCGCCAGAGCAAGGTCGGCCAGTGGGTCGTGGCGATCGGTTCGCCTTACGGTTTCGACAACACGGTGACCTCGGGCATCATCAGCGCCAAGTCGCGTTCGTTGCCTAACGAAAACTACACGCCGTTCATTCAGACCGACGTGCCGGTGAACCCGGGCAACTCGGGCGGTCCGCTCTTCAACCTGCAAGGCGAAGTGATCGGGATCAATTCGATGATCTATTCGCAGACGGGCGGCTTCCAGGGGCTTTCGTTCGCCATCCCGATCAATGAAGCGATCAAGGTCAAGGACGACATCGTCAAGACCGGCCACGTGAGCCGTGGACGACTCGGCGTGGCGGTGCAGGGCATGAACCAGACACTCGCCAATTCGTTCGGCATGCAGAAGCCGCAAGGCGCGCTGGTGAGTTCGGTCGATCCAGGCGGCCCCGCGGCCAAGGGCGGGTTGCAGCCGGGCGACGTGATTCTGTCGGTGAACGGTGAGCCGGTCGGCGATTCGGCCGATCTGCCGTCGCAGGTCGCGGGTCTGGCGCCGGGCAGCTCGGCAACCGTCCAGGTATGGCGCGACAAGGCCACCAAGGATCTGAAAGTGACCATCGGTTCGTTGTCGGATGCGAAGGTTGCCTCGGACAAGACCGATCAGCCGACCCAGTTGCAGGGTCGTCTCGGCGTGGCAGTGCGGCCGCTGACGCCAGAAGAGAAGAGCGGCGCGTCGATCTCGCACGGTCTGCTGGTGCAGCAGTCGGGCGGCGCGGCGGAAAGCGCGGGCATCCAGCCCGGCGACGTGATTCTGGCGGTTAACGGCCGGCCCATCTCGAGCGTCGATCAATTGAAGCAGATGATCGCCAGTGCCGGCAACAGCATCGCATTGCTGATCCAGCGCGACAACGCGCAGATCTTCGTGCCGGTCGATCTGGGCTGAGAAGAAGGCGTGCGGGGCAGATGAACCGACCGGCGGGTTGACCGACGGCCTCGTTGCTCCGCCCGCGAATTGAAGTAATGGTTGCCGGCCCGTTGCATTTACTGCCAGCGGACCGGCAATTTTCATTTGGAACCTGCTATCGAAGAAGGGCGCTGTGCGCTACCCGGCGTGGCGCGCGGCAACTTCCCGGTGGACGCGCCGGTTGCCTGGCATGCGGGTTGCGTCTGCTCTGATCCGGGCCCATTGTGGGGAGACCGGATAAGCAGGGATAAGTCCTAATCAGGAAGGAGCGAACCGATGAAAACCCAACGCAATCAGCGAAGGATCGTAGCCGCTGCGGTATGCGCAGCGCTCACGCTCGGTCTGGCGGGTGGCGCGTATGCACAGCAGGCGAGCGATACGACCGGCGGCACGACCACCGATCAAACCAGCGCGGGCAACGCCAACGGTGGCGGCCTGCCGCAAATCCAGCAGCAAGGCGATGTCTCGTTCGTGTCGGGCGGCGTCGGTCTCGACGAATCGAAGGCGTTGCAGCAGGCGCAAAGCCAATGGCCGCTGTCGTTGCGCTTTACCGGCCCCGGTTCCGACTTTCTCGCCGACGTGCACGTGCGCGTGGTCGATGCGCACAACGGCGAGGTGCTGAGCACCACGTCCCGCGGACCTTACATGCTGGTCAAACTGCGCCCCGGCCGCTACACGGTGCATGCGCAATACAAGGATCGCGACCAGTCTAAAGCGGTGACGGTGCCGGCCAAGGGCACCGCGAAGGCCGCGTTCTACTGGAACACCCAATAAGCGCAGTGCCGGTTTGCACGGCGTTGCGGCGCGCCTCGTACTCCATGCAGGAACGCCGCGCAATCGGCCGGACTTTGGCCGATAATGAAGCCACGGGCATGCCCCGTGGCTTTTACTGTTTGCAGCACCGCATCCCATCACGGAGCCGAGACATGAGCGATGCCTTGACACCTCACGGAAGCCCCAGCGCAAGTATGGGTGGGCATACCATCGTGATCACCGGCAACAACCATCGGGTGCGCGTGATACACGGCGGCGTGACCATGGCCGATACGCAGGCGGGGCTGACCCTGGCGGAAACCGGTTTGCCGGATGTGTTCTATTTTCCGCGTTCGGATGTGAACATGGCCCGGCTCGAACGTTCGGCACACACGTCGCACTGTCCGTTCAAGGGCGACGCGTCGTACTTCCATCTGCGCACGGAAGACGGCCTGATCGAAAACGCCGTGTGGAGTTACGAAACGCCGCTCGAGTCGGCGGGCCAGATCAAAGGGTATCTCGCGTTTTACGCATCGCGCGTCGACCGCATCGATCAGACGTCCTGATCCGCTGTCGCGCGTTCATCGGGGAGGCTGCCATGGAACTGAACGACGCGTTACGGATTCCGCTTGCGCCGTCCGACGTCTGGGAGGCGTTGCAAGACCTCGCGTTGCTACGCGCCAGCCTCGACAACTGTGAGTCGTTCACTCGCCTCGCGCACGGCGAATACGAGTTGGTCATGACCGTGCCGCTCGGCCCGCTGCGCGCGCGCTATGAAGCGCGTGCCCACGTTGCCGGTCAGGATTCCGGACCGGCGGACGCGCAGCGCCGCACCATCAACTTCAAAGCCCGTGCCGAAGGGATCGGCGCATTGCGCGGCCAGATCGAAGTGCGCGTGCGCGCGGACGAAGGCGCGCAGGCGGGTGACAAGGCGCGCGGCACGCGGATCGATTACACGATCTGGGCGACCTCGTCCGGCCCGCTCGCCGAACTGCCGACGCGCCAACTCGAAAACGCGCTGCATCAACTGGCCGACGACTTCTTCACCGAGTTCGACGCGGTCGTACGCGCCAAGCACGGGCAAGGTCCGAATCGGGCGCGAGGTTCGGCGGTACGCCGCCAGCATGTGTTTCTGCGGCCGATCACGCTCGGCGGCATGGCGCGGCGCGTGCGCCCGGATCACGGCAGTGCGTTGCCGGGGCGCGCGGCGAGCGCGTCGCACGGCACCTCGCATGGCGTGTCGCACGGGGTCTCGCACCACGAGCCCAGTCCGCACGCAGTCCCGAACTGGGCCTGGGCTGCGATGATCTTTCTGGTGGCGCTGCTGTTGTATGTAGCGCGCTGGATCAGCGAACGTTGATTTTTGCGGTTGGGTCGTGCGGGCGCACGCAGGACTTGTAGCGCTGCTGCTGTCGCGCCAGCGCGACTACGAAATTCCGGTGGCTTGCTACGAAACGCCGTCGGACGGGACGGTCAGCACCGCGCCGCGCCACTCGTGCACTCACACGCCGCGAAATTCCCTTCGCCATGCGGACGGCGACGTGCGGAACGCCTCCGCGAAATGCTGCCGTAGCGAAGCGGCCGAGCCGAAACCCGCGATTCCCGCGATCGCTTCCACCGACTCGTCGGTGCTTTCCAGTAGTTGCTGCACGCGCGCAAGCCTCTGTGCCAGCAACCATGCGCCCACAGTCGTGCCGGTTGCGAGCCGGAAGCGTCGCGTGAAGGTGCGGCGGCTCATCAGCGCACGCCCGGCGAGCGTGTCGAGCGTATGCGGCAACGCCAGATTGCCGCTCACCCAGTCGAGCAGGCCCGACAGGCGGTTGCCGCGCACATTCGGCGGCATGGGCTGCTGAACGAATTGCGCCTGGCCGCCTTGCCGATGCGGCGGCACCACCAGCCGGCGCGCCACGTGATTGGCCACCTGCGCGCCGCACATCTTGCGCATCACATGCAGACAGCAGTCGAGACCGGCGGCGGTGCCGGCCGAGGTCAGCACATTGCCGTCGTCGACATAGAGCACGTTGGGGTCGAGGCGCACGCGCGGGTAACGGCGCGCGAAGTCGTCGGCCCAGGCCCAATGTGTCGAGGCCGGACGGCCGTCGAGGAGGCCGGCGGCCGCCAGCACGAACGCGCCCAGACAGAGCCCGACCAGTTGCGCGCCGCGCGCATGGGCGGCGCACAGCGCGTCGAGCAGCGCGTCGGGCGGCGTTTCGGCCGGATCGCGCCAGCTCGGCACGATGATCGTATCGGCATCGGCCAGCGCTTCGAGTCCATGCGTGACGGCGATCGAAAAGCCCGCCGTGGTAGTCAGCGCGCCCGTTTCGGCGGCGCAGACGCGAAAGTCGAAGTCCGGCACGCCGCCGCCGCTGCGATCCTCGCCGAACACCACGCACGGCACCGACAGGTGGAACGGACTGATGCGGTCGAACGCGACCACCGCGACGACGTGACGGGGCGGTTCGCCGAGTGTCGCGGCGGAGGAAGCGGGCGTGGCCATCAGTCACCTCGTGAGATCCGACGATGGCCCGATTCTAGCGAATCTTGTCATTCGGGTCGCTGTCGGGGAATTGGCCGTGGGGGAACAATGCAGTCATCGCCGCGGCTCGTCCGGAGCCAGAGCCAGAGCCAGACCGGACCAGCATCCCGCCGAGCGGCGCCAGCCATTTCCATCCCGTTACCTTACCGAGGAGTCTTGCCATGACCACACCGCGCCGTGCGCTGATCGTCATCGATGTGCAGAACGAATACGTGAGCGGCGATCTGCCGATCGAATACCCGGACGTGCAAACCTCGCTCGCCAACATCGGCCGCGCGATGGATGCGGCGCGGGCTGCCGGCGTGCCGGTGGTGATCGTGCAGAACTTCGCGCCGGCCGACTCGCCGTTGTTCGCGCGTGGCAGCAATGGGGCGGAGCTGCATCCGGTGGTGAGCGAGCGGGCGCGCGATCATTACGTGGAGAAGTCGCTGCCGAGCGCCTTCACCGGGACCGATCTGGCGGGCTGGCTCGCTGCGCGTCAAATCGACACGCTGACGGTCACCGGCTACATGACGCACAACTGCGACGCGTCGACCATCAACCACGCGGTTCACTCCGGGCTTGCCGTCGAATTTCTGCACGACGCGACCGGTTCGGTGCCCTACGAGAACAGCGCGGGGTTCGCCAGCGCCGAGGACATTCACCGCGTGTTCAGTGTGGTGCTGCAATCGCGTTTCGCGGCGGTGACGAGCACGGACGAGTGGATCGCGGCAGTGCAGGGCGGGGCGCCGCTGGAGCGCGGCAATATCTATGCGTCGAATCAGAAGGCGCGGGCCAAACGGGCCGTAGCGTAACTAACCACCGGCTGTTCGCCGTGCATGCCCGTTGCGCAACGCCGGGCTCAGCTTCAGCGCGTCGAACATGCCTTCCACCATCTGCACGGCGTGAGCGCCGAAATCCGTGGCGTCGGGCAGGAACAGCATGTCGCGCAGCGAACCGCTGACAAATGCGTGCACCATGGCCGCGGCCAGCTTCGTATCCAGATCCACGGGCATTTGCCCTTTGGAGATGGCGTTGCGCAGGCCGCCTTCGATTTTCGCGAGCCCTTCGCGCATGTTGGTCTGATAGCGGATCATCACCGGGCCCATTTCCTCGACCAGTTCGCACTTCAGAAACAGGATGTCGAACACGCGCCGGCGGCGCGGATCGTTCGCGGTGTCGCGCAGGCAGACTGTGCAGATTTCCATCAGGCGACCGAGCGGATCGGGCTCGTTGGGGTCTTGCGAGGCGGCTTTGAGTTCGTCCAGCGGCAGCAGCACGCGGTCGAACATTTCAGTGAACAGGTCGCTTTTATGTGCGAAGTGCCAGTAGATCGCGCCGCGTGTGACACCGGCGGCCTGCGCGATGTCGGCAAGCGACGTGCGCGAAACGCCCTTCTCAAAGAAAACGCGCTCGGCCGCGTCGAGAATGCTATTGCGCGTCTCCAGCGCCTCTTCTTTGGTTCTTCGGACCATGTTGGAATGACCTGCCCTGATTGTGGGGGGTTCCTAGGCGCTTTTAAGTACGCCCGATGACAATCCGTCTACGCCTGAGCGAATTGTGAAGCAATCTTGCAAGCCCCCCGCCTGCAAGAGATGTAAACGCACTTTTACATGCATTCGTGAATGTATATATAATAGCATCCCACGATCGGATAGCCCAAGCCGTGACGAAACGTTAATATCCGTCACTGTTGCCTTTCAAAACGCTCTTTGCGCCGTGCCGGAATGGGCGGCGCCGTGCGGCATTTCCCCGGTATGGCGCATTTCGTTCAGGATGCCCTGCAGGTTCGGTTTGCGTCCACGGGCATCCGGTCAGGCGTCGCGAGACGCATGCGTGCGCTGCTGTCCCCGGCGTAGGGATGCTCGCACTTTTTCATTCTCTCAGTCTTAGACAGAGGTCGCTCCATGCGCGTCGAACGGGTTCCATTCCGCTTAATCAGTGCCGCGACGGCTGCCGTATTGCTGGCAGCGTGCGGACCAAAACAATCTGCGCCGCCGCCACAAACGCCCGAAGTCGGCGTTGTCACTGTTCAGCCGACGGCCGTGCCCGTCGTCACCGAATTGCCCGGCCGCACCAGTGCCTTCCTCGTCGCGCAAGTGCGCGCACGGGTCGACGGCATCGTGCTGCGCCGCGAGTTCACGGAAGGCAGTGAGGTCAAGGCCGGTCAGCGTCTGTACAAGATCGATCCGGCGCCGTACATCGCCACGTTGAATAACGCCAAGGCGACGCTCGCGAAGGCGCAGGCCAACCTCGTGTCCACCACGGCGCAGGCCAATCGCTACAAGGTGCTGGTGGCCGCCAACGCGGTCAGCAAGCAGGACTACGACAATGCGGTCGCGGCAGAAGGCCAGGCGGCGGCTGACGTCGCCGCGGGCAAGGCGGCGGTCGACACGGCGCAGATCAATCTGGGCTACACCGACGTCGTGTCGCCGGTGAGCGGCCAGGTCGGCATCTCGCAGGTCACGCCGGGCGCCTACGTGCAAGCCAGCGCCGCCACGCTGATGGCCACTGTGCAGACACTCGATCCGGTCTATGTGGACCTGACGCAATCGAGTCTCGACGGCCTGAAGCTGCGCCGCGAGATGCAGGAAGGGCGCCTGAAAACGACGGGTCCGGACGCCGCCAAGGTGTCGCTGATTCTCGAAGACGGCCGCACCTATTCGGAAAAAGGCAAGCTGCAGTTCACCGACGTGACGGTCGACCAGGGCACCGGTTCGGTCACGGTGCGCGCGATCTTCAAGAACGCCGACCGGGTGTTGCTGCCGGGCATGTTCGTGCGTGCGCGCATCGACGAAGGCGTGAACGACAACGCGCTCGTGGTGCCGCAAGTCGGCGTGACGCACGACCAGAAGGGTCAGCCGACCGCGCTCGTCGTCGGCAACGACGGCAAGGTCGTATTGCGTCAACTGGTTACGTCCGGCACGTACGGTTCGAACTGGGTGGTCGAAAGCGGCCTGAATCCGGGCGACCGCGTGATCGTGCAGGGCACCGACAAGGCGAAGCCCGGCATGCAGGTCAAGACCGTTGCCGCGCAACTCCCCGCCACACCCGCTTCCGACGCCTCCGCTCAGGGCGCGCCGGCCGCCAGCGGTGCTGCGCAGACGGCTCAACCTGCCTCCGCTGCATCGGGCGCGTAATAACAGGGAGCCCGCCTCATGGCAAAGTTCTTCATTGATCGCCCGATTTTTGCATGGGTGATCGCCATTATTCTGATGCTCGCGGGTATCGCGTCGGTCTTTACACTGCCGATCGCGCAATACCCGACCATCGCGCCGCCGGCCGTGCAGATCAGCGCAACGTACCCGGGCGCTTCGGCGAAGACGGTGGAAAACACCGTCACGCAGGTGATCGAGCAGCAGATGAGTGGTCTCGACCACTTGCTGTACCTGTCGTCCACGTCGGACGACTCGGGTACGGCAACCATCACGCTGACCTTCGCGGCCGGCACCAATCCTGACATCGCGCAGGTGCAGGTGCAGAACAAGCTGCAGCTGGCCACGCCGCTCCTGCCGCAAGCCGTGCAGCAACTGGGCACCAAGGTCACGAAGTCGAGCAGCAGCTTTCTGCTGGTCATGGCGTTCGTGTCCGAAGACGGCAGCATGAACAAGTACGACCTGGCGAACTACGTCGCGTCGAACATTCAGGATCCGGTCAGCCGTATCGACGGCGTGGGCACGGTGACGCTGTTCGGCTCGCAGTACGCCATGCGGATCTGGCTGGACGCGAACAAGCTCACCAACTTCGGCCTCACGCCGGTGGATGTGCAAACCGCGTTGACCGCGCAGAACGTGCAGGTCGCGGGCGGTTCGCTCGGCGGCACGCCGTCGGTGCCGGGCCAGGTGCTGCAGGCCACCATCACGGAAGCCACGCTGCTGAATACGCCTGAACAGTTCGGCAACGTGCTGCTGAAGGTGAACCCGGATGGCTCGCAGGTTCGTATCAAGGACGTCGGCCGCATCGAGCTGGGTGGCGAAAACTACAACTTCGACACCAAGTACAACGGCCAGCCGACGGCGGGCTTCGGTATTCAGCTCGCTACCGGCGCGAACGCGCTGGCTACCGCCAAGGCGGTGCGTGAGAAGGTCGCCGAACTGTCCAAGTACTTCCCGCACGGTCTGGTCGTGCAGTATCCGTACGACACCACGCCGTTCGTGCGCCTGTCGATCGAAGAAGTGGTCAAGACGCTGCTCGAAGGTATCGTGCTGGTGTTCCTGGTCATGTACCTGTTCCTGCAGAATCTGCGCGCCACGCTGATCCCGACGATCGCCGTGCCGGTGGTGCTGCTGGGCACGTTCGCGATCATGGGGCTGGTCGGTTTCTCGATCAACACGCTGTCCATGTTCGGGCTGGTGCTGGCAATCGGCCTGCTGGTGGACGATGCGATCGTGGTGGTGGAAAACGTCGAGCGTGTGATGCAGGAGGAGGGGCTATCGCCTCGTGACGCCACCCGCAAGGCGATGGATCAGATTACCGGCGCACTGGTCGGCGTGGCGCTCGTGCTGTCGGCGGTGTTCGTGCCGGTGGCGTTCTCCGGCGGCTCGGTCGGCGCGATCTACCGGCAGTTCTCGCTGACGATCGTGGCGGCGATGGTGCTGTCCGTGCTGGTGGCGTTGATTCTGACGCCCGCGTTGTGCGCGACGATCCTCAAGCCGATCGAAAAGGGTCACCAGGAAAGAACCACTGGCTTCTTCGGCTGGTTCAACCGCACTTTCAACAGAAGCCGCGACAAGTATCACTCTGGCGTGCACCACGTGATCAAGCGCTCGGGCCGTTGGCTGATCATCTATATGGTGGTGATCTTCGCGGTCGGCCTGCTGTTCGTGAAGTTGCCGAAGTCGTTCCTGCCTGACGAAGACCAGGGCACGATGTTCGTGCTGGTGCAAACGCCGTCCGGTTCCACGCAGGAAACCACGGCGCGCGCGCTGAAGGATGTGTCCGACTATCTGCTCAATACCGAGAAGAGCATTGTCGAATCGACCTTCACGGTGAACGGCTTCAGTTTTGCCGGTCGCGGCCAGAACGCCGGTCTCGTGTTCGTGCGGATGAAGGACTACTCGGTTCGCCAGCACTCGGATCAGAAGGTGCAGGCGCTGGTGGGCCGTCTCTTCATGCACTTCGGCAGCTACAAGAACGCGCTGGTGTATCCGGTGAATCCGCCGTCGATTCCTGAACTCGGCACGGCCGCGGGCTTCGACTTCGAATTGCAGGATCGCGCGGGCGTCGGTCACGAAAAGCTGATGGAAGCACGCAATATGCTGCTGGGCATGGCGGCGAAAGATCCGACGCTGGCTCAGGTGCGTCCGAACGGCCTGAACGACACGCCGCAGTTCAAGGTGGACATCGACCACGAGAAGGCTTCGGCGCTCGGCGTCTCGCTGTCCGCGATCGACCAGACGTTCTCGATCGCGTGGGCGTCGCAGTACGTGAACAACTTCCTCGATACCGACGGCCGGATCAAGAAGGTGTACCTGCAGGGCGATGCGCCGTTCCGCATGAAACCGGAAGACCTGAACGCGTGGTACGTGCGTAATGGCGCGGGTAACATGGTGCCGTTCTCGTCGTTCGCGAGCGGTACATGGACCTACGGTTCGCCGAAGCTGGAACGCTACAACGGTATTTCCGCGGTGGAAATCCAGGGCGCGGCGGCACCGGGCAAGTCGACCGGTCAGGCCATGACGGCGATGGAAGCACTGGTGGCGAAGCTGCCGGCGGGTGTCGGCTACGAATGGACGGGCTTGTCGCTGCAGGAGCGCCAGTCCGGTTCGCAGGCGCCGATTCTGTACGGCATCTCGATCCTCGTCGTGTTCCTGTGTCTCGCGGCGCTGTATGAAAGCTGGTCGATCCCGTTCTCGGTGATCATGGTGGTGCCGCTCGGCGTGATCGGCGCACTGCTGGCGGCCACGCTGCGCGGGCTCGAGAACGACGTGTTCTTCCAGGTGGGTTTGTTGACCACGGTGGGTCTGTCGGCGAAGAACGCGATTCTGATCGTGGAGTTCGCCCGCGAGCTGCAACAAGGTCAAGGCATGGGGCCGATCGAGGCCGCGCTGGAAGCAGCGCGTCTGCGGTTGCGTCCGATCCTGATGACCTCGCTCGCGTTCATTCTCGGCGTGATGCCGCTCGCCATCAGTAACGGCGCGGGTTCGGCCAGCCAGCACGCGATCGGTACCGGCGTGATCGGCGGGATGTTGACGGCGACCTTCCTCGCGATTTTCATGATCCCAATGTTCTTCGTCGTGATCCGCGCGAAATTCGGCGGCGAGAAGGAAGACCCGGATGAGGCGCTCGCACACTACAACCAGCACCATCCGCATGACGGCCAGGGCGGCGGGGCGGCTGATGAAGGCTCGGGCAAGGACGGACACTGAGATGCAAAAACACTCTCTGATTGCAGTGGCGGTCGCGCTGTTCGCGGCGGGTTGCACAATGGCGCCGAAATATGAGCGCCCGGCCGCACCGGTAACGGCGACCTTCCCGACCGGCGGCGTGTACGACACGCAGCCGGGCGCGACCCAGCCGGGCCAGCAGCAGCCCGGCACGACAGGCGCCGCGCGCACCGCGAACGGCCAGGCCGCGGCGGACATCGGCTGGCGCGATTTCTTCGTCGATCCGCGCATGCAGCGGTTGATCGAGATCGCGCTGAAGAACAACCGCGATCTGCGCGTGTCGGTGCTGAACATGCAGGCTTCGGCTGCGCAGTTCCGGATCGTTCGCGCCGGTCTGTTGCCGACGCTCGATGCCGCGGCTTCGCAAAGCAAATCGCGTACGCCGAAAGACCTGTCGTTCTTCGACCAGACGATTTCCAACTCGTACTCGGTCGGGCTGAACGCGTCGTGGGAAATCGACTTCTTCGGGCGGATTCAGAGCCTGAAGGATCAGGCGTTGGCGCAGTACCTGGCCACGGCTCAGGCGCGCAAGGCAGCGGAAATCACGCTGGTCTCGCAGGTGGCGAACCAGTACATGACGGTGCTCGAGCTCGACGACCTGCTGAAGGTCACCGAGAACACGTTGAAGACCTCGCAGGAATCGTATCGGATTGCCAAGCTGCAGTTCGACAACGGTACGGGTTCGGAACTGGATCTGCGTCAGTCGCAAACAGTGGTCGAGCAGGCTTCGGCCAATCTGCAGCAGCAGCAGCGGCTGCGGGCTCAGGCGGATAACGCGCTCGTGCTACTGCTCGGCGAGCCGTTGCCGGACGATCTGCCGCCGGGCATGACGCTGGACAACCAGAATCTGCTCACGGATATTCCGGCGGGTCTGCCGTCCGATCTGCTGACGCGTCGTCCGGACATCATGGAGGCCGAAGAGAATCTGCTGGCCGCCAACGCGAACATCGGCGCAGCGCGGGCCGCGTTCTTCCCGAAGGTTTCGCTGACCGGCAGCTTCGGTACGCTGAGCCCGTCGCTCGGCGGTCTGTTCAAGCCGGGTTCGGCGGCGTGGAGTTTCGCGCCGTCGATCACGCTGCCGATCTTCGAGGGCGGGCAGAATCTCGCCAACCTCGATCTCGCCAACATCCAGAAGAAAGTCCAGATCGCCACGTATGAAAAGGCGATCCAGACGGCCTTCCGCGAAGTGGCGGACGGCCTCGCGGCACGCGGCACGTACGATCAGCAGATCCAGGCGCTGGAGCGCAATACCTTTGCGGAACAACGCCGGTTGGACCTGTCGAATCTGCGCTATACGAATGGCGTCGATAGTTATCTGTCGGTGCTGACCGCGCAGACGGATCTGTATTCGTCGCAGCAGTTGCTGGTCACGGCCCGGATGGAACGTCTGCAGAACCTCGTGACGTTGTATCAGGCCCTGGGCGGCGGCTGGATCGAGCACGACGGCGAGCAGCCGCGTCCGGCCGACGCGCCAGTCGACTACGGCGCGGCGAGTGCGCCGGTGGCGGCTTCGGCCGCTACGGCGGGTTGAGTTTTGTAGCCTCAGGCGTGCAAGGCGGGTTTCTGTTTCAATGAAGCCGTTTTGCGCAGCCAGTCACATGAGAAACGCCACGGCATGCCGTGGCGTTTTTTTGTGCTCAGCGCTCGCGCGACATTGCTCGCGCGGCGCCGGATTGCGTACCGTTCAGTGCAGATCCGCTGCGCGCAGCATCTCGTCGCGTCGCGGTTCGTTGTCGCCGCGTCCGTCGAAATCGTGTCCGGCGGTGCGAATCTCGCAGCGTGCCTTCTTCTCACTCTTCACGCCGTTGAAGATCAGGTTCAGCACGACCGCCGACACGGAAGCCAGCAGAATCCCGCTATGCAGCAGCGGCGAGAGCGCCGGCGGCAGCTTCGAAAAGAAGTGCGGCGACACCACCGGCACGAGACCCAGGCCGATACTGACCGCGACGATGAACAGGTTGTGGTGGTTTTTCACGAAGTCGACCTTCGAGAGCACCTTGATGCCGTTCGCCGCAACCATGCCGAACATCACGATGCCCGCGCCGCCGAGCACGAAGGCCGGCACCGACGCGACCACTTGCGCCATCTTCGGGAACAGGCCCAGCAGCACCAGGATCACGCCGCCCATCGCGCAGACAAAGCGGCTCTTCACGCCGGTCACGCCGATCAGGCCGACGTTCTGCGAGAACGAGGTATGCGGGAACGAATTGAAGATGCCGCCGATCAGCGTGCCCAGGCCGTCCACGCGCAGACCGCGCACCAGCGTCTTCTGATCGACCGGACGATCCACCATGTCGCCGACCGCGAGGAACATGCCGGTCGATTCGATGAAGGTGACGAACATCACGGTGACCATCGTCGCGATCGACAGCGGGTCGAAGTGCGGCAGGCCGAAGTGGAACGGCATGACGAAGCCGACCCACGGTGCGTGCGTCACGCCTTCCATGTTGACGCGGCCGAGCGCCAGCGCGATCACGAAGCCCGCGACAATGCCGAGCAGCACCGAGATATTGGCGAGGAAGCCCCGGGCGAACTTGTTGATCAGCAGGATCAGCATCAGCACGATCAGCGAGAGGCCGAGATAGACCGGATTGCCGTAATCGGGATTGCCCACGCCGCCGGCCGCCCAGTTGATGCCGACTTCCATCAGCGACAGACCGATCACTGAGATCACCACGCCGATCACGACCGGCGGAAAGAACCGCAGCAACTTGCCGACCGCCGGTGCGAGCAGGATACCGACGATACCGGCCGCGATCGTCGAGCCGAAGATGTCGAGAATGCCGAGCGAAGGATTGGTGCCGATCGCGACCATCGGACCGACGGCCGCGAACGTGCAGCCCATGATGACCGGCAGGCGGATGCCGAAGATCCACAGGCCGAGTGTCTGGATCAGCGTGGCGATGCCGCAGGAAAACAGGTCGGCGCTGATCAGGAAGGCGATCTGGTCCTTCGGCAACTTGAGTGCCGCGCCGATGATCAGCGGGACCGCGACCGCGCCGGCGTACATCACCAGAACGTGCTGGATGCCGAGGGTGAGCAACTGGCCTGCGGGCAGTCGCTCGTCGCACGGGTGAACCGTGTTCGATTGCATATCGTCTGTCTCCACCATCTTGGTTTTTGGGATGGCTCCAAGGTATCGGGGACGAAAAGGCGCAACAAGACCGCTGGAGCCTATTCCGGCATTCCCGGTGACGATATGCGTGCGCGCCTTTTGAAAGCCAATATCAATGTGCGGACCGGGTTCATTGGCGGTCAGCCCCTTGCAGGGGGGATGCGAGGCCGTGTGTCGCGCAAGCCCGGCTTCGCGTGATATGTGTGAGAATCAATGAGGTGTATCCCGCTCGCCGCATAGTCCTGTTTTGATGCGGCTCGCGGCGCGGGTGGGTTAACCCGCGATTCAGGATTGCCGGCGGGCATCTGCATGCGTTTCCGAAGCGCTGCGCTGGTGAAAAAATACAGCTTTCGGGCACGCTTTCGCGCGCTCATCTCGATTCCAATTTCACGCTCGATCATCCATGAGTTTTCTCGGCATCGACCTGGGCACCGGCTCTCTCAAAGTAGCGATCGTCGACGAAAACGGTCGCGAGCAGGCAGTGGCGAGCGTCGCTTATGCAATCGAAACGCCGCACGCGGGTTGGGCGGAGACGTCGGTGCAAACGTGGTGGCGCGCGCTGTGCGAAGCCGCCGCGCGTTTGCCTGACGGTCTGCGCCGCGAGGTGCGGGCCATTGGCTTTTCCGGCCAGATGCACGGCGTCGTGCTGATCGACGAAACGGGCGAGGCCGTACGGCCCGCCATGCTGTGGCCCGATACCCGCGCGCTGGCCTTGCTCGACGCGTGGCCCGAGCCGCAGCCGAATCCGGTTGCGCCGGGCATGGCTGGTCCGCTGCTGCGCTGGATCGTGTTGCACGAACCGCAGTCCGCGAGCCGCACGCGTTGGGCGCTGCAACCGAAAGACTGGCTGCGCGTCGCGCTGGGCGGCGCGGTCGTGACCGATCCCTCCGACGCCTGCGCCACCGCGCTCGCTGATCCGGCCGGCATGTGGGACGTGGCGCTACTTGATCGGCTCGCCATTCCGCGCGAGTGGTTCGCGCCGCTGGCGCCGTCTTATGCCGCGGGTGGTGTGCTATCGGAAAAGGCGGCACAGGCTCTGGGTTTGCGCGCCGGCATCGTGCTCGCGACGGGCGCAGCGGATACGCCGTGCGCCGCACTCGGCAGCGGACTCGCGCGCGACGGCGACGCCTTGCTGAGCACCGGCACCGGCGGACAAATCGTCGTGCTTGCCGAGTGTGCGCCCGCGGCGGTCAGAGGCTTGCATCGCTATCGGGCGGCGAGCGATCACTGGTATCGGATGGCGGCAATGCAGAACGTCGGCATTGCGCTCGAACGGGTCCGCGGCTGGCTATCGTATGAATGGGCCGATGCGTATCGTGACGCGTTCGGCGACGCAGCCGGCGCGAGCACAACCGCTGCACCCGGCCTCACGTTCCTGCCTTACCTCACGGGCGAGCGCACACCCTGGCTCAACCCGATGGCGCGCGGCGGCTGGCTCGGCCTTGCCCTCGATCACACGCGCGGCACGATGATGCGCGCCGCGTTCGAAGGCGTCGCGTTCTCGCTGCGCGCCGGCCTCGACGCGATTCGCGCGAGCGGCGCGACGGTGACAACATTGAAGCTGGCGGGCGGCGGTTCCATCGACGCGCACTGGCGCCAGTTGCTCGCCGATGCGTTGAACGTCGAGCTGCATGCGGTCGATTGTCCGAACGCGGCGCCGCGTGGCGCGGCCATTCTCGGCGGCCTTGCGAGCGGACACTGGCACGCGCGCGATCTCGCCGCGCTCGCGCCCGGCGCGGTACGTGTTGCCGGTCCGCAAGACGATGCAGCGCTCGCCGAACGCTACGCACGTTTTCTCGATCTCTACGGGCGCGTCGAAACATGGTTCGCCGGCACGCATTCGCGGTGAGCGAATTCATGTCAGGTTCAGACAATGCAGTGACGCACTTTGCAATACCATTACGTGTTTCGCACGCTAAGGTGTAGCTCGGCGCACTGCGCCGGGTGGCGGCGGCAAGGTTCGCCCCCGGGGTGGCACACGCATCAACCGCAGTATCGAATCGCAGCACGTGCGCGCCGCAGGGTTCTGGGCACGCAACGCGCCTTGCATTGACAGACTCACAGGAGCATTCACGATGAAGACCAAAGCAGCAATCGCATGGAAAGCCGGCGCACCGTTGACGATCGAGGAAGTCGATCTGGAAGGTCCGCGCGCCGGTGAAGTCCTGATCGAAGTGAAGGCCACGGGCATCTGCCATACCGATTACTACACGCTCTCCGGCGCGGATCCGGAAGGCATTTTCCCGGCGATTCTCGGCCATGAAGGCGCGGGCGTGATCGTCGACACCGGTCCGGGTGTCGGCACGCTGAAGAAGGGGGACCACGTCATTCCGCTGTACACGCCGGAATGCCGGCAGTGCAAGTTCTGCCTGTCGCGCAAGACCAATCTCTGTCAGGCAATCCGTTCGACGCAGGGCAAGGGTCTGATGCCCGACTCGACCTCGCGTTTCTCGATCGACGGCAAGCCTTTGTTCCACTACATGGGCACGTCCACGTTTTCGAATTACATCGTCGTGCCGGAAATCGCGGTCGCCAAGGTGCGTGAAGACGCGCCCTTCGACAAGATCTGCTACATCGGCTGCGGTGTGACGACGGGTGTGGGCGCGGTCGTGTATTCGGCCAAGGTCGAGGCCGGCGCGAACGTGGTGGTGTTCGGTCTCGGCGGCATCGGCCTGAACGTGATCCAGGGCGCCAAAATGGTAGGCGCGGACAGGATCATCGGCGTGGACCTCAATCCGGGCCGCGTCGAACTCGCGAAGAAGTTCGGCATGACGCACTTCATCAACCCGAACGAAGTCGAGAACGTGGTCGACCACATCGTGCAACTCACCGATGGCGGCGCGGACTATTCGTTCGAGTGCATCGGCAACACCAAGGTGATGCGTCAGGCGCTGGAGTGCACGCACAAGGGCTGGGGCCAGTCGTTCATCATCGGCGTGGCGGCGGCGGGCGAGGAGATCAGCACGCGTCCGTTCCAGCTGGTGACGGGCCGCGAGTGGAAAGGCTCGGCGTTCGGCGGCGCACGTGGCCGCACGGACGTGCCGAAGATCGTCGACTGGTACATGGAAGGCAAGATCAATATCGACGACCTGATCACGCACCGTCTGCCGCTCGAACGTATCAACGAGGGCTTCGATCTGATGAAGAAGGGCGAGTCGATCCGCTCGGTCGTGCTGTACTGATCCAATGCAGCACAACGAGGAGCATGGCGATGCTTGAACTTCTGTCGTCGCACGCCTGTCATGGCGGCGAGCAGCGCATCTATCGGCACGACTCGCAGACCATCGGCCTGCCGATGCGCTTCTCCATCTATCTGCCGCCGCAGGCTTTGCAAGCCAATGCGAACGTGCCCGCGCTGTTCTACCTCGCGGGTCTCACGTGCACGGAAGAGACGTTCCCGGTCAAGGCCGGCGCGCAGCGCTTCGCGGCGCAGCACGGCATTGCGCTCATCGCGCCGGACACCAGTCCGCGCGGCGCGGGCGTGTCGGGCGAAAGCGCGGCGTGGGACTTCGGCGTGGGCGCGGGCTTTTACGTCGACGCTACGCAGCAGCCATGGGCGCAGCACTATCGCATGTACTCGTACGTGCGCGACGAGCTGCGCGAAACGGTGCTCGCGAATCTGCCGGTGGATGGCGCGCGTCTCGGCATCTTCGGACATTCAATGGGCGGTCACGGCGCGTTGATGCTGGCGCTGCGTAATCCGGAGATCTATCGGTCGGTATCGGCGTTCGCGCCGATTGCTGCGCCGACGCGCTGCCCCTGGGGCGAGAAAGCGTTTAGCGGTTATCTGGGCGCAGACCGCGAAGCGTGGAAGCAGTACGACGCGAGCGAGCTGGTCGCGCATGCGGCGCGCAAGTTTTCGGCAGGGATTCTGGTCGATCAGGGGCTCGCGGATCAGTTCCTCGCGGAGCAGTTGAACCCGGACGTGTTCGAAGCCGCCTGCCAGGCCGCGGGTCAGCCGCTGACGCTGCGCCGTCACGCGGGGTATGACCACGGCTACTACTTCATCACGACTTTCATCGAGGATCATCTCGCGCATCACGCGAAGGTGCTGCTCGGTTGAAGTCTTTCGCGGGACGAAGGCGGCGGCGTGCAGATGCTCCGCCGCCTTCGTCCTCGTTTTCGTCTTGCTTCAACGCCGTTTCAACAAACTCCCGCCATACACCAGCGCTGACAGCACGGTGATCCAGAAGCTCGTCGGCCAATCGGTGTAGAACGCGAGAGTCAGACCGAGCCACGCCTGCAGCAGCGCAAACACGGCGGCGAGCACGAGGCCGGCCGACAACCGCGTCGTCACGTTTTGCGCGGCGGCGGCCGGCCCGACCATCAGCGTGAACACCAGCAGTACGCCGACGATCTGCGTACACGCCGCCACGGCGAGCGCCGCAATCGCGAGAAACAGCACGGACACGAGGCGCAACGACACGCCCTTGGCTTCGGCCAGTTCCGGCTGCAACGAAGCGAACAGCAGCGGCCGCATGATTGCGGCGAGCGCGAGCAGGCTCACCACGCCCAGGGCCGCCAGCACCACGAGCGTCGACGCGTTCACGCCGAGCACGTTGCCGAACAGCAGCGCGGTGACCTGGGTTGCGTACGCGGTGAAGAAGTGCAGAAACAGCAAGCCGAAGCCGAGCGACAGCGAGAGAATCACGCCGATCGCCACATCGCGGCCGGCGAGGCGTTCGCCGAGCGCGCCCATGCCGACGCCGGCCGCGAGCGTGAAGCCGATCATCCCCCAGATCGGCGAGATGCCGATCAGCACCGCGCCGGTCGCGCCGGTGAAGCCGACGTGCGAGAGCGCGTGGCCCGCGAAGGTCTGTCCGCGCATCACCAGAAAATACCCGACCACGCCGGCCAGCACCGCGACGATCCCCGACGCCGCGAATGCATTCACCATGAAATCGTATTCAAACATCGTGCGTGTGTCCGTCGCTTGAGTCGTGCTGGTGCGAGTGGCCATGCGCATGTGAATGAGCGTGCGAGTGGCTGTGGCCGCCGTTTTCGTCGTGTTCGTGCTCGTGATCGTGTTTCTCGACTTCGACGTCGCCCGACATCACGAAGATGCGGCCGTTCACGCGCATCACGTCGATCGGCGAACCGTAGAGACGCGACAGCACCGGCCGGGTGATCACTTCATCGACGGTGCCGAGCGCCGCCACGCCGCTGCCGAGATACAGCACACGGTCGATCGAGTTCAGCAGCGGATTCAACTCATGCGCCGAAAACAGCACGGCGATGCCGAGTTCCCGCTGCACGTGCCGCACCAGTTCGACCACGCTCTTCTGATGATGCGGGTCCAGGCTGATCAGCGGTTCGTCGAGCAACAGCAGTTTCGGATTGCCGAGCAGGCATTGCGCGAGCAGCAGCCGTTGACGCTCGCCGCCCGACAGCTCGGACAGCGGACGCTCAGCCAGCTTGCGTCCGTCCACCAGATCCAGCACACGCTCGACATCGGCGCGGGTGGCGGCGTTCGCATAGGGCAAGCCCCAGCGATGACCGTCGGCGGCCATCGCGACGAAATCGCGGCCGCGCACGCGGCGTCCGGCGAGCGCGCTGCGCGTTTGCGGCATATAGCCGATCGACGCATTGCCGCGCTCCACGGGTTGGCCCAGCACGCGGATTACGCCGTGGGCGGCCGGCACGAGACCGAGCACAGCGCGCATCAGCGTCGTCTTGCCCGCGCCGTTCGGCCCGAGCACGCCGATGAATTCGCCCTGATTCACCACGAAGCCGGTGTCGCGCAAAATCGTGCGCTCGCCGAGTTCGAGCGTCACCTGCTCGAGTTCGAGCACGGGTGCGGTGGTGGGGGCGCGCGCAGATGCGCTGCGGCCAGTCAGAGTCATTGAGTTTTTCCTTTCGCGCCTGGCGCCGCCGCATTCGCGCCGCCCGCTCCGTTTGCGCCGTTTGCCTCGCCCACGGCCAGCGCCTTGCCCAGCGCGTCGAGCTGCGACAGCATCCACGTCTGATAGGTCTTGCCGGCCGGTTCGGTCTCGGTGACGCTCATGGTCGGCACCTTGGATTGCTGCGCGAGTTTCAACATGCGTTTGGTCAGGGCCTCGGTTGCCTGGCTGTTATAGATCAGAACACGTACGCGCTTTTCGCGCAGATCGCTTTCGAACGCGGCGATATCGGTCGCGCTGGCTTCGGTGTCGTTCATGGTGGCAAGCTGGAAGCGCAGATTACGCATTGTCAGGCCCACCGCGTCGGACATATAGCCGAACACCGGCTCGGTAGCCGTGACCGGCACGCCCGCGTAGCGGCCGTGCAGCTCGGCGATTTTGGCGTCGACCGGTTTCAGCGAATCGAGAAACTTCGCGAGGTTCGCATCGTACGCCGACTTGTGCGCCGGGTCAGCCGCGACGAGCGCTTCGCTCACCGCGCGCGCCACTTTCGGCATGGTCGCCGGGTCGTACCAGAGGTGCGGATTGTCGCCGCTCTTCTTGCCGGTGAGATCCGCGGCGACGATCGTGACGCGCTTCGTGCCCTTCGACGCAGCCAGCAATTTTGCCATCCACGGATCGTAGTCGGCGCCGTTGTAGACCACAAGGCTGGCATGCTGCAACGCGCGCGCGGTCTTCGGGCTGGCTTCGAACAGATGCGGATCCTGGTCCGGATTGCTGAGGATGCTCGTCACGTCGACGCGATCGCCGCCTAGTTGCTGCACCACGTCGCCGTAAAAATTCTCCGCCGCGACCACTGGAATCCTGGCATCCGCGGCCATTGCCGCGTGGCCGAACGCGAGCACGGCGACGCTCACGGCGACGTACTTCGACAATTTCAGCGCGCGGTGCGCCCCGTTCAATATCGAGCCGAATTTCTGCATTGTTGTGTCCTGCTGCGTGAGAGTTGAAAGAATCACAAACGTTGGGAAGAGCGCGCCGGCTTCATGCCGGCTGGCTTGGCGCATCACTTCACGCCGAAGCACCGGCGGGCCGCGCCGCGCGCACACACCGCGCGCATAGCCCGCTCAGTTCGATCACCTGGCGATGCACTTCGAAGCCGTGCGCCGGCGCGCTATGCGACAACTGTTCGGCGAGGTCGTCGCCGGGAATCTCGACGGTCGCGCCGCAGCCGTCACACATCAGGAACTGGCTGCGATGCGGCACGCCGACTTCGCAGCAGGCCACGAACGCGTTCTTCGATTCGATCCGATGGACGAAGCCATGCGCGAGCAGGAAGTCCAGCGCGCGATAGACGGTCGTGGGCGGCATGCGGCCGCGCTGCGGTTCGAGCGCGTCAAGCAGTTCGTAAGCGCCGATCGGCCGCTCGCTGGCAACGATCGCCGCATACACCTGGCGACGCAGCGGCGTCAGCGCGAGTCCGTGCAACGCGGCGTGTGCTTCGGCATGCGCGAGCCGCACGGCATGGCGTTCTGCAATCGATGTAGCCATCGCAAGGTGCTCCTGACGAAAAGGCGATCAAGCGGCAAAGGCTTCGAAGCGAAGTGAGGTCGCAATGATATAACGTATCTCGATTTTTTGTCAGCGGGTAAGTGGAAAGCAGATGGGCCGTCTTCGATTTCTCGTATTAGCGGGTTCAAGGCAGCAAAAAGCGGGCGCATCTCCTGCCGCGCTGCACCATCGAAATCTGCTCCGGCGCCTTGACATGACCCGGTGCGTATCCGATCATTCGATCACAAACAGAGCAATTGTTCGCGCAACGAGCGTTCGCTCACCGCGCCTCAAGAAGCGAAACGAACCGGAGACAAGCAGTGGCAGCACGATTGCAAGACAAGGTGGCCATTCTGACGGGTGCGGCAAGCGGAATCGGTGAAGCCGTGGCCCGCCGATATCTGGATGAAGGCGCGCGCTGCGTGCTGGTCGACGTGAAGCCGGCGGACAGTTTCGGCGACGCGCTACGCGCCGCTTACGGCGATCGTGTGCTGACCGTGAGCGCCGACGTCACGCGCCGCGACGATATCGAGCGCATCGTGGCGAGCACGCTGGAGCGTTTCGGCCAGCTCGACATTCTGTTCAACAACGCGGCGCTCTTCGATATGCGCCCGATCCTCGACGAATCCTGGGACGTGTTCGACCGCCTCTTCGCCGTCAACGTGAAGGGCATGTTCTTCCTGATGCAAGCCGTCGCGCGGAAGATGGTCGAGCAGGGTCACGGCGGCAAGGTCATCAATATGTCGTCGCAAGCCGGCCGGCGCGGCGAGGCGCTCGTCTCGCACTATTGCGCGACCAAGGCCGCCGTGCTGAGCTACACGCAATCTGCGGCATTGGCTCTCGCGCCACACAAGATCAATGTCAATGGCATTGCACCGGGCGTTGTCGATACGCCGATGTGGAACGAAGTAGACGCGCTCTTCGCCCGCTATGAAAACCGGCCGCTCGGCGAGAAGAAACGCCTTGTCGGCGAAGCAGTGCCGCTCGGCCGCATGGGCGTGCCGGACGATCTGACCGGCGCCGCGCTGTTCCTCGCGTCGGCGGACGCGGACTACATCACCGCGCAAACCCTGAACGTCGACGGCGGCAACTGGATGAGTTGAACCCGCGCCCGTTCATCGTCATTTTCGTAGAACAAACGCTGCACCACATAACGTACGAGAAAGGAGACAACATGAAGCCAGCCCTCAAATCCACGCTAAAGGCGGTCAGTGCCGGCGCTGTCGCATGCTTTGCATTGAACGCGTCGGCGGCCACGGTGACGATCGCCACGCTGAACAATCCAGACATGATCGAGCTGAAGAAGCTCTCGCCCGAATTCGAAAAGGCGAATCCGGACATCAAGCTGAACTGGGTGATTCTCGAAGAAAACGTGCTGCGCCAGCGCGCCACCACCGACATCACCACCGGCAGCGGCCAGTTCGACGTGATGACGATCGGCGCGTACGAAACGCCGCAATGGGGCAAGCGCGGCTGGCTCACGCCGCTCACCAATCTGCCCGCTGACTACGATCTGAACGACGTCGTGAAGACGGCCCGCGACGGCCTATCGAGCGGCGGTCAGTTGTATGCGCTGCCGTTCTACGTCGAAAGCTCGATGACGTATTACCGCAAAGACCTGTTCGCGGCCAAAGGTCTGAAGATGCCCGATCAGCCCACCTACGACCAGATCGCGCAATTCGCCGACAAGCTCACCGACAAGGCCAACGGCATTTACGGCATCTGTCTGCGCGGCAAGGCTGGCTGGGGAGAGAACATGGCTTACGGCACGACGGTGGTGAATACCTTCGGCGGCCGCTGGTTCGACGAGAAATGGAACGCGCAGCTCACCTCGCCGGAATGGAAGAAGGCGATCACCTTCTACGTCAACCTGCTGAAGAAAGACGGCCCTCCGGGAGCGAGCTCGAACGGCTTCAACGAAAACCTCACGCTGATGTCGTCCGGCAAGTGTGGAATGTGGATCGACGCTACGGTTGCAGCCGGCATGCTCTACAACAAGCAGCAATCGCAGATCGCCGACAAGGTCGGTTTCGCCGCGGCGCCGATCGCGGTCACGCCGAAGGGATCGCACTGGCTGTGGGCCTGGGCGCTGGCAATTCCGAAGTCATCGAAGCAGACCGACGCGGCGAAGAAGTTCATCACGTGGGCCACGTCCAAGCAGTACATTGAACTGGTCGCGAAGGACGAAGGCTGGGCCTCGGTGCCGCCGGGAACGCGTCAATCCACGTACGCTCGCCCCGAGTACAAGCAGGCCGCGCCGTTCGGCGACTTCGTGCTGAAGGCGATCGAAACGGCGGATCCAGATCATCCGACGCTCAAGCCGGTGCCGTACACCGGTGTGCAGTTCGTCGGGATTCCTGAGTTCCAGTCGTTCGGCACCGTGGTCGGTCAGAGCATCTCCGGCGCGATTGCCGGTCAGATGACGGTCGACCAGGCGCTGGCAGCGGGCAACGCCACGGCAGATCGCGCGGTGAAGCAGGCCGGCTACCAGAAGTAAGCCACGTCACTGACGTGGCACGCGCCGGCTGACGCCCGTCAGCCGGCCCACGCAGCACAGCGGGCCGTTTTCGCCTGCGCATGCGCCGCGACATCGCAGGGTGTCGCCGCGGTTTTCATGCGGTTTCAGGCAGCGGCCCGCGCATTACCGAACAGGTGGTCAATCATGCGTCCTTTGCGCCTACCTCTCATGCATGCCCATCCCCAGACAGAAAAAGAACGCGAAACTCGCAAGGCCAATTCCGCCCGCTGGCTAGTCTCGCCGTCAGTCGCGGTGCTGGTGCTGTGGATGGCGATTCCGCTCGCGATGACGATCTGGTTTTCGTTCTCGCGCTATAACCTGTTGAACCCGGATCTCAAAGGCTTCGCCGGCTTCGACAACTATAAATATCTCGCCAGCGATCCGTCGTTCGGCCCTTCGATCGGACACACGCTGGAACTGATCATCTCGGTGCTTCTGATCACGGTGGTCGGCGGGGTGCTGATGGCGATCCTGTTCGATCGCAAGTTCTACGGCCAGGGTATTGCGCGGTTGCTCGCCATCGCGCCGTTCTTCGTGATGCCGACCGTGAGCGCGTTGATCTGGAAGAACATGATCCTGCATCCGGTATATGGCCTGATTGCGCAGGGCATGCGCGCGTTGGGCATGACGCCGATCGACTGGTTCGCCGAGTATCCGCTTTTCGCCGTGATCCTGATCGTTGCGTGGCAGTGGCTGCCGTTCGCTTTCCTCATTCTGTTCACGGCGATCCAGTCGCTCGATCAGGAGCAGAAGGAAGCGGCGCGCATCGACGGTGCGGGTCCGTTCTCGATGTTTTTCTATATCACGCTGCCTCACCTGAAACGGGCGATTGCGGTGGTGGTGATGATGGAAACGATTTTCCTGCTGTCGATTTTCGCCGAAATCTATACGACCACGGGCGGCGGTCCGGGCACCGCGACCACCAACCTGTCGTACCTGATCTATTCGCTGGGCCTGCAACAGTTCGACGTCGGTCTCGCCTCCGCGGGCGGCATTCTCGCTGTCGTGCTGGCCAATATCGTGTCGTTCTTCCTCGTGCGGATGCTCGCGAAGAACCTGAAAGGGGAGTACGAAAAATGAGCCATGTTGCCTCTAACCCAGTGTCGAATTCGACTGCCATGACCGTGCCGGCGACGTCGCCGTTCGCCGCGATTCGCCGCGCCATTCCGGGCGTGATCGCGTGGCTCGTCGCGTTGCTGCTGTTCTTTCCGATCTTCTGGATGACGATCACCGCATTCAAGACGGAGCAGCAGGCCTATTCGTCGTCGCTGTTTTTCGTCCCGACGCTCGATAGCTTTCGCGAGGTGTTCGCGCGCAGCAATTACTTTTCGTTCGCGTTGAATTCGGTGCTGATCTCCGCGGGCGTGACGATTCTGTGCCTGATTCTCGCCGTGCCGGCCGCGTACGCGATGGCATTCTTCCCGACCCGCCGCACGCAGAAAGTGCTGCTATGGATGCTCTCGACCAAGATGATGCCTTCGGTCGGCGTGCTGGTGCCGATCTATCTGCTGTGGAAAAACAGCGGGCTGCTGGATACGGTGTCGGGTCTCGTGATCGTCTATACGCTGATCAATCTGCCGATTGCGGTGTGGATGTCGTTCACGTACTTCGCCGAAATTCCGCGCGACATTCTCGAAGCCGGGCGGATCGACGGCGCGGCGACGTGGCAGGAAATCGTCTATCTACTGATGCCGATGTCGCTGCCTGGGCTCGCATCCACCGCGTTGCTGCTCGTGATCCTGTCGTGGAACGAAGCATTCTGGAGCATCAACCTGTCGAGCTCGAACGCCGCGCCGCTGACCGTGTTCATCGCCTCCTATTCGAGTCCTGAAGGCCTGTTTTGGGCCAAGCTGTCCGCCGCTTCGCTGCTGGCGGTCGCACCGATCCTGATTGTCGGCTGGCTGTCGCAGAAGCAACTGGTGCGCGGCCTCACGTTCGGGGCGGTCAAATGACGGCTGGCACGAGTGGAAGCACGACGGTGGCTAATTTCGCGCTGATCTGCGATTGCGACGGTGTGCTGATCGACAGCGAAGCCGTGGCGGCGCGCATGCTGGTGCGTGAACTCGAAACGCGCTGGCCCGGCACCGATGTCGAGCCGGTGGTGCTGCCGCTGCTCGGACTGCGCATCGAGAAAGTGCTGCAGGGCACCGCAGCGCAACTCGGCAAAAGCCTCACGCTCGACGATATCGATGCGATCCGCCGCGCGGTTGAAGCCGCCGCGATGCAGGCCCCGACGGTCGAAGGCATCGAAGCCGCACTCGCTCAGGTGCCGCTTACCAAAGGTTGCGCGAGCAACAGCTTCCGCCCGTATGTGGAATCGGTGCTGGTGCGCACGGGGCTCGTGAGGTTTTTCGGCGACCGTCTGTTCTGCGCAGACGCGGTGCCGAATCCGAAGCCCGCGCCCGATGTCTATCTGGCCGCGGCGAGAGGCCTCGGACTCGCGCCCTCGCGGTGTCTAGTGGTGGAGGATAGCGTCACGGGCGTGACTGCGGCGAGCGCGGCGGGTATGACGGTGCTCGGTTTCATCGGCGGCGGCCATGCGAGCGACGCGCAGATCGACAAGCTGCATGCGGCCGGCGCGCGTCACGTGTTCGACGACATGCAGCAGTTGCCGGAACTGGTCGCGCAATGGACGCTGAGCGCGACGGCGGCCGCGCCGTAAGCACGGCATCGAGCAACGAATCAATGCGGCATCCTGTGAAACTCAGGTTACCGAAGCAACGGACAAGCAACACATAGCATTACACGGAGACACATCATGGCAAGCGTAACTCTGCGCAACATCCGGAAGGCGTACGACGACAACGAAGTGATGCGCGACATCAACCTCGATATCGCCGACGGCGAGTTCGTCGTGTTCGTGGGCCCGAGCGGTTGCGGTAAATCGACGCTGATGCGGATGATCGCCGGCCTCGAAGATATCAGCGGCGGCGATCTCACCATCGACGGCACGCGCATGAACGATGTGCCGCCCGCCAAGCGCGGCATCGCGATGGTGTTCCAGTCGTACGCGCTGTATCCGCATATGACGCTGTACGACAACATGGCGTTCGGCCTGAAACTCGCCGGCACCAAAAAGCCTGAAATCGACGCCGCCGTGCGCAATGCGGCGAAGATCCTGCACATCGACCATCTGCTCGATCGCAAGCCGAAGCAGTTGTCCGGCGGCCAGCGTCAGCGCGTGGCGATCGGCCGCGCGATTACGCGCAAGCCGAAAGTGTTCCTGTTCGACGAACCGCTGTCGAATCTCGACGCCGCGCTGCGCGTGAAAATGCGCCTCGAATTCGCGCGTCTGCATGACGAACTGAAGACCACGATGATCTATGTGACGCACGATCAGGTCGAAGCCATGACGCTGGCGGACAAGATCGTGGTGCTGTCGGCGGGCAATCTGGAGCAGGTCGGCAGCCCGACCATGCTGTATCACGCGCCGGCCAATCGCTTCGTCGCAGGATTCATCGGCTCGCCGAAGATGAACTTCATGGAAGGTGTCGTGCAGTCGGTTACGCACGACGGCGTCACGGTACGCTACGAAACCGGCGAGACGCAGCGCGTGGCGGTGGAACCGGCCTCGGTCAAGCAGGGTGACAAGGTGACGGTCGGCATCCGCCCCGAGCATCTGCATGTGGGCATGGCCGACGACGGCGTCTCGGCCCGCACGATGGCGGTCGAATCGCTCGGCGACTCGGCGTATCTGTATGCAGAATCGAGCGTCGCGCCGGATGGACTGATCGCGCGGATTCCACCGCTTGAGCGGCATACCAAGGGCGAGGTGCAGAAACTCGGCGCCACGCCCGAGCATTGCCATCTGTTCGACAGCACAGGCAAAGCATTCCAGCGCAAGATCGTCGAAGTGCTAGCTGCGTGAGTTTCCGGGGGCCGCGTCCATGCGGCTTCGCTCCCTCCGAGCTGTGCAATGAGTCCCTGCCGCGCCGTCGAGCGCGGCATTTTTTTATCGATCAGGAACGCGTGCCTTCATTGCTCGGCCAACCCTGATGGGTTGAATCATGTGCACGCGTTGATGCCCCGCCTAGCCCCTCTGCCTCACCATTCGTCGCAACCGGCCAACAGTCTTAAATGTGATCGGCATGGCCATGTAATGAATAGTCATCACCTCGCGTACGCCTCAAAAAAATAGCATGGGAACTGACATCCCTTCCTGGCAACAGGTACTCGAGCGCACATGATCAAAGACCTTCAAGATACTTTTAAGCCACCGACCCGTCGCAAATTCATTGCCGATATCGCCCGGCTTTCGGTGGCCGGAGTCGTGACCGGATGGACGCCGGTCTATCAGATTGCCGCGCGCGCGCAAGACACCGCGCGCGTTCCGGCAAATTTCCCCGCCGGCATTCCACTATATAAGCAGGCATTCCAGAACTGGAGCGGTGAAATTGCGGTAGCCGATGTCTGGACAGCGTCGCCCGATACGCCCGCCGCCGTGGTTACGATCGTCAACTGGGCGCGCGCAAACGGCTATCGCATCCGGCCTCGCGGCTATATGCACAACTGGTCGCCGCTGACGATCGACCGGACCACCGGAGCCTCCCAAGTCGTCCTGCTCGACATGACGAAGTCGCTCAACGCCATATCGGTGGACAAGTCATCTCAGCCTGCACGCTTCACGGCTCAAGCCGGCATTTCGATGGAAGTGCTACTGGCAACGCTCGAACAATCCGGTTTGGGTGTCACGGCCTCGCCCGCTCCAGGCGACATCACGCTAGGCGGCGCTCTTGCGATCGGCGCTCACGGAACAGCGATACCCGCTTCCGGCGAGGCTCCATTGAAGGGGCATACCTATGGTTCGCTGAGCAATTTGATCCTGTCGCTTACGGCGGTCGTGTTCGATGACCGGAAACAGCAGTATGTGCTGCGCACCTTCAAGCGTACCGAGCCCGACATCGGGGCGTTCCTCGTTCACCTGGGCCGCGCGCTGATCGTCGAGGCGACGCTCGAAGCGGGTGTCAACCAGAGGCTGCGCTGTCAGAGTTATGTGGATATTCCGGCATCCGAACTGTTCGCCTCGGCAAAGTCAGGGGGGCGTACGATCGAATCGTTCCTGGACCGCTCGGGCCGGATGGAGGCGATCTGGTTTCCGTTCACGAGTTGCCCGTGGCTCAAGGTGTGGTCCGTTCAGCCCAGCAGGCCGTTCTTCTCGCGTGAGGTGAAGCAGCCTTACAACTACCCATTTTCGGATTCTATTTCGCAGCCGCTGGCGGACCTGGTCAAACGTATTGTGATCGACGGCGAACGCTACCTGACGCCGCTTTTTGGGCAACTACAGATGGGGATCGTCGTCGCGGGGCTGGGTGTCACGTTCAGTAGCGATATCTGGGGCTGGTCGCGCAACGTTCTGCAATACATCCGTCCTTCGACGCTGCGCGTGACCGCAAACGGCTACGCGGTGCTTGCCCGGCGTGCCGACGTGCAACGCGTCATCTATGAGTTCGTCCAGTTCTACCAGAACCGGGTCGACGTCTACAGGCAACGCGGCGAATTTCCGATGAATGGCCCTGTCGAAATCCGCGTGACCGGGCTCGACCAGACGGCCGACGCCGGGCCTGGTGCCGTTACGCCGTCGCTTGCCGCGCTCAAGCCGCGTCCCGACCATCCCGAGTGGAACATTGCCGTCTACTTCGACATTTTGACGTTGCCCGGCACCCCGTTGGCGAACAGTTTTTATCGGGAAATCGAGCAATGGATGATGTCGAACTACGCTGGTTCATATGCGACTGTGCGTCCCGAATGGTCCAAAGGCTGGGCCTACACAAATGCCGCGCCCTGGCAGGACAGCATGATGATCGGCACCACGATTCCCAATCTGCACTCCGAGGGTCAACCGCCGGGGAGTAGCTGGAGCACGGCGCGCAATACGCTCAACCGCTACGACCCGTATCGCGTCTTCTCTTCCGCTTTGCTTGACACGCTGCTTCCCTGACCCGTGCGGCAAGCCTGTCCGCGAGGTCAGTTGTACTGGACATCGACAGGCAACACCATTGAGCGGCGATTCGTCATCGAGCCGCTGACCAATACCCGGCCAGACGGGCCATCTGGCATGTAAATCGACGAAGGAAATCAATATGCAACAACTGACTTCGACAAAAATCGACGCATTTTCTAGCGCGGGATTCATGTATTCGAACGCCTCGGCAGCGCCGCGCGCCGAACTCCGTTCCGGCGGACATGGACTTGAGCGGTACGCGTCGGGGTTCAGCGCCACATTCAGCAGCACGGCTGGCGTCGGCACAATCGCTGGGGCACGTGGCGAACGGTTGGCCAACTCGGCAACCGTGAACTCGATGTCGATGCTCACCGGCCGGAACGGGAAGTCGACGTCTTCATCTTTTCCTGCATGCGGCAAGTCCGATAAATCTGCTGACGCAAGCGCCAAGGGTGCGATGAGTTCGATTGGTTCAGCGATCATTGGCGGCGTGTCGAAGTGCAATGACCTGCTGAATACGCCGCTGGTTTCGTCGGTGGGTCAGCTATTCAACAAGTTCGGCCTTTGCGGGAAACTCTGTCACCTCGCACCCGATCTCGGGGGTTATGCGGTTTCCAGAATGGTCGCCGGCGTTGGCAAGGCGCTTGGCGGCACCGGCTCGCCGGACTACCACTTCGAACACGAGTGGTTGCGCGGCGGATCGTCTCCGAAACAGACCTGAATTTTCGGCATACGTAGCCGGTCACGCGCGACACTGCGCCGTTCCGCCGCGAACCGGCAAGACGCGAAAACTCGGCGCGACGTCCGGGCATTGCCATTTGTTCGACAGCGCAGGGAAAGCATTCCAGCGTAAGATCGTCGAAGTGCTCGCCGCGTGACGATGGGAAAGCGGCGGGCGCGCCGCTTTCCTGGTAGTTTTCCGCTCCATCACGCTCTGGAACGCTCATGCCCGCCTATGTCGTCATTACGCGCGAGAAAACGCTCGATCCCACCAAACTGGAAGAATATAAACAGGTTGCGCCTGCAACCTTCGAGCAGCATCCGGTGATGATGCTGGCGAGCCACGGGCGCAGGGAAGTGGTGGAAGGTCCGGAGATCGAAGACATCCTGATCCTCGAATTCACCAGCTACGACGAGGCGCTCGCCTGGTATCACAGCCCGGAGTATCAGGCCGTCAGCGATACGCGCCTGCAAGGGGCCGACTATCGCATCATCATCACCGAAGGCCTGCCGGTCATGTAAGGCGACGGTGGGCCGCTTTCGGCGCTGTGTCAGGTGGCCGGCAACCGTCTGCTCAGGCTTCGAGCGCTGCCCGCGCACACGATTCGTCGGTGACCAGTCCCGAGAGCCAGCCGCCCTTGAGCACCGCAATCAGCGCCTCGCGCTTGCGCTCGCCGCCGGCGAAACCGATGGTGGGGCGCCGCGGCGGCGAATCCAGCGCGATGCTCGTCACGCGTCGGCCAATCGGCGATTCGACATGGGCGCCGGCGGAATCGATCGGCAAGCCGAGCATTTCCGCTACGGCGCCGTTCTGCGTCAATTCGTTCACTTCCGCCGACGTAATGAAGCCGTCTTCGTGCAGCGGACAATTCGGCCCGATATTGCCGATGCCGACGAACGCCACGTCGGCCTGCGCCGACAGCGATTCGACGATCCGGTACAGCCGGTGATTGCACCACTGCGCGCGCTCCGCTTCGCTATCGGCGAGCAGCGGCGCCGGCAGCAGAAAATGCTTGCCGCCCGTCTTCTCCGAAATGTGCAGCGCGACGTCATAGCGGTTCGAGGAGCCGTCCTGGGCGATCGCCCCGACCATCGATACCAGCCGGTGCTGCGGACGGTCCAGCTGCGCGATCTGATCGACGGCGGCCTTCAGCGTGCGGCCGCTGCTCACCGCGACCACCATCGGTTTTTCCTCGCCGAGATAGCGCTCCATCACCTGTGCGCCCGCTACCGCCAGCTTGCGGTCGACTTCCTCTGACGTATCGCTGTCGACCGGCACCACTTCGCACATGCTCAGACCGTAGCGCTTCGACAGTTGATCGGCGAGCGCGAGGCAGTCGGCCAATTGATGATCGACGCGCACGCGAATCAGATTCTTTTCCACCGCGAAGGCGACCAGCCGTTGCGCGACCGGACGCGACACCTGGAGCTTTTCGGCGATCTCGTTCTGGGTATTGCCGGCGACGTAATAGAGCCACGCGGCGCGGGTAGCAAGGTCTAATTTTTCGGTGGACTTGGGCACGGTGACGGTTCGCTTGAAGTGCGCCGATGATAGCAGCCGGTTCGCGCGCCTTGACTGAGGCTCGCGCGTGAGCTGGCTGCGGATTGCCGGTCAGGCAAGCGGTTGCCGTGCGGGGTCGAACAGCGGCCGCACATGGCGGTAAAGCGCGCGATACGCTTCGAGCCGCACGCGCAGTTCGGCATGGCGGCGCGGGTTCGAAGTGAACTCCTTTTCGATTGGCGGCTTGGTCAGCACCGTGGCCGGATCGCCGCCGGCCGCCAGCCAGCCGAGCCGAGCCGCGCCGAGCGCCGCGCCGGTTTCGCCGCCGCCGTGCTTGCGCGTTGCGGTATCGAGCGAGTCGGCGAGCAACTGCGCCCAGTAGTCGCTGCGGGCGCCGCCGCCGAGCAGGGACAGCGCCTTCGCTTCGGTGCCGGCCGCACGCAGCGCGTCGAGGCCGTCGGTGAGCGCGAGCGTGACGCCTTCGAGCACCGCGTAGCCGAGCAGCGCGCGATCGGTTGCGTGGTTCATGCCGAAGAACACGCCTTGCGCATACGGGTCGTTGTGCGGCGTGCGTTCGCCCGACAGATAGGGCAGGAAGAGCGGGGCGGTGTTCAATGCGTCGGCCGGGAGCGCCTCGATTTCGGCGAGCAGGGTCGGCTCGTCGGTAGAGGTGAGCTTGCAGACCCAGCGCAGACAACTCGCGGCGGACAGCACCACGCTCATCTGATGCCAGCGATCCGGAATCGCGTGACAGAACGCATGCACGGCGGACGCCGGATTCGGCCGGAAGCTGTCGCCGACCACGCACAGTACGCCCGACGTGCCGAGCGAAACGAAGCCGTCGCCGGGTTGCGTCGCGCCGATGCCGATCGCGCTGGTGGCGTTGTCGCCGCCGCCGGCCGCGACGATCACGCCGTCGCTCAGGCCGAATTCGCGCGCCACCGCGGGCAGCAGCGTGCCCGACGGCTCGCTGCCTTCGCACAGGCTCGGCATCTGCGCGCGCGACATGTTGCAGGCCGCGAGCAGCGAATCGGACCAGTCGCGCCTGGCGACGTCGAGCCACAGCGTGCCGGCCGCGTCCGATGGGTCGGACACCTTGCCGCCGGTCAGTTGCAGGCGCAAGTAATCCTTCGGGAGCAGTACGCAGGCGGTCCGCGCAAAAATGTCGGGCTCATGGCGCGCGACCCACAGTAGCTTCGGCGCGGTGAAGCCGGGCATGGCGAGGTTGCCGGCCACGCTATGCAGCTCCGGCGCGCGTTCGGTCAGTTCTGCGCATTCCTTGTCGCTGCGCATGTCGTTCCACAGGATCGCGGGCCGCAACACGCGATCCTGCGCATCCAGCAGAACGGCGCCGTGCATCTGGCCCGACAGGCCGATGCCGCGAATCTGCGCGAACTCGTCGGGATATCTGGCGCGCAGGGCGGCGAGCGCTGCGCGCGTGCCTGCCCACCAGTCTTCGGGATTCTGCTCGGCCCAGCGTTGATGCGGGCGCGACACGGTAAACGGTGAGCCTGCGGTGCCGATCACGCGTCCGTTGGAGGCGAGCAGCAGAACTTTCACTTCGGACGTGCCGAGGTCGATGCCGAGATACATGGGCGCGGAACCTTCGTCGTTAGAGATGCGCTACTTTAGCCGCACATGGCGCGCGGTGCCATGCGCATTAAGCCTGGCACCGGCGCGCTTCGATGCCGCGCGTTGCGCGGCGCTTGCTGAGCTGATTGAATGTGGCGTTGGCGTGACGTTTATGTGGCCGGCGCTCAAACCGCGCCGCGTTTGGGCAGCCATACGTCGACGCGCGCCAGCGCGCCCCCCAGCGCCGATTCCAGTTCCGGCGTCTGAGCCATGCTGCCCCATAGCAGCCGGTCGGCGGCGAACGCCTTCAATGGGTCGGACGCTGCGAAAAAGCCCCGCGCGACGCGCTCATCCATCACGCCATCCTGATACGTGTACGGCAGCTTGCCGGCGTTCCAGCGCTCCAGAAAGCGGAAGAACAGCGCGGGCAGCATCGCCGTCGCCGCCGGCGTGACGCCGCGCTCGAAGCACTCTGCCAACGTCGGCGCGATAAAGCCTGGCAGCTTCGAAAAACCGTCCGCCGCGACGCGCTGATTCGTGTCCTGGATATATGGATTGCTGAAACGTTCGAGCACCACGTCGCGATAGCGTTCGAGATCGAGCGGACTCGGTGTGAGACACGGAATCACGTCTTCCGTGACGTAGTCGAAGGCGAATCTGCGGATGTCCGCATCGAGCGTGCCTTCGTGAATGTAGTTCAGCCCGACCAGCGTGCCCGCCCACGCGATGCAACTGTGCGGCGCGTTGAGAATGCGGATCTTCGCTTCCTCGTACGGCATCACCGAGTCGACCAGTTCCGCGCCGACCTTTTCCCAGGCCGGACGGCCCGCGATGAACCGGTCTTCGATCACCCATTGGATGAACGCTTCGCCCATCACCGGGCAGGCGTCGTCGACGCCGGTGGCGGCCTTGACGCGTTCACGCACGTCCGGCGTGGGACGCGGCGTGATGCGGTCGACCATCGAGCTGGGACAGGCCGTGTTGTCGTCGAACCATTGCGCCAGTTCGTCCGCGCCGCGCCGTTCGAGAAATTCGCTCATGCCCGCATGGAAGCGCTCGCCGTTGCTGCGCAGGTTGTCGCAAGTTTGCAGCGTGACCGGGCCCGCGCCGCGCTTCATGCGCGCGTCGAGAATCGCTGCCAGCGCGCCGTAAATGGTGGTGTGACCGCCGTCGAGGTCGGCGGCGAGATCGGCGTTGGCGATGTCGAGCTCGTCCTCTTCGTCGAGGTAATAGCCGCCTTCGGTAACGGTGAACGCGATGATCCTGCAGGCCGGATCCGCGCCCGCTTCGATCAGCGCGTCGAGACTTTCGGTCCACGGCACGACGCGCTCGATCGAGCGAATCGTTTCGTACGCGCGCTCACCTTGGGGCGTGACGGTCTCGAGCGTGTACACGCCGTTTTGCGCGGCGAGCGCTTCGAGCACCGCATTCATATCGCTGCGGATATTGCCGACCGTCAGCGACCAATGCGGTTCGCCGGGCACTTTGGCCTCGTTCAACCGATGCAGATACCACGCTTGATGGGCGCGATGAAACGATCCCGCGCCGATGTGCAGGATCACGTGTGCGGCCGCGCCGCTGCCTTGCCCGCTGTTCATGTGCGTCTCCTGAATGTCTTTGCTCGCACGACTCGACGCGTGCGTTTTTCTCGTGAGTGTCCGCCCCGGCGCTTCCCTTCAGCCCCCTTGGGAAGCAAGAAAACCCGCGGTGGCCCAGCGTTTTCCTGAAATGGAGCATTTGCTCTGCATGTGAGCGAATGATCGTACCCGATGAAACGAAAGTCAAGGCGGCACAGCAGGCTTTTTTGTGGCGCAGCGCGGCGCGGCGTGGCTTTTCCGCGCGTGTCGCGCAGCGCCTTTGCGTGATGGCGGGCCATTGTCGCGCGTATTGCATTGCATCAAATTTGACATGCGATGCGTCAGGACTAACCCGAATGCAAAAAAGTATCGATCCGCGGTCTCATTTCCAGTGGTGAAGCGTGCGTTTGAGGGTTACGTTTCGCTATACAAGAGAAAGACCGGCGGCGCCTTTGGCAGGCCGCTTCATGGAGGCAGACAGTGCAACCAGATCTCGAACTCGTGGCCGTACGCCGCGACGAATCGTTCAAAGTGTGGTCGCACGGCTATCCGTATCGCACCGTGCGTTGGCACTTTCATCCCGAATACGAGATTCATCTGATCGTGGCGACGACTGGCAAGATGTTCGTCGGCGATCACATCAGCAACTTCGCGCCAGGCAATCTGGTGCTGATCGGGCCGAACCTGCCGCACAACTGGGTGAGCGAAATGCCGCAAGGCCAGAGCGTCGCGCAGCGCAATCTGGTGGTGCAGTTTGGGCAGGAGTTCGTGTCGAACTGCGTCGAGAGTTTTCCGGAGTGGCGTCAGGTTGAGGCGTTGCTCGTCGATTCACGGCGCGGTGTGTCGTTCGGTGCGCAGACGAGCGCGGCGATCCGGCCGTTGTTTCTTGAATTGCTGGCGGCGCGCGGGTTGCGTCGGCTGGTTCTGTTCATGTCGATGCTGGAGATTCTGACGAACGCCGCGGATCGCGAGACGCTGGCGAGTCCCGCTTATCGGACCGACCCATCAGGTTTCGCTTCGACCCGCATTAATCACGTGCTGTCGTATATCGGCAAAAACCTCGCGAACGAATTGCGCGAGTCGGACCTCGCGCAACTCGCGGGCCAGAGCGTCAGTGCATTCTCGCGTTATTTCCGCCGCCATACCGGGCTGCCGTTCGTGCAATACGTGAACCGCATGCGTATCAATCTCGCGTGCCAATTGCTCGCCGACGAGGCCTTGAGCGTGACTGATGTCTGCTTCAAGGCGGGTTTTAACAACCTGTCGAACTTCAACCGGCAGTTTCTCGCGGTCAAGGGCATGGCGCCTTCCAGATTCCGCCGCTTTCAGCAACTGAACGACGCGAGCCGTGAAGCCTCCGAACAAGCGGCGGCGCGCGGCGTGGGTGTCGACGACGCGCCCGCTCTCGTGTCCGCGCCGGGCCTGTCGCACAGCGTCGCCGCAGCTTATCCGCCAACGTAGTCTCAAGCGCAGGCTTTCAGCCGAAGTGGCGTATTCCTCCCGTTGAAAAATTGCGGCGCATGGTATGGCGGCTGTGGCAACACATGTCTTCAGCGTGTCCGTTCATCGCCATGCCGGTTGTCCACGCCTTGTTGTTACGCGACGCCCCCAGCTATGAAGACGGGCGTTGCGCGGGTCACCGTGAATGCGAACGCCAACGGTTCGCTCGATTCGTCTACCGGTTCGAAGAGTGAAGGCGCTGCCGAAATGGCTTGCGTCATCCCGGGAGAATCCCGGATGGTCCAGCTATATTTATCGGGACTGCAAAATAAAAATATACAGTTGTATTACAAAATAGCAGGGAACGGCGTTGGAATCTTCGTATCCTTCCCTCGTCATAGGGGCAAGGATACCAACTGATTCAACTATTCTATCGAGAGGCAAGCATGGCAACGTCTTCCGTGAACGGTACTTCATCCGCGTACTTGTCCTATCCGGACAATTTGCAAGGCAGGGGCGGCCACCATGATTCTCGCGATCAACAGACAGAAGGATCGACACCGTCGCAGCAATCTGGATCGGGCCACCCATTGCCCGACAAACGCGCGGGCCGGCAGCCGACGCAAGACCGGCTTTCGGGTAACGGTCAGAGGCCTTGCTCTAGCCAGGAGGGGATGCTGAAGATTCAGGCGTTGCAACGTAGAGCCAGGCGGTCCCCCACGGAGGCGCCGCCGGCTGGCGAAGAGGGACGTAATGCTTCACCCAGCGCTGTAATGAAGCCGCCAGTCACGTCGCTTCCGCAGCCATTCCATCCGTACACCTACCTCCCTATTGCCTTGCGCCACTACAACGCGTTATATCAGCCATCAGCGGAAAACAACAACGAGTATCTGTTCCAAACGAGACGAGGCTATGAAGATTGGAGCGGCTGCCTTGGCAGTACTCAATATGTCGAGTCTGTAGCAGCGCAAAGCGGCCAGGACTTGATGGCGGCTTCCTCTGAGGTGGCCGCCAGACTCGAAGGAAGAAGGGGGGAGGACGTCCGCAAACGCACTGAGGCGGAAATGTCCGATTTACAGATTCGGTATGGCAGTGTTGGGCACGTACCTCTTGCCAATCATGTCGAGATACCTGGACGGGATTGGGACGATGGGCAGCACACCGCTGGAGAAGTCGCCCGTTCGATAATCACAGAGCTGGCAAACCGTTTTTCCAGGCCCTTCAACCCGCTGGGAGAGACATACGGCACACCGGTCCAGTTCGTAGGAGTGACAACTGAAATGAGTGCGCCGGCAGAGCTGAACGCACATGATGACGACATTTGCGCCCATTATTTCGGTATTCAAAGACTTCACCAAACTGGCGACTACCGGAGCGACGGATATGAGATTTTCGACAACAACTACGGGGCGTTTCGGTACTCCAACTTCAACCAGCTATCCGCTGCGTTGACCGGCTACCTTGATGCAACGGCGCCAAGGTCCGGTCGCGTGAATTTTTTTGGACTCGACTATCAAGCCATGATTCACGTGAGGCAGCACGAACTCGGCGACCTTAACCTTGGTGCTGTCGGCGGCAGCTATGGGATCCCTCCGCCCGCGCAGCCGGGCGGCTACGCGACGCTGACGCCGCCGCGCGCGGACTTGCCACGGCCGGACTGGGATCGGCCGGGGCCGTCGTGGCGTGATGAATTGAAGAAGCGCAGCACGGACACGCAGTCGGGCGGGCTTTACCGTCCGTCGACGGTCAGTCCGCAGGAGTTAAAGGCGCGCGGCGGTTTCAATAGCGAAGACACGCCGCTGCGCAACGTCAATCTGGATCTGCACGATTCGGCGGTCGCGAAGGATCCGCACAACAGCGATGGCGGCGGCTATCTGGGCACATACCGGAGGGCGTTGACAGCGCAGCAGAAGATGCCGGCGAAGGACGGCTACATCTACGACGTGGCGCCTTCGCCGAACATGGTGGATGTCGACGGCTCGCTGGGTGCGCATGCGCGCAACCCGGGGTTGGGCGAGGTGGCGGCAATGGGCCGTATCGACTACAACCAGGTGCGCGGCTGGTGGGGGATGAAGAACGGCGAGGTGGGCGACTACACGGCCAATCCAGACTATCGGTGGGACGTTTATGACCAGACCAGCACGGCCGGCGCGCAGCCGCAGCTAGCAGGCTTCGCGGGCGACGACCCGGCGTGGAGCGACGCGCTGCACAAGCCGTTCATCGGCGCCACGAGCTTGCGCGACGGCAAGACGATTTATACGCCGAAGCAGGATCCGAATCTGTCGCAGGCGCAGTTTTACGGGCACGCGCTGGAGAAAATCCAGGCCCTGGCGAATGGGCAGCATTACGCGGGCCCCGTTGCGATTCGTGCGAAGGACGGCTGGGCGGGCGGAGCGTTCGGCGTGCTGACGCCGCTCGTTGGAGTAAAAGACCCGCTCGCGCCCGGTGAGGCGTCTGGCATCCCGCACGACCGTGTGGGCGTGCGCAACACGCAGAGGCCGGACAAAGACGCTGGCAGCGCGATCATCACCCCGGACGGGCGTATCGAGTTCACGGACCCGTCTTGCAAGGGGAGCGTGATGCGTCCGGATAGTGGAGGGTTTCTGTATGCGGACGGCCCCGGCAACAGGGCGACCGACAAGAGCGACTCGTTTCACTACGACGAGGATCATCACCTGGTCAGCAACGAAAACGGTCAGAGGGTGACTTATGACGAGAACGGGTACGCACGGCTATCCGCGACGCAGAATCCGGGGCCGTTCGAGGAAACGAAGAGCCGGTGGGACATCGTGGATCGCGACGGCAAGACGGTGACGCCGGCGGCGGATCCGAGGTCATACACGGACAATGACGCGGGCCGTGCAGACACGCAATACCGTTTCGAGCGGGATCCGGATTCGGTATTGCCGTCTGGCACGACGTCGTTCGTGACCGGGGTGCCGGGCGAACCGGACTACGGCAGCTTTAAGGACTGGCTGGTCGAAGCGCCGAGGGGAACCGGTCCGCGTATGTACGCGTGGCTGAAAGATCACAACGCCGCGTTGCTGTACCGGGACGGTTCCTACGTGGTGCCAGGTGAATCGGGCGAACTGAAGCTGTACAACCTGGATGGCGTGGCTCAAACCAACGTGCTAGGGGAGCCGCCACGCACCTATCGGGTACCCGACGCGCTGTGGGCGCAGATGCAGAGTTACACGACCAGACGCGCGGCTTTCGAACAGCGGAACGAGACGGTCTGAAGTGGACGGCCTTGCGTCGTCCAGGGCCGGGACGGTGCTGCGTGCCCCGTCCTGGTTGTTCAGGTGATCACTCACGCCGCGCGCGGGTGCAATGCGAATAGACGATAGCGACCTCAGGCAAAGGCCAGGATGCCGGGGAACGCAACCAGCGCAGCGCAAAAAAACAAGACCTACAGCATCGTCCTCACATGCCAAAGCTCGGGAAACAAAACCACATCGAGCATCTTCCGCAGATAAGTTGCCCCGCTAGTCCCACCGGTGCCTTGCTTAAAACCAATAATCCGCTCAACCGTGGTCACATGTCTGAACCGCCACTGCCGAAACGCATCTTCGAGATCGACCAGTTCTTCAGCCATCTCATACAGTTCCCAATGCTGCGAAGGATTCCGATAAACCTCGAGCCAGGCCGCTTCAACGGACGCGTCGTGAGCAGTAGGCTGCGTCCAGTCCCTGTCGAGCCGCGAAGGCGAAATCGCAAATCCACGCCGCGCCAGCAATCTGACCACTTCATCATAAAACGAAGGCGCCTCCAGCGAAGCCTTCACCTCGGCAAACACGTCAGCCCGGTGCGCATGCGGCTTCAACATCAGCCCATTCTTGTTGCCGAGCAAAAACTCGATCTGCCGATACTGATACGACTGAAACCCGGATGAACTCCCCAGATAAGGCCGCATCGCCGTGTACTCGGACGGCGTCATCGTCGCGAGAACGCTCCATGCCTGTACGAGCTGCTCCATGATCCGCGACACGCGCGCCAGCATCTTGAACGCCGGCGGCAACTCATCGTGATGCACGGCCTGCAGCGCCGCCCGCAACTCATACAACGCGAGCTTCATCCACAACTCGCTCGTTTGATGCTGGATGATGAACAGCATCTCGTTGTGATCGGGCGATAACGGATGCTGCGCATCCAGCACCGTTCCGAGCGACAGATAATCGCCGTAACTCATCGACTCCGAAAAATCGAGCTGCGCGTCGTGCCAGCCATCACCTGAATCGGCGACTGGGGCCGCCGCATGAGAAGCAGCACTCCCGTGCCCAAACGGACATCCCTGCGCCGGTTTCTCTTCCGGCAACCCCGGTGTTTGCATATGATCGGTCATCGCGTCGTACTCCTCAGGTCACAGCGCCGCGTGCGGCAAATTCAGGCGCCCGCCAGGTCTCTTGCGTCAGCACATCGCGCAACGTTTCCACGGCATCCCAGACATCGACAAAGCGCGTGTACAGCGGCGTAAAACCAAACCGCAGCACATGCGGTTCGCGATAGTCGCCGATCACGCCGCGTGCGATCAGCGCCTGCATCACCTCATAACCATGCGGATGTTCGAAGCTCGCATGCGAACCGCGTTGCGCATGCTCACGCGGCGTGACGAGCTTCAGCGGAAACTCGCTGCAGCGCGTTTCGACGAGTTCGATGAACAGATCGGTCAGCGCCAGCGACTTTTTGCGAACCGCCTGCATGTCGGTTTGCAGGAACACGTCGAGCCCGCATTCGACGAGCGACATCGACACCATCGGCTGCGTGCCGCACAAAAAGCGGCCGATGCCGTCGTCGGGCTGATACGTCGGGTCCATCCTGAACGGCGCGCGATGACCCCACCAGCCGGACAGCGGTTGAGCAAATTCATTCTGGTGCCGTCTGGGCACCCACACGAACGCTGGCGAACCCGGGCCGCCGTTCAGATACTTGTATGTACAGCCGACCGCGTAGTCCGCGCCGACACCGTTCAGATCGACCGGCACCGCGCCCGCCGAATGCGCAAGATCCCACAGCGCGAGCGCGCCTTTGTCGTGGATCAGCCTGGTGAGCGGGGCCATGTCGTGCATGTAGCCGGTGCGGTAGTTCACGTGCGTGATCATCGCGATAGCGGTGTCATCGCCGATCGCGGCGGGCAGTTCGGCGGGATCGGCGACCAGACGCAATTCATAGCCACGGTCGATCTGTTCGATCAGTCCTTGCGCGATGTACAGATCGGTTGGGAAATTCGAGCGCTCGGAAACGATCACGCGACGCTTCGGATCGCGCGCATTCGCCACTCGCAGCGCAGCGGACAGCAGCTTGAACAGGTTGATCGAAATCGTATCGGTGACGACCACTTCGTTTTCCGCCGCGCCGATCAACGGCGCGAGCTTGTTGCCGAGGCGGCGCGGTAGCGCGAACCAGCCCGCGGTGTTCCAGCTGCGAATCAGGCCTTCGCCCCATTCGGCGCCGATCACGGTCTGCGCGCGCTGCGCGGCGGCGGCCGGCGGCACGCCGAGCGAGTTGCCGTCGAGATAGATGGTCGTCGGCGATAGCGCGAATTGATCGCGCAACGCCGCCAGCGGGTCGGCGCTGTCGAGCGCCAGTGCTTCGTCACGGTGGTTCATGGTGATTCCGTCAGTCAGATCAGGGGTATTCAGCGAGACTCGGGTAGTGTGCGCAATATCGCGCGCACCGGGCTTGCGTCGAGTGTGGTCAGCTTGAGCGGCAGCGCGATCAGTTCGTAGTCGCCCGCGGCGACGTCGTCGAGCACGATGCCCTCGAGAATCGCCATGCGATGCGCACGGATGCGGTGGTGAGCGTCCATCGTCCTCGATTCCTGCGGGTCGAGCGACGGTGTGTCGATGCCGATCAGCTTCACCCCTCGCGACGCCAGCAGATCGATGGTGTCCGGCGCGACCGCGCAGAACCCGCTGTCCCAGACGGTGGTCGGCGCGTTTCTGTAAGTGCGCAGTAAGACTCTCGGCGGCAGGTCATCGAGCGAACAGGTCAAGTGTTGTGGCGTCACAACAGGTGATGCGCCGATGCAATGAATCACGCGGCATCGGCCGAGGTAGGCATCGAGCGGCACTTCGCCGATCGCGGCGCCTTCGGCGTCGTAGTGAAGCGGGGCATCGGTGTGCGCGCCGGTGTGCGGCGACAGCGTGAGCCGCGCCACATTGACGGGCGAGCCCGCCTCCATGCGCCATACGCGCTCGATACCCACCGGCGTGTCGCCTGGCCACACGGGCGTGGCGGCATCGACGGCGGGTGTGATGTCCCAAAGTGTTCGCATAGTCGCATCGGCGGTTCGTGTCTATCCGGGAATGATAGGTGGCTTGACGCGAAATGTGATTGCGAAAAAATCTCCTTCTACGCCGTGTCTTGGAACATAATTTGAGATAAATGGGAAAGGGAGACCGAATATGAACGCGATCTCGCTCGACGCCACCGATTGCCGTATCTTGACGGTGCTTCAGCAAGAAGGACGGATCAGCAATCTCGACCTCGCGGAGCGCATCTCGCTCTCGCCGTCAGCTTGTCTGCGACGCCTGCGCCTGCTCGAAGAGCAGGGTGTCATCGAACATTACCGCGCGTGTCTGAACCGCGAAGTGTTGGGATTTGAACTGGAAGCGTTCGTGCAGGTGTCCATGCGCAACGACCAGGAGAATTGGCACGAGCGCTTTGCGGAAGCGGTGCGCGACTGGCCGGAAGTGGTCGGCGCGTTCGTCGTGACCGGCGAGACTCACTATCTGCTGCGAGTTCTCGCGCACAACCTCAAGCACTATTCGGATTTCGTGCTGCAGCGGCTCTACAAGGCGCCGGGCGTGATGGATATTCGTTCGAATATCGTGCTGCAGACACTCAAGGAAGATTCGGGCGTGCCCGTGTCGTTAGTGAAGAAAGCCAGCGGGCACGGCGCCGCGCACAACGATCGCTGAGCGCAAATACGGCCGCGCGTTCAAAGCGGCTTGAGTCCGTGAAACTGGCCGTTCTGAAACACCAGAGGCGAGATTCCGGCGGCATTTTCGTGCACGCCGCAGCGCTCCACTTCGCCGACGAAAATCACGTGGTCGCCTTCTTCGTAACGGCTGCGGTTATGGCATTCGAACCAGGCGAGCGCACCGTCCAGCACCGGCATGCCGGTGTCGCCTTGCGCATGCGACACGCCTTCGAAGCGGTCGCCCTTCACGGTCGCAAAGCGCTTGCACAGATCGAGTTGCGAGGCGGCCAGCACATTGACCACGTAATGGCTGTTCGCGCGGAACACGGGCATGGACGCCGAGCGTGTGGCAAGGCTCCATAACACCAGCGGCGGATTGAGCGAAACCGAATTGAACGAGCTGGCCGTGATGCCGATCAATTGGCCGGACGCCGCGCGCGTTGTAATGACGGTGACGCCGGTGGCGAATTGGCTGAGCGCCTGTTTAAAGGCGCTCTGGTCGAAGTTGGGCGGGCTGGCGCGCTTCATTGGGCGCGAGCCCCTGGCGCAAACCGGCCGAAGCCCGGGATGAACCTGTCGCGCGTGCGGCTGAAAACAAATGATTCGAAAGTCATAGTGAAAATCGTCGATTTGTCCCAATTTTAACTGCAATCGCGGCGGATTGGCCGTGACCGCGAGCCGGTGAGTGAAAAACCCGCTAAGCTGGAAAATCGGGTGGTGGAACGAGCGTTGAGGCGAAGCGTGGACCGGCATCGGCCGATTATGAGTTCAAGGAGCGGGCAGCATGAGTCAGACAGGCGAAGTCGCCACTCTCGGCGGCGGTTGTTTCTGGTGCCTCGAAGCGGTGTATCTGGGCGTCGAAGGCGTGAACGCGGTGGAGTCGGGCTACGCGGGCGGCCAGACCCGGCAGCCGACTTACGAAGACGTGTGCGACGGCGAAACGGGCCACGCGGAAGTCGTGAACGTCGACTTCGATCCGGCGAAGATCAGCTATCGCGAGATTCTCGACATCTTCTTTGCGATCCACGATCCGACGCAGTTGAACCGGCAAGGCAACGACGTCGGCACGCAATACCGCTCGGTGATCTTTACGCATTCCGACGCGCAGCGGGAGATCGCGCTGCAGGCGATCCGCGAGATTGGCGAACAGCAGATTTACGACGGCCAGATCGTCACCCAGGTGCTGCCGCTGGACGGCAACTACTGGCCCGCCGAGGCTTATCACCAGAACTATTTTGCGCACCATCCGAATCAGGGATATTGCTCGTTCGTGGTGGCGCCGAAGGTGGCGAAGTTTCGTCAGAAGTTTGCTCACCGGATCAAGGCGAGCTAACACGGCAAGCGTCTGGGTGAGGTTCCTTCATAGGCGTCGGGGTGAGGCGGGCTCTCGTTCTCGTCGGCCGGCGGGGGCTCATGGTCGTGCTCGTGTTCATGAGCCAGCCGCGCATACGCCTCGATGATTGCGCGCGCCAACTCCACACAACTCAGCGGCGCCGAGCCTTCCGCCTTGTTGTTGATCGCAATCACCACCGGCTGGCCGGCCAGCGCGTAGCGCGCGGCCAGTTCGGCGAGTGAAGCACGGGTCGCCGGATCCTGATCGACCAGCTGGTTGAACGGCTCGTACTTGGCCTTTGCCTGTTCGTATTTGAAGCCGCCGTGCAGACTCCAGCGTACGATCAACGGTCCGGCCGGCTCGCCGTCCAGCAGCGCGAGCGCTGCGGCCTGGCGCAGCGGGTCGGGCATGCGGGCGTGAATTCCCACGCAATAGCGCACGCCCGCCGTTTTGAGTGTGCGGATGAAGCGCGGCGTGAGCAGGCTCGCATCGCGGATTTCGATCGCGTAGCAGGTGCCGTCCGGCAGCTTCGGCAAGGCCGCGAGGAATTCGGCCAGCCGTTCGATGAATGCCGCCGGATGTGCGAGCATTTGATCCGGCAGCGGCGAAAGCTGGAACACCAGCGCGCCGGCCTTGGCGCCGAGGCCTTCGAGACAAGGCGTGACGAAGTCGTCGATCGCCATTTGCGCGTTCAGAAAACACGGGTTCATCGAGACCGGCTCGCCGCGTTCGGCGCGCACGGTGGCGTCGGTGATCGTCATCGGCGCCTTGACGATGAAGCGGAAGTGCTCGGGCACTTGCTGCGCGTAGCGCAAATACTCGGTGACCGTGAGCACCTGATAAAACGACCGGTCTATGCTGACCGTCTTGAGCAGCGGATGCGCGCCGTAGGCCGTGAGGCCTTCGCGCGAGAGCTTGCTGTTGCTGTATTCGTCGCCATAGACGATGCCGTTCCAGCCCGGAAACGACCACGTCGAGGTGCCGAGATGAATTTGCGGCGGCAGTTCGGCCGCGAGTGCGAGCAGTTCGGGCGAGGGCGGGGCGGCGAGGATTTCCCGGGCGCGGCGCTTTTTGGTGACGGCGGGGACGGTCGCGGTGTCGGCTTCAGGCGCGGCACCGGCGTCGTCCGGTTGCGATAGGGTGGTGGCGCTCTTCGAACGTGACGGGTTGATCCGGGCCTCGTCCTTCGGCGGCGGCGTTTCCACCGGCATGCCGAACAGATCGAACTGCACGGCTTTGCCCGCAACGTCAGCCTCGCCTTCTACCGGCTGTTCAACTTCGGGCTGTTCAACTTCGCTTGTCCTGCTCTGGTCCATCGGTGTTCGGCCTGCTGTTCAAAGGTTGCGCCGCGTCGCCCGCTCATGCACGGCGCCGCGGCGCAACCGTATTACAGCGGCTTGTCGTACATATAGCGGCGCGACCACGGCAGGGTTTTCGCGCTGCGGCCGGCTTTGCGGCACACCACCTGGTAGATGGAGACGTCGTCGTTCTCGAACGCGTAGGCGCAACCCGCGAGATAAACGCGCCAGATGCGGAATTTTTCGTCGTCGACCAGTTTGCGGGCTTCGTCCGCGTGTGTTTCGAAATTATCCGCCCAGATGTCCAGCGTGTGCGCATAGTGACGGCGCAGGCTTTCGACGTCAACTGCTTCGAGCCCGCCGCGCTGCATGGCTTCGAGCGCGAGGCTGATATGCGGCAGTTCGCCGTCCGGGAACACATAACGGTCGATGAATTCGCCGCCGCCGAGTGCCGTCTCGCCGCTGTCCGAATCGCTCGACGTAATACCGTGATTCATGGCGACGCCGTCGTCGACCAGCAGATCGCGAATCTTCTCGAAGTAGCCCGGCAGATTCTTGCGGCCGACGTGCTCGAACATGCCGACGCTCGTAATGCGATCGAATTGCCCTTCGACGTCGCGGTAATCCTGCAGACGAATCTCGATCTGGCCTTCCAGGCCCGCGGCTTTCACACGCGCGGTGGCGAGGTCGAATTGATTCTGCGAGAGCGTCACGCCCACACACTTCGCGCCGAACTTCTGCGCCGCGCGCAGGACGAGCGCGCCCCAGCCGCAGCCGATATCGAGCAGGCGCTGCCCCGGCTGCAACTGGATCTTGGTGAGGATGTGGTCGATCTTCTTGATCTGCGCGGTGGCGAGATCTTCGTCGCCGTTCTCGAAGTAGGCGCACGAGTACACCATGTTCTCGTCGAGCCACAGCTTGTAGAACTCGTTCGAGACGTCGTAGTGATACTGGATCGCCTTCTTGTCCGACGCCTTCGAATGACTGAAGTAGCGCCGCACGCGCGCCAGCTTGCCCGCGCTGGTGACGGTGTTGCGCGCCAACTGGTAGCCGACGTTGATGATGTCCGACAGCTTGCCCTCGATGTCGATCTTGCCCTTCACGTACGCCTCGCCGAGATTGTCGAGGCTCGGTTCGAGCAGATACGGCAGCGCCGTGGCGCTTTTGACATGTAGCGTGACCTGGGGCGCGGCGAACTGCCCGAAGTCATGTTGCTGACCGTCCCACAGCACGAGGCGTGCTGGAACGTTAGCCTTGGTTTTTACATCTTCCACCCACTGCGCCAGCTTCTTCTCCCAGAACATGCGATCTCTCCGTGTCCGTTGAATTAAAGCAAAGCTTGTGTGGACCGCAGCTCGATGCGGCGCAACTCCTATGCCGCGAGATGCCGTCCGGCCGGCGCGCGCTGCTGCATTGGCAACGCACTGCCGGTGTTGTATTCCAGTTCAAGGCGACAGGCGGGAGATTTGCCAGTCGCTCTGTTCGTCCGATCGGGTGTAGAGCAAGCGGTCGTGCAGACGCGACGGCCGGCCTTGCCAGAACTCGATTGCTTCGGGTACCAAACGATAGCCGCCCCAGTGTGGCGGACGCGGCGGCTGATCGCCGTATAACAGGCTGAATTCGCGTTCGCGTGTTTCGAGCTGCGAACGGCTTTCAATTACCTGACTCTGATTGGATGCCCACGCACCGATACGTGAACCGAGCGGGCGCGACTCGAAATAGCCATCGCTTTCTTCCGCACTGGTCTTGACGATGCGTCCCTCTACGCGCACCTGGCGCTCCAGTTCGATCCAGTAGAACAGCAGGCTGGCGTAGGGATTGGCCGCCAGTTCGCGGCCTTTACGGCTCTCGTAATTGGTGAAGAACACAAAGCCGCGCTCATCGACGCCTTTGATCAGCACGATGCGCGCCGATGGCCGGCCGCGCGAGTCGACCGTGGCCACCGTCATGGTATTCGGTTCGGGCAGTTGGGCGTCTACCGCCTGTTTGAACCACATGTCGAATTGACGAAACGGGTTGCGGTCGACATCGCCGACGTCCAAAGAACCCAGCGAATAGTTTTTTCGAAGTTCGGCGAGTGAGGTCATGTTCTTATGCGAACGCTACAGTCCAATCAGTATAGCTAAGACGCTAATTTTTTGCGCGTAGCCAGGTCAAGGTCTCACGCGGTGCTGTGGTGCATGCCGACGCGCTGTGGCCCACGGCGCTGCTCTTTGCGCGCCGATGCAAGCTGGTGCGTTCAGGCAGAATACGGGGTTGCGTACGCGTGAGCGTCGCCATTCTGTATTTTTGCCTGACCAGTGAGCCCTGCCATCATGTCCAGCACCACCGCGCCATCCGATCTTACTACCAGCCTCGACGGGAGTGAAACCGCCGACCGCGAGCGGCGCTTCGGCGGCATTGCCCGCCTGTACGGCGCACCGGCGCTCGCTGCGTTCGAAGGCGCGCACGTGGCGGTGATCGGCATTGGCGGGGTCGGGTCGTGGGTGGCCGAGGCGCTCGCGCGCAGCGCGGTCGGCACGCTGACGCTGATCGATCTCGACAACGTCGCCGAGAGCAACACTAACCGGCAGATCCACGCACTCGACGGCAACTACGGGAAACCGAAGGTCGAAGCAATGGCGGAACGCATCGCGGCGATCAATCCGTTTTGCGACGTGCGCCTGATCGAAGACTTCGTCGAGCCGGACAATTTCGAGGCTACGCTCGGCGGCGGCTTCGATTACGTGGTCGATGCGATTGACAGCGTGCGCACCAAGACGGCGTTGATCGCATGGTGTGTGGAAAAGAAACAGCCGTTGATCACGGTCGGCGGCGCGGGCGGCCAGCTCGATCCGACGCGCATTCGCATCGACGATCTCGCGCTGACCATTCAAGACCCGTTGTTGTCGAAAGTGCGCGGACAACTGCGCAAACAGCACGGCTTTCCGCGCGGGCCGAAGGCGAAGTTCAAGGTGAGCGCGGTGTATTCCGACGAGCCGTTGATCTACCCGGAAGCCGCCGTCTGCGATATAGACATGGAAGCCGAGCACGTGAGCACGTCGCCGGGTCACACGGGACCGGTCGGTTTGAACTGTGCGGGCTTCGGTTCGAGCGTGTGCGTGACGGCGAGCTTTGGCTTTGCCGCGGCTGCGCATGTGCTGCGGGCGTTGGCGAAGCAGGCGACGGCTTGAGGTGATTCACGTTGCGGCAGGTGCCGCGGCAAAGCCGAAGATTCAGGTATTCAGGCGGCGGCACACCGGCGGCGCCTGAATACCGACTGGGCAGATCAGAACAGCGAGGCGCTCAGCTTGCGCCGCCATTGCGACACCAGCTCCGGCTGATGCGCGGCCAGATCGAACACCGACAGCATGGTCTTACGGCCGATATCGTCGCGGAACGCGCGGTCGCGCTGCACGATCGCAAGCAACTGTTCGAGCGCTTCCGCATACTTGAGGCGGGCGATGAACGCGCTGGCCAGATCGAAGCGCGCTTCGAGATCGGTTGGGTCGGCGGCGACCTTCGCTTCCAGCGCATCGGTCGGCGGCAAGGCCGCGGCGGCGTCCACCGCGTCGAGACGCGTCTTGATCGCGTTGAAGCGCGCGTCGATACCTTGCGTCGTTTTCGGCGACAGCAGATCGATTTCGTTGCGGGCTTCGTCGATACGGTTGTCTTCGAGCAGCATTTCAATGCGGTCCATGCGCGCTTCGTCGAAACCCGGGTCGTAGGCGAGGGCGGCTTGCAGCGCGTCGTAGGCATCTTCGCGGCGGCCTTCGGCGAGCGCGGTTTGCGCCTCCAGACGCGCGGCATCCGCGCCTTGCGGCACGAGCCGCTCGATAAATTCGCGCAACTGACCTTCAGGCAGCACGCCGACGAACTGATCGACCGGCCGCCCGTCGGCGAATGCCATGACGTGCGGAATGCTGCGCACCTGGAAGTGCGCGGCCAGTTCCTGGTTCTCGTCTACGTTGACCTTCACCAGCTTCCATTTGCCGGCGGCTTCGGCTTCGAGCTTTTCGAGCATCGGGCCGAGGGTCTTGCAGGGGCCGCACCAGGGCGCCCAGAAATCGACCAGCACGGGGGCCAGTGTCGACGCCGTGATGACGTCCTGTTCGAAAGTGGCCAGAGTGGTGTCCATTGCGTCCTCGTCGATAAAACGGTTTGACGGTTATTTGGGGCCAAACGCCACGGATTCAATGCTGCCTGAACCCGCCGGTGCTCATTTGCGCTGGGGTAGCGGAATCCATTCGGTTTCGCCCGGCACCTTGCCCATTTCCTGATGGGTCCACGCCAGCTTCGCGGCTTCGATTTTCTCGCGCGAACTGGCGACGAAATTCCACTCGATAAAGCGCTCGCCATCCAGCTTCTCGCCGCCGAGCAGCATGACGCGCGCGCCGTGGGTGCTCGCCAGCGTGACCGTTTCGTCGAGCGCGAGCACGGCCATCTGAGCGGCTTCGAGCGGCGTGCCGTCGATTTCCAGATCGCCGTCCACGAGATAGACGCCGCGTTCCTCGTGTTCCGGTTCGAGCGCGAAGGCGCTGCCCGGCGCGAATTCGCCGGCGACATACAGCGTGCCGGAGAACGTCGCGACCGGCGAGGTTGCACCGAAAGCCGTGCCCGCGATCACCCGCAGCGTGACGCCGTTGCGCTCGACCACCGGCAGCGTGTTCGCCGCGTGATGCGCGAACGACGGCTCGATCTCTTCGTCTTCGAGCGGCAGGGCGACCCAGGTCTGAATGCCGTGCATGGTCAGGCCGCTCGCGCGATCCTCGTCCGGCGTGCGCTCGGAGTGGACAATGCCGCGCCCGGCTGTCATCCAGTTGACGTCGCCGGGGACGATCTTCTGCGCCGAGCCCAGGCTGTCGCGATGCATGACCGCCCCTTCGAACAGATAGGTCACCGTGGCGAGGCCGATATGCGGATGCGGCCGCACGTCGAGGCCGACGCCGGGTTCGAGGGTGGCCGGGCCCATGTGGTCGAAGAAGATGAACGGGCCGACCAGGCGCGCCTGCATGGCCGGCAGCACGCGCCGCACGGTCAGATTGCCGACGTCGCGCAGATGCGGCTTGAGGACTGCTTTGATCGAGGAAGACATGGCGGGCTCGGCTGGAAGAATGGGGGAGATTCGGCTCAATGGACGATTCTACTGCGGAGGGCGCCATGACGATGGCTGGGCGGCATGCCGTCGTTCCGGGAATCCGTAATGCGGTCCATCGGGCGGTCCATCGCTCGCTTCTGCCGGCTCCGCTAAACTGCCGGATCGAACAATCAATTGGAGACCGCATGTCGCCCAGGGACTTGCTGCTCGCGCTGGTCGTCGTCGTGGCGTGGGGCGTCAACTTCGTCGTGATCAAAGTCGGCCTGCATGGCGTGCCGCCGATGCTGCTCGGCGCGCTGCGCTTCACGCTCGCCGCGGTGCCGGCGGTGTTTTTCATCAAGCGGCCCAAACTGCCGTGGCGCTGGCTGCTCGCCTATGGCGCGACGATCTCGTTCGGGCAGTTCGCTTTTCTGTTTTCGGCCATGTATGTCGGCATGCCCGCCGGACTCGCGTCGCTGGTGTTGCAGGCGCAGGCGTTTTTTACGCTGATCTTCGCGGCTATCTTCCTGCATGAGCGGTTCCGCTTGCCGAATGTCGCGGGATTGGCGATCGCGGCGGCCGGGCTTGCCGTGATCGGCATGCAGGGGGGCCGTGCCATGACGCTGGCCGGTTTCGTCCTCACGCTGTGCGCCGCGTGTTCATGGGCGCTCGGCAACATCGTCACGAAGAAGGTCGGCAAGGTCGATCTCGTCGGACTCGTGGTGTGGGGCAGCCTGATCCCGCCGCTGCCGTTTTTCGCGCTGTCGTACGCGTTCGAGGGCCCGCAGCGGATCGTCGCGGCGCTCGCCGGCATCAGCGCGATGTCGATTTTCGCGATCGTGTATCTCGCGTTCATTGCCACGCTGCTCGGGTACGGGTTGTGGAGCCGACTGCTGTCGCGCTACCCGGCAAGCCAGGTCGCGCCGTTTTCGCTGCTGGTGCCGATCGTCGGGCTCGCGTCGGCGTCGCTGTTTCTCGATGAGCAACTGTCTGCGGCGCAGATCGGCGGTGCGTTGCTGGTGATGGCGGGGTTGGCCGTGAATGTGTTCGGCGGCTGGGTCGTGCAGCGGTTTTCACCGGCGCGTCGGGCAACCGGCGCGTCCGATTGAGCGCGAAAACGGGGCGAAGGCGAGCGCGAAAATACGCACGAAAACGCGCACGACGACGACGAAAATACGGCCGCATCGAGCGGCCGTATTTCATCGCATCGTCGCAAGCGAAGTCATCACGTCATGCGGCTTTTCGCGAGCGGCGGATTCGCCGCGAAATAGCGCTTGATGCCGGTCATGATCGCGTCGGCCATTTTGTCGCGATACGCGTCGTCGTTCAGGCGGCGCTCTTCGTCCGGGTTGCTGATGAACGCCGTCTCCACGAGGATCGACGGAATGTCCGGCGCCTTCAGCACCGCGAACCCCGCCTGTTCGACCGAGCCCTTGTGCAGCTTGTTGATGCCGCCGATCTCCTTCAGCACGAAGTTGCCGTAGCGCATGGAGTCGCGAATCTGCGCGGTGGTTGACATATCGAACAGCGCGCGGTTCACGGTAGCGTCGGCGGACTTGATGTTGATCCCGCCGATCTGATCCGACGAGTTTTCCTTGTTCGCCATCCAGCGCGCCGCGGCGCTCGACGCGCCGTGCTCGGACAGCGCGAACACCGACGAGCCCTTCGCGTCGGGCGTGGTGAACGCGTCGGCATGGATCGACACGAACAGGTCCGCGCCGACGCGCCGCGCCTTCTGTACGCGCACGTTCAGCGGCACGAAGAAGTCGGCGTCGCGCGTCATCATGGCGCGCATGTTCGGTTGCGCGTCGATCTTCGCGCGCAACTTCTTCGCGATGTCCAGCGCGACGTGTTTCTCATACGTGCCCGAGCCGCCGATCGCGCCCGGATCTTCGCCGCCGTGACCGGGGTCGATCGCGACGGTCAACAGACGCACCGTGTTGCTCTTGCCGGACTTGGGCGTGGTGAACGCGTAGGTATCGTCGCTGGCGGCGTCGTCCGCGCCCAGCGTGCTGGCGCTGTTGCCACTGTTGCCTTTGTTGCGTGCGATGGCCGTGGGCGGCGCCACCGGTGCCGTCGGCGTGGCGGGCTTGCCGAGGATCGGCGGAGCGGGCGTTGGCGTGACGTGCGCGGTCGGACGCGGCACGCTCGGCGCGGACCCGCTGCCGCTGTTCTGCGCGTAACGCTCGAAGAACGCCTCACTGTTGTCGGCGGTGGGCGGCGTAGTGCCGGGGCCGCTCAGCGTGGCAGGCGGCGGCGCGCTATTCTCTTCGTTCAGCGTCTGTTGCTTGCGTTCTGTCTGCGCGAGCAGATCCATCAACGGATCAGGTGCGACCGCGGGGTACAGGTCGAACACCAGCCGGTACTTGTACGCGCCGACCGGCGGCAGCGTGAACACCTGCGGCTTCACCGAGCCCTTCAGGTCGAACACCATGCGCACCACATGCGGCTGATATTGCCCGACGCGCACCGATTGAATCTGCGGATCGTTCGGCGTGATCTTCGAGACGAGATCCTTGAGCGCCTGGTCCAGATCGAGGCCGCTCAGATCGACCACCAGCCGGTCCGGTCCCTGCAGCAACTGCTGTGCGTTCTGCAGAGGCTGATCGGATTCGATCGTCACGCGCGTGTAGTCGCGCGCCGGCCAGACCCGCACGCCGAGCACCGAACTCGCCCACGCGAGACGCGGCGCGACGAGGCCGAGCACGAGCGTGGACGCACCCGCGCGCAGAATCTGCCGGCGCCGCCAGTTATGCGTTGCGGTGGCCGCCGATTCGATCGAGCGGAACGGTTTGATCAACATCTTTCGAGACATGCCTTTCCTGGTTCGCTGTATGCCCGTGCGACGAGCACACGGCCACCGCCCTGGTTCTCGTTATCGAGGTCGAGCGAGAAGACGAGATCCGGCACGCCTAAGAGACGCCCCGCGCGTTGCGGCCATTCGACGAGGCAGACCGCGCCGCTGTCGAAGTACTCGCGAAAGCCCGCGTCGGCCCATTCGGCCGGATCGGTGAATCTGTACAGATCGAAGTGATAGAGCGCGAGTTCCCCGGCGGGGCGCGCGAGCACATAAGGTTCGACGAGTGTGTAAGTGGGACTGCGCACGCGGCCGGTATGGCCGAGGCCGCGCAAGGTCGCGCGCACGAGAGTGGTTTTGCCGGCACCGAGGTCGCCGACGAGTTGCACTTGCAGTCCGTGGAATGCCGTGCGGTCCTGAACGCCCGGCGTGTGCCGCGACGCTTCACGCACGCTTTCGATCGCCTTCGCGAAGCGCTCGCCGAACGCGAGTGTGGCGGCTTCGTCCGCGAGCGCGAAGGTGCGTTCGAGCAGGACGTTGGCGGGCGGTTGGATCGCGAGATTGGGATTGACAGGCATTCTCGTAAAATGGCGTGATGAACCGAAGTCCGGAGTCCCCTGTTTCCTGCACGCCTGCGTCTGACGACGATGCGCGTGCCGAGCGTCATTTCGATGAAACGGCGCTGAACGCGCTCGCGCTGAACATCAAAACGTGGGGCCGTGAACTGGGTTTCGGAGCGATCGGCATTAGCGACACCGATCTCTCCGCCGCCGAAGCGCCGCTTGCAGCCTGGCTGGAAGCGGGTTGCCACGGCGAGATGGATTATATGGCGAAACACGGCATGAAACGCGCGCGGCCCGCCGAGCTTGTGGCCGGCACGCGACGTGTGATTACGGCGCGCATCGCTTATCTGCCCGCCGGGACAATGAGCGGAAAGGCGCATGAAAGCGCTTTGCAGGAGGGGCCGCTCATGCAGGAAAAGCACGCCAGGCAGGACTGGCGCGCGGCCGAGCACGCGCGGCTCGCGGACCCGTGCGCAGCGGTGGTGTCGATCTATGCGCGCGGCCGCGACTATCACAAGGTCATGCGTAACCGTCTGCAACATCTCGCCGAAAAAATCGAGGCGGAGATCGGCGCGTTCGGCTACCGCGTATTTACCGATTCGGCGCCGGTGCTGGAGGTAGAACTTGCCCAGAAGGCCGGCATCGGCTGGCGCGGCAAACATACGCTGCTGTTGCAGCGCGACGCCGGGTCGCTGTTTTTCCTCGGCGAAATCTATGTCGATGTGCCGTTGCCGACGGACGCCGACACATCGCCCGAGCTCGCGCCCGAAACGCCGGGCTCGCACTGCGGCAGTTGCGCGCGTTGCATCGGCGCCTGTCCGACCGGCGCGATCGTCGCGCCTTACAAGGTCGATGCGCGGCTGTGCATCTCCTATCTCACGATCGAGTTGAAGGGCAGCATTCCGCTGGAAATGCGGCCGCTGATCGGTAATCGCGTGTATGGCTGCGACGATTGCCAGCTCGTGTGCCCATGGAACAAGTTCGCGCAGGCCGCGCCGGTCGCCGATTTCGACGTGCGGCATGGGCTCGATCGCGCGTCGCTCGTCGAGCTTTTCGCGTGGAGCGCGGACGAGTTCGATACGCGCATGCAGGGCAGTGCGATTCGACGGATCGGCTACGAGAGCTGGCTGCGCAATCTCGCGGTGGGCATGGGCAACGCGCTGCGTGCGTCGCCCGACAGTTTGAGCGATGCGGCTCGCGAGGCAATCGTGCAGGCGCTCAGACTGCGTGCCGGCGACGCCTCCGCAGTTGTGCGCGAGCATGTGGAATGGGCGTTGGAAGCGGCGTAAAGTAGCGGCAAACTATTGGGCGCGGCGTGTGCAGCGCATCTGCACGATATGCAGGTGCGCCAGCTTGTGCAGCGGAACGCCGCGCCAGTGAGGAGCAGGCAATCATGTTCAACGCAGTGATCGATGCACCGTTCGGCAAGGTCGGCATCCGCCTCGAAGGCGAGGCCGTGCGCGAGATCGTCTATCTGCCGGACTCCATGCAAAACGTCGCGCCCGACACGCCGTTGGCGAGGCAGGCGGCCGAACAGATCGAGCGATATTTCGAGCGTGCTTCGGCGAAGTTCGCGTTGCCGCTTGCGTCGGTAGGCACCGCATTTCAGAAGCGCGTCTGGCAGGCCATCAGCGACATTCCGCCAGGCGTCGTGCTGACCTATGGGCAATTGGCAAGGCAGCTCGGCAGCGCGCCGCGCGCGGTCGGTCAGGCGTGCGGCGCGAATTACTTTCCGATTGTGATTCCATGCCATCGGGTGGTGAGTTCGAGCGGCATCGGCGGTTTTGCGAATCACGCCGAAGAGGGTTTCTTCCGCAACGTGAAGCGCTGGCTGCTGGCGCATGAAGGCATTCCCTACGCATGAGCGATACCTTGATCGACGACGCGCCCGCCGCGTCACCTCTCTTTGTTGCCAGCTCGGCGTCGATCGATGCATTCTGCGACGCGCTGTGGCTCGAGCATGGTCTGTCGCGCAACACGCTCGACGCGTACCGCCGCGATCTGCGTCTCTTTTGCGAATGGCTCGCGCAGAGCCGCAATGCTTCGCTCGACACCGCGAGCGAAGCCGATCTGAACGCGTATAGCGCCGCACGGCAGAAGGACAAATCGACCTCGGCGAACCGCCGGCTCTCGGTGTTTCGCCGCTACTACAGCTGGGCAGTGCGCGAGCATCGCACGAAGATCGACCCGACAGTGCGCATCCGCTCGGCGAAACAGCCGCCGCGTTTTCCGTCGACGCTTACCGAAGCGCAAGTCGAAGCGCTGCTCGGCGCGCCCGACGTCGATACGCCGTTGGGTCTGCGCGACCGCACGATGCTGGAGCTGATGTACGCGAGCGGTTTGCGCGTGACCGAACTCGTCACGCTGAAAACAGTGGAAGTGGGCCTGAACGAGGGCGTGGTGCGCGTCATGGGCAAGGGCTCGAAGGAGCGCCTGATTCCGTTCGGCGAAGAGGCGCACGGCTGGATCGAACGCTATCTGCGCGAGGCGCGGCCCGTATTGCTCGGCGCGCGCGCGACAGACGCGCTGTTCGTGACGAGCCGCGCGGAGGGCATGACGCGCCAGCAGTTCTGGAACATCATCAAGCGTCACGCGGCGGCGGCCGGTGTGAATGCGCCGTTGTCGCCGCATACCTTGCGGCACGCGTTCGCCACGCATCTGCTCAATCACGGCGCCGACCTGCGTGTCGTGCAACTGCTGCTCGGCCACACGGATATTTCAACCACGCAGATCTACACGCACGTGGCCCGTGAACGGTTGAAGTCGCTGCATGCGCAGCATCATCCGCGAGGCTGATTTGCGCTCGCGGTAGCGCTTGCGCTTACCCTTCGCTCAGAGAAACTCGCGCAGCCGATGCTTGAGAATCTTGCCAGTCGATGCGGCCGGCAGCGCGGCGAGCACTTTGACTTCGGCCGGCCGCTTGTACGGCGCGAGACGCTCGCCGCACCAGTCGATCAATTCGCCGGGCGTCACCGTCGCACCCGCAATCAGTTCGACGAACGCGACTACTTCCTCGTTACGCCCCACCGCGCGCCCAACCACCGCCGACTGCACGACTTGCGGATGCGCGTTCAACACATGCTCGACCTCGGCCGGATACACATTGAAACCGGAACGGATGATCAACTCCTTGCTGCGCCCAACGATATGCAACGCGCCGTCCGCGTCCTGCCGCGCGAGATCGCCGGTTTTTAGCCAGCCGTCTTCGGTCACGACCGTGCGGGTCTGCTCGGGGCTGCGGTAGTAGCCGAGCATCACATTCGGACCGCGCACCCATAGCTCGCCGATCTCGCCCTTCGCGGCGTCGATGCCGTCGAGTCCGACGAAACGCACCTCCACACCCGGAATGACCTTGCCGACGGAGCAGTCGCTGCGCGGCGCATCGAGCATGGTGTGCGACACGGTCGGGCTGCTCTCGGTCATGCCGTAACCGTTGTGCAGCGGCAGACCGTAGACGCTTTCCACCTGCGCTTTCAACGCGGCGTCGAGCAGCGATCCGCCCGAGTAGGCGAAGCGCAGTTGCGGCGCGGACCACGGGTGGCCGTGCGTTTTCAGATGCTCGAGCAGCTTGGCGTGCATGGCCGGCACGCCCTGGAAGATCGACACGCGTTCTTTGGCAAGCGCGCGGCGCACGGCTTCCGGCGCGAAGCGCGGCACGAGCCGCAAGGTCGCGCCCGCATGCAGGCTGCCCAGACACACGGACGCGAAGCCGTACACGTGCGAGATCGGCAGCACGGCGTAGACGACGTCGTCCGGGCCGACTTTGCGCAAGCGGCTCGACACTGCGGCGATGAAGAGCAGATTGCGATGCGAGAGCATCACGCCCTTCGGTGCGCCGGTCGTGCCGGTGGTGTAGATCAACGCGGCGCATTGGCGATGGTTGGCGGCTTCGACAGGTTCGGCTACCGCCGCGTTATCCACGGTGTACGACCAGTTGCCGATGTCCGGCGTGATAGCCGGCGCCGTGGTGGCTTGATGCCGCCGAGCGTGCTGTTCGGCGTCGGCCGAGCTTTCCGTGGCATACGCGACCACGCGCGGCTGCGCATGCGCGCGGATCGAGTCGAGTTCGGCCGCCGACAGCCGCGCGTTCGACACCAGCGCCCACGCGTCGAGCCTCGCGGTCGCGAACAGCAGTACGATCTGCGCGATGCTGTTCTCCGCGACGATCATCACGCGATCGCCGCCGCGCACGCCCCATTCGCGCAGCAGCGCGGTGGCGGCGTCGACGGCCTGCAGGAGTTGCGCGCTGGTCAGGCGGCGCGCATCCTCGATCAATGCGATATGTTGTGGATCACGCGCGGCAGCGAGCGCCGGAATGTCGGCGATCCGCGCGGGCAGTGCAGCCAGCAGCGCGGGAATGTCGATCGTGGAACGGGTGGATGAATCGAGGCTCAACGCTGTCTCCCAGGAACGATTCGGGGCCCGGCGTGCGGTGCGCCGGAGGATTTTAGAACGATCGTGCCATAATCGCCGGGCCGGCACAATCGACCATTCGGCAAATAGCCGTTGCGTAAAGTCGCCATTACAATGCGCCGATGAGCAAATCCAGACACGTTTCCGAAACGCCGGCCACGCAGTTTCTGCGCCGCCACGGCGTCACTTTCGGTGAGCATCCTTACGATTATGTCGAGCATGGCGGCACTGGGGAATCGGCGCGCCAGCTCGGCGTGGACGAACATCACGTGGTGAAGACGCTGGTGATGGAAGACGAGCACGCCAAGCCGCTGATCGTGCTGATGCACGGCGATCGCACCGTCAGTACCAAGAACCTCGCGCGGCAGATCGGCGCGAAGCGCATCGAGCCGTGCAAGCCCGAAGTGGCGAGCCGGCATTCCGGCTACCTGATCGGCGGCACCTCGCCGTTCGGCACAAGGAAGCAGATGCCGGTGTACGTCGAATCGAGCATTCTCGAAATGGATAAGATCTGGCTGAACGGTGGCCGGCGCGGTTTTCTGGTCAGCATCGAGCCGAAGGTGTTGACGGAGTTGCTGGCGGCGAAGGCGGTTCAGTGCGCGAGCGTCGATTGACGTTTGCCTGAATGTTTTCCGGGCGCGCCGGTTGGGTAGAATGTGCGCCGCTTCGTTCCGAGTTGCGCGCCCTGTTGCGGTTGGGGTATCGAGTTTCAGACCGCCGATCCTTATAAGAGTCCCAGATGCAAAACCTGATCGTTGCTGTCGTTGCCTACCTGATCGGTTCGGTGTCGTTCGCCGTGATCGTGAGCGCCGCGATGGGCCTCGACGACCCGCGCTCGTACGGCTCGGGCAACCCGGGCGCCACCAACGTGCTGCGCAGCGGCAGCAAGAAGGCCGCGATTCTCACGCTGATCGGCGACGCATTCAAGGGTTGGCTGCCGGTGTGGTTCGTCGTGCACTTCGGCACGCGCTATGGGCTCGACGACACGTCGGTGGCGATCGCGGCGGTTGCCGTGTTTCTCGGCCACCTGTATCCGGCTTTCTTTCGCTTCAAGGGCGGCAAGGGCGTGGCGACCGCGGCGGGCGTGCTGCTCGCGATCAATCCGATCCTGGGCGCGGCTACCTTGCTGACCTGGCTGATCGTGGCATTCTTCACGCGCTATTCGTCGCTGGCGGCATTGGCCGCGGCAGTGTTCGCGCCGATCTTCGACGGCTTTCTGTTCGGGCCGCATATCATCGCGCTGGCCATCGTCGTGATGAGCTCATTGCTGGTGTGGCGCCATCGCGGCAACATTGCCAAGCTGATGCGCGGGCAGGAAAGCCGGATTGGCGACAAGAAGGCAGACGCGGCGGCAAAGCCGGCGGCGGGGAGCGACGTCTGACGGGTTGATGCATGGGCGCGCGGCGTTCGCGCGCCCATGCATCAGTCGCGGAAGTTGTTGAAGTCGAGCGGCGTGTCCGTCACGTCCTTGCGCAGCATGGCGATCACGCTTTGCAAATCGTCGCGCTTGCCGCCGGTGATGCGCACCGCGTCGCCTTGAATGCTCGCCTGAACCTTGATCTTGCTGTCCTTCACGAGGCGCACGATTTTCTTCGACAGATCGCCCGACACGCCCTTCTTGATCTTGATGACCTGCTTGACCTTGTCGCCGCCGATCTTCTCGATCTTGCCGTAGTCGAGGAAGCGCACGTCCACGTTGCGCTTGGCCATTTTCGACAGCAGCACGTCTTTCACCTGGCCGAGTTTGAAATCATCGTCCGCGTAGGCCGTGATTTCGTTTTCCTTGTGTTCGACGCGCGCGTCCGACCCTTTGAAGTCGAAGCGCGTTGAAATTTCCTTGTTGGACTGCTCGATCGCGTTCTTGACTTCGATCATGTTCGCTTCGCAGACGACGTCAAACGATGGCATTGCTTTCTCCCAATAGTGCTGCGGTGCGCGACGCAACCGGCCGGCTGCTCGCGAGGCACTCGCTATAATCACGGACCGGACGTCATTTTACCGACGCCACTCCCTTTTGCCCAAGGCCGCCGCGCATTGTCGCCCGGCCGGCGCCGCAAGCCGGTTTGATCGGCTGCTTTGTTCGTTGTTTCATTCGACAGTTCCACCGTTCTCATTCCGATGCCCCAAACCGAATCCGCCGCGTTCATTGCCGGCTATCCGCTCAAGGCGCACAACACCTTCGGCTTCGATGTTCGCGCGCAGTTTGCATGCCGCATCGAGCGTGAAGAGCAATTGATGCCCGCGGTGCGCGATCCGCGCGCGGCCGGCCTGCCGCGCCTCGTGCTGGGCGGTGGTAGCAATGTCGTCCTGACCGGCGACTTTGGCGGTCTGGTATTGCTGATCGCGCTGCGGGGCCGCCGCGTCGTGCGTGAAGACAATGATGCATGGTACGTCGAAGCGGCCGGCGGCGAGCCGTGGCATGAGTTTGTCGGCTGGACTTTGTCGCAAGGCATGCCTGGTCTCGAAAACCTCGCGTTGATCCCGGGCACGGTGGGCGCGGCGCCGATCCAGAACATCGGCGCGTATGGGTTGGAGATGTGCGAGCGCTTTGCGTCGCTGCGCGCGCTGGAGTTGGCCACGGGCGCCGTGGTCGAACTGGGCCCGCAGGCGTGCGGCTTCGGCTATCGCGACAGCTTTTTCAAGCGTGAAGGACGCGACCGTTTCGTGATTACGTCGGTGACGTTCCGGTTGCCGAAGGTCTGGGAGCCGCGCGCCGGCTACGCCGATCTCGCTCGCGAGTTGGCCGCGAACGGCCATGCCGGCACGCCGCCGACCGCGCAGGCCATCTTCGATGCGGTGGTGGCGGTGCGGCGCGCCAAGCTGCCCGATCCGCTGGAACTCGGCAATGCGGGCAGCTTCTTCAAGAATCCGATGATCGGGCCGGCGCAGTTCGAGGCGTTGAAGCTCAGGGAGCCGGACGTCGTGTCTTATGTGCAGGCAGACGGACGGGTGAAACTTGCCGCCGGCTGGCTGATCGATCGATGCGGCTGGAAAGGTCGCGCGATGGGCGCGGCGGCCGTGCATGAACGGCAGGCGCTGGTGCTGGTGAACCGCGGCGGAGCGAACGGCGCCGAATTGCTGGCACTCGCGAAAGCGATTCAGCGCGATGTGCGTGAGAGGTTTGGGGTGGAACTGGAGGCGGAGCCGGTTTGTTTGTGATGGTTTGAGTCGGCCTGGTTGTTGCCGATTTACTGCTGACGCTGATGCTGATAAAAAAGACGCCGGGAGAAAATCTCCCAGCGTCTTTTTTGCGTCTGCGATTGGCTTCGGCCGCGCTCTAGGCGTTTGATAACTTCGCTGGCGCGAAGTTATCCTCGACCAAACGCACCTGGTCAGCCACGCTGACGACGCGCGTTCTCCGCAATCCGCATACGCAGTGCGTTCAGCTTGATGAAGCCGCCGGCGTCGGCCTGGTTGTAGGCGCCGCCGTCGTCGTCGAACGTTGCGATGGTCTTGTCGAACAGCGTTTCCTTCGAATCGCGCGCGACAACCGACACGCTGCCCTTGTACAGCTTCACACGCACCCAGCCGTTGACCTTCTCTTGCGTATGGTCGATCAGCACCTGAAGCGCGCGGCGCTCCGGGCTCCACCAGTAGCCGTTATAAATCAGTGCGGCGTAGCGGGGCATCAGGTCGTCTTTCAGGTGAGCCACTTCACGGTCGAGCGTGATCGACTCGATGCCGCGGTGCGCCTTCAGCATGATCGTGCCGCCCGGCGTTTCATAGCAGCCGCGCGACTTCATGCCGACATAACGGTTTTCCACCAGGTCGAGACGGCCGATACCGTGCTTGCCGCCCAGACGGTTCAGCTCGGTGAGCATTTCCGCAGGCGACAGACGCTTGCCGTTGATCGCAACCGGATCGCCGTGCTCGTACTCGATATCGAGGTATTCAGCCTGGTCCGGCGCCTCTTCCGGCGACACGGTCCAACGCCACATGTCGGCTTCCGCTTCCGCTTTCGGATCTTCCAGGTGACGGCCTTCGAACGAAATGTGCAGCAGGTTGGCGTCCATCGAATATGGCGCACCGCCTTGCTTGTGCTTCATTTCGATCGGAATGCCGGCCTTTTCGGCATACGCGAGCAGCTTTTCGCGCGACAGCAGATCCCATTCGCGCCACGGCGCGATCACCTTGATGCCCGGTTCCAGCGCGTAGTAACCGAGTTCGAAGCGAACCTGGTCGTTGCCCTTGCCGGTTGCGCCGTGCGAAACCGCTTGTGCGCCGGTGGCGCGCGCGATTTCGATCTGACGCTTGGCGATCAGCGGACGCGCGATCGACGTGCCCAGCAGATACTCGCCTTCATAGATCGTGTTGGCGCGGAACATCGGGAACACGAAATCACGCACGAATTCTTCGCGCAGATCCTCGATATAGATGTTTTCCGGCTTGATGCCGAGTTGCAGGGCTTTCTTGCGCGCCGGTTCCAGCTCTTCGCCCTGGCCGATGTCGGCCGTGAACGTGACGACTTCGGCGTCGTAATTGTCCTGCAACCACTTCAGGATGACGGAGGTGTCGAGGCCGCCCGAATAGGCGAGCACGACTTTCTTGATATCGCTCATGGTGAACTCGTAGCTGGAGAAAGCGGGAAAACAAGGCGCGCCGGCGGTCCCGGAGCGCGGAAAACCACTATTTTGACACTAAATCGCCCGTTGCCCGCGTTTTTGGGGCAGTGCGGTGACGAAGCCGGGTCCGCTTGACGCAGTGGACTCCGGCTCGATGCGTGGCGCTAAACGTGGATGCCTTGCCTCGTATTCAAGGCCCCGTCGCGCTTCACGCAGATGCTGCTCAACCTGCTGACCGGGCAGCTCGCTCAGTGATTCAGCTTGCCGAGCAGCAGATATTCCATCAAGGCCTTTTGCACGTGCAGACGATTTTCCGCCTCGTCCCACACGACGCTTTGCGGCCCGTCGATCACTTCCGCGCTGACTTCCTCGCCGCGGTGGGCGGGCAGGCAGTGCATGAAGAGCGCGTCTGCATTGGCGCGCGCCATCATGTCGGCGTCGACGCACCAGTCAGCGAAGGCTTTCTTGCGCGCTTCATTTTCGGCTTCGAAGCCCATGCTGGTCCAGACGTCGGTGGTCACGAGGTCGGCGCCGGCGCAGGCCTCGTTCGGATCGTCGAATTCTTCGTAGAACGGCGCGCTCTCGGCGGCGACCATGGCGCGGTCGAGCTTGTAGCCCGGCGGCGTGGACAGGCGCAGCTTGAAGCCGAGAATTTGCGCGGCTTCGATCCACGTATACAGCATGTTGTTGGCGTCGCCGACCCACGCGACCGTCTTGCCGCGAATCGGGCCGCGATGCTCGAAGTACGTGAAGATGTCCGCCAGCACCTGGCACGGGTGATATTCGTTGGTCAGCCCGTTGATCACGGGCACGCGCGAATTCTCGGAGAAGCGCTGGAGAATGTCCTGCCCGAACGTGCGGATCATGATGATGTCGACCATGCGCGAGATGACTTGCGCTGCGTCTTCGATCGGTTCGCCGCGACCGAGCTGCGTGTCGCGCGTGCTCATGAAAACGGCGTGGCCGCCCAACTGGAAGATGCCGGCTTCGAACGACAGGCGCGTGCGTGTCGAATTTTTTTCGAAGATCATTGCCAGCGTGCGATCGTGCAGCGGATGGTAGGTCTCGTAGTTCTTGAACTTGCGTTTCAGAATGCGCGCGCGTTCCAGCAAGTACTCGTAGTCTTCCAGCGAGAAATCCTTGAACTGCAGGTAGTGGCGAATTTTCTTGGCGGTCATGAAACAAATACGGCGGTATCACCCGGCAGGATTGCCGGACGGCGCCGCCGTCGTTTGTGGTAACTCAATGCAGCATAAAGGATTTCGCCCGGTTTGACGAGTCGGCCAAAAGGCCGCTCAAGCGGTCTGAAAGGCTCATCGATAGCTCGGACATGTCTTGTGTGCGCTGCGGAAAAAGGTCCGCTGCGCTATAATCTACGGGTTATCCCAAAGCCCAGCAGGCCGGTATTTCGCTTGCGGGACACGGCTCGCGCGGCTCGGAAAAGCCTGCTCGCGGTGCGCCGTCATGACAAGCGCAAAAGGCGGCTCAGCCAGCCCTTCGCGGTTCTGGTGGCGCGTGGTTCGCCATCGCGGCATGGTCGGCGGGTCCGGGCAATTCAAAGCCGTTTCCGCTGTCAGCTTTGCCGTCATCCCGCTGGGCAGTCACACAGGTATTCCTACATGGCCGAAGCAGCTCCAACCGAATATTTCATTCAGGGCATCACGTCGACGGGAAAAAAGTTTCGGCCGAGCGACTGGTCGGAGCGCCTCGCAGGCGTCATGGCGTGCTTCGGCCCCGGTGCAAGGAAGGGGCCGAACGCCTACATGCAGTACTCGCTTTATGTCCGGCCAACCATGCTCGGCGACCTCAAATGCGTGATTCTCGATTCGCGTTTGCGTGACATCGAACCAATGGCTTTCGACTTCGTCCTCAACTTCGCGAAAGACAACGACCTCGTCGTGACTGAAGCTTGCGAGTTGCCGCCGGAGCACGGCACGCAGCGCTCCGAGAATACGCGCTAAGGCGCAGGCCGGTTGAATCGGCAAAAACAAAAACCCGCCAGCAGCGGGTTTTTTCATGACCGAAGCACGGGCATCGGCGAGTGGGGCGGACCATTCGGTTGCACCGGTTCCAGACAGAAAGGCCCGCCGAGGCGGGCCTTTCTGTGCAGCGGAAACAGGAGGTAGCCCGCCGAAGCGGGCTGACCGGAATTACTGCGCTGCGGGCGCTTGCAGACCCTTGATGGCTGCAGCGAGGCGGCTCTTATGGCGAGCAGCCTTGTTCTTGTGAACGATTTTCTTGTCGGCGATGATGTCGATGGTCTTCGACGATGCCAGGAAGATCTCAGCGGCCTTGGCCTTGTCGCCGGCGTCGATCGCCTTGCGGACAGCCTTGATAGCCGTGCGGAACTTCGAGCGCAGTGCCGAGTTATGCGAGTTTGCCTTGGCGGCCTGGCGGGCGCGCTTGCGTGCTTGTGCGGAGTTAGCCATGACGGTTCCTTATCCTGTTCCTGTTTCCAGTACCTGACCTTCAAGTGGTGAGGTGCTGCTTTTAGATCGAACTCTTGGAAGCGATTGCCCAAGAGCGCAAAAGTGTCGAAAAAATCGCTCGGACTACGCGAAGGCAGGCCTGTGTTTTCGGGCTATTCGAGGGTGTTCGCAGGCGGCGTGGGGCCGACCCCGACCTCGTACGGAAATGGTCCGAAAGTTGAGCGAGCTTCGAAACCGGCGATTATAGCAACAAAATCAGGCACGTGGCAACGGGAAAGCGCTATGACGCCGTGCCGCCCCGTTGTGTAAAGTCCGGCGCCCGGCCGGCGGCCATTGTGCGGCGTCGTGCCGAAGTCCGCGCAAGAAGGGCGGTTGCGGCGGCATGCCGAGCGGGACGGCGCCGCGCGGCATGCCAGGAAACCGCGCCGATGCGCCTGTCGTATCGAACGTCTGCGCGGCAAATCGGTCCGAATCGCGTTCCGGCTCGTCGTCCGCACTTGCGGCACCCGTATAATAAGCGCCCCATGAATCTATTCCGAGCCCTGCTGACGGTCAGCGGCTTCACGCTGCTGTCGCGCGTGACCGGACTGGCCCGCGAAACGCTGATCGCACGCGCGTTCGGTGCCAGTCAATACACTGACGCGTTTTACGTCGCCTTCCGCATTCCGAACCTGCTGCGCCGCATCTCTGCCGAAGGCGCGTTCTCGCAGGCCTTCGTGCCGATTCTCGCCGAGTTCAAGAACCAGCAAGGCCACGACGCCACCAAGGCACTGGTCGACGCCACGTCGACAGTGCTCGCCTGGGCGCTCGCGGTCCTCTCGCTGATCGGCGTAGTGGGCGCCTCGGGCGTGGTGTTCGTCGTTGCCTCGGGCCTTGCGCATGAGGGTCAGGCGTATGCGCTCGCGGTCACCATGACGCGCATCATGTTCCCGTACATCATTTTCATTTCGCTGACGTCGCTGGCGTCGGGCGTACTGAATACGTACAAGAACTTCTCGTTGCCCGCGTTCGCGCCGGTTCTGCTGAACGTCGCGTTCATCGTCGCCGCGGTGTTCGTTGCGCCGCGCCTGCAAACGCCGGTCTATGCGCTCGCCTGGGCGGTGATCGCGGGCGGCGTGCTGCAGTTCCTGGTGCAACTGCCGGGTCTGAAGAAGATCGACATGATTCCGCGCATCGGCCTGAACCCGGTGAAGGCGCTCGCGCATCGCGGCGTGAAGCGCGTGCTGTCCAAGATGGTACCCGCGATGTTCGCCGTCTCGGTCGCGCAGATCAGCCTGATCATCAACACGAATATCGCGTCGCGGATCGGCCCGGGGGCCGTGTCCTGGATCAACTACGCCGACCGGCTGATGGAGTTTCCGACCGCGCTGCTGGGCGTCGCGCTCGGCACGATCCTGCTGCCGAGCCTCTCCAAGGCCCACGTCGACGCCGATCCGCTCGAGTATTCGTCGCTGCTCGACTGGGGCTTGCGTGTCACCTTCCTGCTCGCCGCGCCGAGCGCCGTCGCGCTGTTTTTCTTCGCGCAGCCGCTGACCGCCACGCTGTTCAACTACGGCAAGTTCGACGGCAACTCGGTGGTGATGGTCGCCCGCGCGCTGGCGGCTTATGGCGTGGGGCTGATCGGCCTGATTCTCATCAAGATCCTTGCGCCAGGTTTCTACGCCAAACAGGACATCAAGACGCCGGTGAAGATCGGTGTCGTCGTGCTGATCCTCACGCAGTTGAGCAACTATGTGTTCGTGCCGATTTTCGCGCACGCGGGTTTGACGCTGAGTGTGGGGCTTGGCGCTTGCGGCAATGCGCTGCTGCTGTTTCTCGGTCTGCGCAAGCGCGGCATTTATACGCCGTCGAGCGGCTGGCTCAAATTCTTCGTGCAGTTGTTCGGCGCCTGTCTGGTGCTGGCCGGCACCATGCATTGGCTGGCGATCAGCTTCGACTGGATCGGCATGCACAGCCGGCCGGTCGACCGCATGGTGTTGCTCGCCGCGTGCCTCGTTCTGTTCGCCGCGCTATATTTCGGTATGCTTTGGCTGATGGGCTTCAAGTACGCGTATTTCAAAAGGCGAGCGAAGTGATCACGATGACGCGAGTTCTCGACTATTTCAGCACGCTGGTCGCGGAAGACGACAGTCTTCCGCTGACCGAGGCGGCGCTCTCGCTCGCGCAGGACGCTTACCCCGATCTCGATCTGCAAGGCACGCTCGCCGAGATCGACGAGTTGGTGGTGCGCCTGCAGCGGCGCATGCCGGACGACGCCGACATCAAGCAGAAGGTCGGCATACTGAACCGGTTCTTCTTCCGTGAGCTCGGTTTCGCCAGCAATCTGAACGATTATTACGACCCCGACAACAGTCATCTGAACGCGGTGCTCAAGCGCCGCCGCGGCGTTCCGATTTCGCTGGCGGTGCTGTATCTGGAGATGGCCGAGCAGATCGGTATTCCGGCGCGCGGCGTGTCGTTTCCCGGCCACTTCCTGCTGCGCGTGACAACGCCCGACGGCGACGTGATGCTCGATCCGACCAGCGGACACTCGTTGTCCGAGTCGGAGATGGTGGAGATGCTGGAACCGTATGTGGCGTCGGCTGGGGAATCGGTGAGCAGGGCGCTGCGCATGCTGCTGCAGCCGGCCACGCGCCGCGAGATCATCGCGCGTATGCTGCGCAATCTGAAGTCCACCTATCTTCAGACGGAACGCTGGCAGCGCCTGCTGGCAGTGCAGCAGCGTCTCGTGATCCTGCTGCCGGAGAGTATCGAAGAAGTGCGCGATCGCGGCTTCGCTTATGCGCGGCTCGATTACCTGCGGCCCGCGCTCGAAGACCTGGAGCGCTATCTCGGCGACCAGCCGGATGCCGAAGACGCGACCGTAGTGGAGTCGCAACTGCATGAATTGCGTCAGCGTACTCAACACAACGACCGCGACTAGCCGCCGTGCAACGCCTGTCAGAAAGAACGGCTCAAACAGAAAACGCCTGCACATATTCATGTGCAGGCGTTTTTTATTGGCGCCCCGTATCAGGCAGCAGCCTGCATGATGGTCACTTCGGCTGCATGCGGATCGCGCCGTCCAGACGGATCACTTCGCCGTTGAGCATCGGGTTGTCGAAGATCTGCTTGGCCAGCATCGCGTACTCCGCCGGTTTGCCGAGACGCGGTGGGAACGGCACCATCGCGCCGAGCGCGTCCTGCACTTCCTGCGGCATGCCGAGCAGCATGGGCGTTTCGAAAATGCCCGGGGCAATGGTCATCACGCGGATCGCGTTGCGCGACAAGTCACGTGCGATAGGCAGCGTCATGCCGACCACGCCGCTCTTGGATGCCGCGTAAGCCGCCTGGCCGATCTGGCCGTCATACGCCGCCACGGACGCCGTATTGATGATCACGCCGCGCTCGCCATTTGCATTCGGCTCGTTCTTCGACATGGCCGCGGCAGCGAGCCGGATCATGTTGAAGGTGCCGATCAGATTGATCGAAATGGTGCGCGTGAAAGAGTCGAGCGGATGCGGGCCGTCCTTGCCGACCGTTTTGATGGCGGGCGCAACGCCCGCGCAATTGACGAGACCGCGCAGCGTGCCGAGCCTGGTGGCGGCTTCGACGGCCTGAGTGGCGTCGTCTTCGCGGCTGACGTCGCATTTGACGAACACGCCGCCGAGTTCTTTCGCGAGCGCTTCGCCGGCATCCACATTCAGGTCGGCGAGCACCACCTTGCCGCCGTTTTCGACGAGAAGGCGCGCCGTGGCCGCGCCGAGACCTGATGCACCGCCGGTGATCAGGAATACATTGTCACGAATCTCCATGTCTTCTCCTTTGCTACGGTTCACTAATGTCCGGATCGAATATTTTTTCGATGATCGATTGTAACGACTATGCTGCAACGCGGAAAGCGCTGCGGGCGGCTGCCTGAAGGCGCCCGATTCGTGCGCCGCGAAAGCAGACAGTTATGGATGGCTAACTAATTCAAGGCGTAGCGGGGAAGCAAGCTACGCCGTATCCACGCGGCGAGATGCAATAAAAAACCCGCCGACAAGGGCGGGTTTCACTGAGGCAAACACAGGGCGAAGCGAGCTTACTTCAACGCCTCAAACGCACGTTCACGAATTTCATCGACGCTGCCGAGGCCCGAAATGCGGCGATACTGCGGTGCCTTCAGCGGGGTCGACGAATCGCCGTTCTTCGCCCAGTTGGTGTAGTACTCGATCAACGGCTTGGTCTGCGCCTCATACACTTCCAGACGCTTCTTGACCGTTTCTTCCTTGTCGTCGTCGCGCTGGATCAGCGGTTCGCCGGTCACGTCGTCCACGCCTTCGACCTTCGGCGGATTGAACTTGACGTGGTACGTACGGCCCGACGCGGCGTGCGAGCGGCGGCCGCTCATGCGCACGATGATCTCCTCGAACGGCACGTCGATTTCCAGCACATAGTCGATCGCGACGCCGGCCTGCTTCATCGCCTCGGCTTGCGGAATGGTGCGCGGAAAACCGTCGAACAGATAACCGTTCGCGCAGTCCGGCTGCTGCAGACGTTCTTTCACCAGATTGATGATCAGTTCGTCCGTGACCAGTTCACCAGCGTCCATGAAGCGCTTGGCTTCAAGGCCGAGCGGCGTGCCTGCCTTGACGGCTGCGCGCAGCATGTCACCGGTGGAAATTTGCGGAATGCCGAACTTTTCCTTGATGAAGGTGGCCTGAGTACCCTTACCCGCGCCGGGCGCACCCAAAAGGATCAAACGCATGTGATATCTCCAGATCTATGTGAATTCTTTGGTGGCGCAGCAGCCGTCCCACGATGCGTCGAAGGCTCCGCGTCGGCTGCCGGTACGAGTCTCGCGCTGCACGTCGACTGGACGGCGCTGCAGGACCGCAACGGCGCGACCGGGGCAAACCCTGACTTTCGCTTGTCTCGGGAGGCGCGCACAACCGTCCGATTATGCCACGGGTTTTTCCGCTCAAGACCCGAATAAAGCCTGCACGCGTGCGAGATCGGCGGGCGTGTCGACGCCGGGCAGGGGCACGTCATGGGTGACGAGTACCGCGATCCGTTCGCCGTGCCACATCGCGCGCAGTTGTTCGAGCGCTTCGACCTGTTCGATCGGCGAGATCGCGAGACTTGGGTAAGTGCGCAGGAATTGCGCGCGATACGCGTACAGGCCGATATGCCGGTGGACCACCGCGGGCGCGGGAGGCGTGGGCATCGCTGCGACATTGGGCCAGTGCGGCTGATAAGCGTCGCGTGCCCACGGTATCGGCGCGCGCGAGAAGTACAGCGCGACGCCGCGCGCATCGAGCACGACCTTGACGACGTTCGGATTGAAAATCTCGGCGGGGTCGGTGATCGGATGGGCTGCGGTGGCGATCGCGCAACCGCTGCTCGCCGCGAGGTGCGACGCGACGCCGCACACGAGCGCCGGATCGATGAGTGGCTCGTCGCCCTGCACGTTGACCACGATCGTGTCGTCGCTCCAGCCGAATTGCGCCGCGACTTCCGCGAGACGGTCCGTGCCGGACGGATGGTCCGCGCGCGTCAACACGGCTTCGAAGCCGTGATCGCGGGCGGCGTCGAGCACCGCCTGCGCGTCCGAGGCGACCAGCACCTGCTGCGCGCCCGATTCGCGCGCGCGTTCGGCGACCCGCACCACCATCGGCTTGCCGCCGATGTCGGCGAGCGGCTTGTTGGGCAGACGCGTCGACGCGAGGCGAGCCGGCACGACGGCGATGAACGGAGGAGTGGTGGTGTTGGCGTGGGTCATCGGCAAGACAGGCGCAAAGACGGGCGGAAAAGCGGGCGGCGATGAAACCGGAGGAAGGCGGCAGCGCATACACGGTAGCCGTGACAGCGGGGCGGACCGGAAAGACGGCGCAGGCGGATCGCAACATGCGGGACACCACGCATGGCGGCCGCCCTGCGCGAGCGAGCCGAACCTAAGCTACGGAGCCCGGATTCAGATCGACCGGCGTGCCTTCCACGGTCTGCCGCGCCTCGTCGACGAGCATGACGGGAATGCCGTCGCGGATCGGATAGGCGAGTTTGTCCGCATTGCAGATCAGTTCCTGCGCGGCGCGGTCGTAGCTGAGCGGGCCCTTGCAGATCGGGCAGACGAGAATTTCAAGCAGGCGAGCGTCCACGGACTTTCTCCACAACTAATGCAATGAGGCGATGATCGAGCGCGGCTTCAACCGGGACTATCCAGATGCGCGCGTCGTGCCAGGACCCTAATTTTACCGCATCCTTTTCTGTTATCAGGATGGTGTCGGCGTCCACGTCGGTAAACGGATTGCGCTCGAACGCGTAGTGATCCGGCAGGGCGCGGGTGGCCGGCGTCAGGCCGGCGGCGCGCAGCGTGGCGAAAAAGCGTTCCGGCGCGCCGATGCCGGCCGCGGCCAGCACGCGATCGCCACTGAACTGCGCGAGCGGACGGCGCAACGCGGGATTGTCCAGATGCCACGCGTCGCCGGGCGCGAGTTGCAACGCGAAGGTGTTCGGCCACGCGGGCAGCGTGCGTGCGTAAGGATCATTGATGAGCGTGGCGTCGCGGCGGCGCGACAGCGGCTCGCGCAGCGGTCCGGCGGGCAGCAGAAAACCGTTGCCGCCGAGCCGGTGATCGAACACGACCAGTTCGGCATCGCGCTGGAGCCGGTAGTGCTGCAAGCCGTCGTCGCTCACGATCACGTCGACATCGCGGTGCGCGGCGCACAGTGCCTGCGCGGCGGCCACGCGATCCGGGCAGACCCAGACCGGCGCGCCGGTGCGGCGGGCGATCAGCAGCGGCTCGTCGCCGCCCGCACTCGCCGCCGATGCGGGCGTGATCGGCGTCGGCGTCGTCACGCGCGCGCCGTAGCCACGCGACACCACGCCGGGGTGGAAGCCCGCGACACGTAACGCTTCGACCAGCGCGATCACGGTCGGCGTTTTTCCCGTGCCGCCGACCGTCACATTGCCGACCACCACCACGGGCACGCCGACGCGCACCGACTTCAACCAGCCGAACGAAAAGGCGGCGCGCCGCGCGGCGGCGATCGCGCCGAACACGCAGGCGAACGGTGTCAGCGCCCATGCAAGCGGGCCGCGTTGTTGCCATTCGCGCGCAAGGCGCGCTTCGAGACGGTTGCTGATTTCGCTCATGGGCAGATTGCTCGGACGAGCGGCACGCCGCTCGCCGGAAAGCGCCGGCACGGCGGCATGAAGGAGCTAGGCGCAATACGCGGGGCAAGCATCAACGCGGTTCTCCGGACTGTCGAAAATGAGGCAAAAGGTGAAACAGGTGCCGCACCGGACGCGCGTGCGCAGGTGCCGCGATGCCGGGTGCTACGCACCATCCGGCATGCCGTCGAACCCGCCACTCTAGCGCGCGTGCGTCCCGCCCGGCAAGTCGCGAACCGTGCGTCGCGCGCCGGAACGGCAGTAGCGGCGTTGCCCACGGCCTGTGGATAACTTTGTGGAGAACCTGCCATCGGACGGGCGGAGAAGGCCGGTCCGCGCGCCCGGTATCGGCAATCATTCTCTTTAGTGAGATATAAACTCCATATAAATCAAAGACATGCTTTCGATTCATGCGGCCGCGCGGGCAATCCGGCGGGTTTCGTCCGCTCGGTCCCGCCATGTGGACACTTTTAACAATTCGAGTGCCGCGCTGGACGCCGATGGCCGCTCGGTCTATCGTCTGTCCGGCCAGCCACACATATTCCTCGCATGAATCCCGAAAGCCCTTTTTTCTCGTCGGCCGCGCCCGGCGGCGAAGTCGTCGTCCCCGTCTCGGCGCTCAATCGCGCAATCGGCACGATGCTCGAACGCTCGTTCCCGCTGGTCTGGGTTGCCGGCGAAGTGTCGAACTTCACGCGCGCCGCGAGCGGCCACTGGTATTTCTCGATCAAGGACGCGCAGGCGCAGATGCGCTGCGTGATGTTCCGCGGGCGAGCGCAATACGCCGAATTCACGCCGCGCGAAGGCGATCGCATTGAAGTGCGCGCCTTGGTGACAATGTACGAGCCGCGCGGCGAGCTGCAACTGAATGTCGAGGCGGTGCGGCGCACAGGGCAGGGGCGTCTCTATGAAGCGTTCCTGCGGCTGAAAGCGCAGCTCGAAGCCGAGGGTCTCTTTGCCGCCGAACGAAAGCGCCCGTTGCCGTCGCATCCGCGAGCAGTCGGCATCGTGACGTCCTTGCAGGCCGCCGCCTTGCGCGATGTCCTGACCACGCTGTCGCGCCGCGCGCCGCACATTCCGGTGATCGTCTATCCGGCGCCGGTGCAGGGCGCAGGCGTGAGCGCGAAGCTCGCCGCGATGGTCGATGCCGCCAACGCAAGGCGCGAAGTCGACGTGCTGATCGTCTGCCGTGGCGGCGGCTCGATCGAAGACCTGTGGGCGTTCAACGAAGAAGTGCTGGCGCGCGCGATCGCCGAAAGCGCCATTCCGGTGGTGAGCGGCGTGGGTCACGAAACCGATTTCACGATCGCCGATTTCGCCGCCGATGTGCGCGCGCCGACGCCCACCGGCGCCGCCGAACTGGTGAGTCCGCAGCGCGTGCTGCTGTTGCGCGAGCTCGACCATCGCCACGCGACACTCGCACGCGGTTTCGGCCGCATGATGGAGCGGCGCGCGCAGCAACTCGACTGGCTCGCGCGCAGGCTGGTGTCGCCGGCTGAGCGTCTCGCGCGGCAACGCACTCATTTGCAGCAACTGAGCGTGCGGCTCGCGTCGGCGGGCACGCGCCCGGTACGTGATGCAAGAGCGCGGTTTTCGCTGCTACAGATGCGCTGGCAACGTTGGCGCCCTGATCTCGCCGGGCATCAGGCGAAGCTCGGCAATCTCGCGCAGCGTCTGGACATGGCTTTGTTACGCCAGCATGAACGTCAGACCGCGCGCATCGACACGCTTGCCGCGCGTCTCGAAGTGCTGAGCCCGCAGCGCACGCTCGAGCGTGGTTATGCGGCGGTGCTCGATGCGCAGAGCGGGCGCGCGGTGCGTGCGCCGTCGTCGTTGAAACCCGGGCGGCGCCTTACGGTGCATCTCGCGGAAGGCGCCGCGGACATCGCGCTCGCGGATGTGCAGCCGCGCCTGACCGACGGATTCTGACACTTCCCCCACGGGGCGGGCGCCAGTACTTTTGACGCTTGCAGTGCCCTGGCACACGGTGTGCGAATGCATTAATTACGCTATGTGTGCAGCATGTTTGCCGATGCCGGACATAAAGTCCGTTGGTTTGCGGGGTTATTCCAAGTCGCCTACAATCGAGTGCTCTATAGCGTTATCCGCAGACTCCCCCCACAACAGATACTGAGAAGGAAAGCACCATGGAACATACGCTCCCACCGCTGCCGTTCGCGAAAAACGCACTCGTTCCGCACATGTCGGAAGAGACGCTCGAGTTTCACTACGGCAAGCATCACCAGACCTATGTGACTAACCTGAACAATCTGATCAAGGGCACGGAGTTCGAAAATCTGTCGCTGGAGGAAATCGTCAAGAAGGCATCGGGCGGTGTGTTCAACAACGCGGCTCAAGTGTGGAACCACACGTTCTTCTGGAACAGCCTGTCGCCGCAAGGTGGCGGTGCTCCGAGCGGCGCACTCGCTGACGCGATCAACGCCAAGTGGGGTTCGTTCGACAAGTTCAAGGAAGAATTCGCCAAGACCGCAGTCGGCACGTTCGGCTCGGGTTGGGCATGGCTCGTGAAGAAGCCCGACGGTTCGCTCGACCTGGTGTCGACCAGCAACGCCGCCACGCCGCTGACCACCGACGCCAAGGCACTGCTGACGATCGACGTATGGGAGCACGCTTACTACATCGATTACCGCAATGCGCGTCCGAAGTTCGTCGAAGCGTACTGGAATATCGTCAACTGGGAATTCGCGTCGAAGAACTTCGCGTGAGTTTGCGGTTGCGCAAAGGCGAACGCAGTCTCCCGCAATAAACTTTGCAAGCCGTAGCCTGGATGAAAGCCCTCCGCGCGAGGGCTTTTTTGTGCCTGCCTTTCGCATCGGGCAACATTCGAGCGAGCGTTTTGCCCGGGGGTTAGTATGAGTTTGCCAGGCAGGCCCGGCATGCTGCGCGCAGACCACTCGCGCATTCTTCATGGACCGATCGGAGTTCCTCATGAAAGGCAGTCAATTGACGTTGTTTGCAGCCAATCAGAGTCACCGCAAGAGTCACATGACCGTCATCGACTGGATTCTGGAGAAGACGAAGGAAGCCGGCATCGAGGGCGCCACGGTGATCGAGGTGAGCGAAAGCATCGACGCGCATGGCAAGTACCATGCGGCGCGGTTTTTTGAACTGGTCGACCAGCCCGTCGTCGTCACGGTGGCGGCGGAAGATGAACGCATCGACGCGCTGCTCGATACTCTCCGGCACGGCGGCGTTCAGCTCTTCTACACGCGCTGTCCTGTCGAATACGAAGTGCTTGGCGCAAGCGCGGAAGAGGGCGGTGAGTAGCGTGGGCCGCGCCGGTGCCGGGATGCTACGCTCGCGCATCTGTCTCGTGGGTCATGGGCTAGAATGAATCAGGCGATGGGGTGCGGCCCGGCGTCGGGCGGCGGAGATATACGATGAACGGCTATCAACTGACGTTCTATACAGAGCAGAACAGGAAGCACGGCCATCAAACCGTGTGCGAATGGCTGCTGCACGAGGTCCGGCGGCTCGGGATCAGCGGCGCGACCGTCATCAATTGCGCCGAAGGCATCGGCCACGCCGGTTCGCGTCACGCGGCCCGCATGCTCAAACTCGACGATCAGCCGGTGCAGATCATTCTTGCCGTGACCGAAACCGAAGCGGAGCAGCTTCTCGATCTGGTGCGCGCCGAAAACGTGCACGTTTTCTACATGCGTTTGCCGGTCGAGTTCGGTGTCATCGGCGAAGACGTTCCGCATAAACCGTCGAAGCTTTTTTCGCTGTTCGGCCGATCGACGGATGAGGAGTGACATGGGCCTTGCATGCGCCTGCACATCGAAAAACCATCGGATACCTAAGTAAATAACCCGGGCCAGTTGCCTTGCGTCAATCCACGCGGTTGACTATCTGCATTCGCTCGCCAGGGCGTGCGTGATTGTCGAACTTCTACCCACTCTTCGCGTCGATCACAACGGCGCTCTCCCGGCACCGAGCAAGCGATTTTCCGACGGCCAAGTTATAGTCACGACCTATCGATGACATTGCAAGAACCGCTTTCTATTGCGAGAGACTCTCACGTATATTTCAGATCGCAGCAGGTCTGAAGAGGTGAGCCATTCTCGTCCAATTCCCGCTACGAACATCCCGCGTCGCAGCACGATTATGTGCGTCGGGTGATCGGCAGCGGCACACCAGAAAGCGTGCACCACGAGGTTTTCAGACAGGCCCACCGGCGCCGGATGGCCGATGCGTCCGGAAGTCTGACGCCACAGTAGAACACCCAAGTGTACGTCTCCCCAAGGAGGTATCGCATGTCAAGCGAAGCAAAGTGTCCGTTCAACCATGCCGCCGGCAGCGGCACCACGAACCGTGACTGGTGGCCGAAGCAGTTGCGACTGGATCTGCTCAGCCAGCACTCCGGCAAGTCCAACCCGATGGATGGCAGCTTCAACTATGCCGAGGCGTTCAGGAGCCTCGATCTGGCTGCCGTGAAGAAAGACCTGGCCGCTCTGATGACCGACTCGCAGGACTGGTGGCCCGCGGACTTCGGCCACTACGGGCCGCTGTTCATCCGCATGGCCTGGCACAGCGCCGGCACGTATCGCATCGGCGACGGCCGCGGCGGCGCTGGGCGCGGTCAGCAACGGTTTGCGCCGCTCAACAGTTGGCCGGACAACGTCAGCCTGGACAAGGCGCGCCGCCTGCTCTGGCCGATCAAGCAAAAGTACGGCCAGAAGATTTCCTGGGCCGACCTGTTGATTCTCACGGGTAACGTCGCGCTCGAAACCATGGGCTTTAAGACCTTCGGTTTCGCGGGCGGCCGGGAGGACACGTGGGAGCCGGATCTGGACGTCTACTGGGGCAACGAGAAGACCTGGCTGGGCGGCGACGTCCGCTACGGCAAAGGCGCGGCCGGCGATAACGACGACGGTGGCGTGATCGTCGCCGACGAAGAAAAACACGGCGAAGAGGTGAGCCGCGACAACAGCGGGCGAAACCTCGAAAATCCGCTGGGCGCCGTGCAGATGGGCCTCATCTATGTCAACCCGGAAGGCCCCGACGGCAATCCGGACCCGCTCGCCGCGGCGCACGACATTCGCGAAACCTTCGCTCGCATGGCCATGAACGACGAAGAGACTGTCGCGCTGATCGCCGGTGGTCACACCTTCGGCAAGACGCACGGCGCCGGTCCCGCCGACAACGTCGGCCCCGAACCCGAGGCGGCCGATCTCGAGAACCAGGGGCTGGGCTGGAAGAACAGCTTCGGCACCGGCAAGGGCGGCGACACGATCACGAGCGGTCTGGAAGTCACCTGGACCACCACGCCCACGAAGTGGGGCAATGGCTTCTTCGAAAACCTGTTCAAGTACGAATGGGAGCTGACCAAGAGCCCCGCAGGCGCGCATCAGTGGGTTGCCAAGGACGCCGGCGAAACGATCCCGCACGCTCACGACCCCTCGAAGAAGCTGCGGCCGACCATGCTCACCACCGACCTCTCGCTGCGCTTCGATCCCGTCTACGAGAAGATTTCGCGGCGGTTTCTGGAGAATCCGGACGAGCTTGCCGATGCCTTCTCCCGCGCCTGGTTCAAGCTGACCCACCGCGACATGGGACCGCGCACCCGCTATCTCGGCCCGGAAGTGCCGGCCGAAGAACTGATCTGGCAGGACCCGATTCCGGCGCTCGACCATCCGCTGGTGAACGGGCAGGATATCGCCTCGCTCAAGCAGAAGATTCTGGCGTCGGGGCTGTCAGTCTCGCAGCTGGTGTCGACGGCGTGGGCTTCGGCTTCCACTTTCCGCGGCTCGGACAAGCGCGGCGGCGCCAACGGTGCGCGCATTCGCCTCGCGCCGCAGAAAGACTGGCCAGTCAATCAGCCTGAGCAACTGGCGAAGGTGCTGAAAGTCCTCGAAGGTATTCAGAGCGAGTTCAACGGCTCGCAGTCTGGTGGCAAGAAGATTTCGCTGGCCGACCTGATCGTGCTGGGTGGCGCCGCCGCTATCGAACAGGCGGCAAAGAGCGCCGGCCAGCAGGTGAGCGTGCCTTTCTCGCCGGGCCGCATGGATGCCTCGCAGGAGCAGACCGACGTGCAATCCGTCGCGGCGCTCGAACCGCTCGCCGATGGCTTCCGCAACTACCTCCAGGGCAAGTATCGCGCTCCGGCGGAGGCCTTGCTGATCGACAAGGCGCAATTGCTGACGCTGACGGCGCCGGAGATGACGGTGCTGATCGGCGGCTTGCGCGCCTTGAACGTTCACGCAGGGCAGGATTCGCACGGTGTATTCACGCACCGGCCGGAGACGCTGTCCAATGACTTCTTCCGTAACCTGCTCGACATGGGCACGGAATGGAAGCCGCTGTCGCTGGCCAGGGACGTGTTCGAGGGGCGAGATCGCAAGAGCGGCGAGCTCAAATGGACGGGCACGCGTGTCGATCTGGTCTTTGGGTCGCATGCTCAGCTCAGGGCTTTATGCGAAGTCTATGCAAGCGAGGACGCGCAGGAGAAATTCGTCCGCGACTTCGTTGCAGCCTGGGCCAAAGTGATGGATCTGGACCGGTTCGAGATTGCCTGACTGGTCGAGGAGCCCCGCCGGAGCATGTTCCTGGCGGGGCCTCGCAAAGCGTCTGCCGACTCAGATCGATGACGTGGTCCCGGTCGCAAAGGCTTTGGTTTTTGCGGAACCGGACCGGCCGGGCGCGTCTTTATCGGGCGTTCTGCGACGGATGACTCTTTGTCACAGTTGGTAACCGCGTCCATGCTCACCACGTGCTTTCAGCCCGTCGGCGGCGTGTCCGGATAGATAAAGAAAAAATACGGTAACTATCTCGTAAACAAGCCGCACGCAAATTGGCCTAACGTATGTTTCTCCCATGAAGAAACGTGCGCCCCTATGATCTCAAGTCTCAAATCGACACGCGTCGCCCTGCCGGCAGGCGCGCTCGCACTGGCGCTCCTTGGCGGCTGCGCAGTCGTGCCGCCGAGCGGTCCTTCCATTGTTGCGCTGCCGCGCAGCGGCGAGCCGCTCAATCAGTTCCAGCAGGACGACTACTCCTGCCGCGATTACGCCTACCGTGCGTCGGACGCGGCCGGTGCCGCGCAGAGTTCGACTACGAACAGCGTCAATAGCGCGGCCGTCGGCACGCTGGGCGGTGCCGCTGTCGGCGCGCTCATCGGGGCGGCGGCGGGCAATGCCGGCGCGGGTGCTGCGATTGGCGCGGGCAGCGGCTTGCTGCTCGGCGGCGCGGCCGGCGCAAACGGCGCGCAGTATTCGGCCAACAGCATGCAGGCGCGATACGACGCAGCGTACGCGCAATGCATGACGTCGAAGGGCAATACGATCTCGCAGCCGCAGATGCCGGTCTACGCGCCGCAGCCGGTATATGTTGCGCCGCCGCCTCGTTACTACGGGCCGCCGCCGGTAATCTATGCCCCTTATCCGTACTACTGATCGAGTTCGATCGAACGCCTGCTGTAGCGAGGCCGCGTCGTCCTCAAGTATTGCCACGTATGGCGGAGGGAGGCGAAACGATGGCGGCAAACGCCTTTGCAAACAGCGTACGGTTAATCATCCGTAAGGGCGACCAGCGCATCCAGCGATCGGAAGACGCACGTGGCGAACTCCTCTCTTGCGGCACGCGACGTGATTCACGACGCGCACCGTTCGTTGTGCGGAGTTGACCGTCGCATCGTTCATGAGACGAGGCGAAAATGCGAATCTCGCAAGCTGGCGTTGAGACGTCCGGGCTGGGTGTATGGTCCCGCCGGGGTACGGTGGCGGCGTTAATCGCCGTCGCCTCCTGTTTCGTGTCGTGCGGCGGGGGTGGTGGCGCGCCCGTCGTGGCGTCGGGCGCGGCTGGCGGGAGCGGCACCGCGGGCGGTTCGGGCTCAGGCTCGGGCGGCACGGGCAGTGGCGCCGGGACCGGTTCGGGAATGGGCAGCACCGGCACTGGATCGACCGGTACGGCGGGTACAGCCTACGCCACCGACGTCCTCATGCATCACAACGATATCGGCCGTACCGGTCAGATGCTCGCCGAGACGACCCTCACGCCGGCCAACGTCAATTCGGCCAGCTTCGGCAAAGTCGCGTTTCTTGCCGCGGACGGCAAGGTCGACGGAGAACCGCTTTTCGTCACCAGTCTGGCGATCGGCGGTACGTCGCACGATGTGGTGTACGTGGTCACCGAACACGATAGCGTCTACGCCTACGACGCGACGTCGTTCGCGCAACTGTGGAAGGTCTCGTTGATCGGGAGCGGTGAAACGCCCAGCGACGACCACGGTTGCCAGGACATCACGCCGGAGATCGGCATTACGTCGACGCCGGTGATCGACCGCAATCGCGGCACGAATGGCGTGCTGTACGCCGTGGCCATGACGAAAGACGGGAGTGGCGGCTACCATCACCGGCTGCATGCGCTTGACCTCGCGACCGGCGCCGAAGTACTGGGCGGTCCGACGGAAATTGCGGCAACGTACCCGGGCAACGGCGCGGGCAGCGTGAACGGTGTGATTACCTTCAACCCGTCGCTGCATACGGAGCGCGCGGCACTCACGCTGGTTGGCGGCAACATCTACATGGGCTGGACCGCGCACTGCATGTCGGGCGCGTACACGGGCTGGCTGATGGCCTATAGCGCCGACACGCTGAAACAGACCAGTGTGCTCAACATCACGCCGAACGGCAGTCAGGGCTCGATCTGGATGGCCGGCTCGGGCATGGCATCGGACGGCACCTCGCTCTACGTGGTGGATGGCAACGGCACGTTCGGCACCACGCTGAATGCACAGGGCTTTCCTGTCGATGGCGACTTCGGCAACTCGATGATGAAGCTCTCCGTGGGCAACCTGCAGGTTACCGATTACTTCGCGATGTCCAACGTCGTCGAGGAAGCGGGCACGGACAACGATTTTGGCTCGGGCGGCGCGATGGTGCTGCCGGACCAGACGACCGCGGGCGGCGTTGTCAAGCATCTCGCGGTGGCGGCCGGCAAGGACAACCATATCTACGTCGTCGATCGTGATTCGATGGGAAAATTCAGCCCGGCCGCCAACAACATCTGGCAGGAGTTGATCGGCACGCTGGCGGGCGGCATCTGGGGATCGCCGGCTTACTACAACGGCGTGGTTTACTACGGCGGCCTGAACGACAACCTGAAGGCGCTGCCAGTCTCGGGGGCGTTGCTCGCGACCACTGCCGCATCGAGGAGTCCGACCACTTTTGCGTATCCGGGGGCGACGCCGGCTGTGTCGGCGAACGGCGCGAGCAACGGCATTGTCTGGGCGGCGGAAAACGGCACGACCGGCGCTTTGCACGCGTACAACGCAGGCAATCTCGCCATCGAGTTGTACAACAGCAACCAGGCCGGCACGCGCGATCAATGGGGCGCGGGCAACAAATTCATCACGCCGATGATCGCGCGCGGCAAGGTGTATGTCGGCGCTACCAATGGTGTGGCGGTGTTTGGGTTGCTGTGAGTGGAAGAGGTTTTTGTATTGCGTTTGGCGGGATGCGGTTGTTGCTGAGCGTGTTCGCGTAGGCGGTGGGACGTAGTGTTGGCGGTTAGCCTGCGACGGTTCGGATCGCGTGTGAAAAGAAGCCCCTGTGTCCGGTTTTCCGGATACAGGGGCTTTCTGTTTCACGCTGGGTTCACGCGCGTCGTAATGCATTGCTCAGTGCGGGAAGCGTTCCGCTCGCAGGGAGCGGGCGCATTCTTTTGCCGCCGGGCGCACATTAAACGCCGGGCCGCGATGCCGAGGCCGCGACGCTGGGGCAGCGATGCCAGGCAGGCAGCGACACCGGCCGCCGCGCTGACGTGCGACGCTTACTGCACGTCACCCGTGGCAGCGGTCTTGCGCGGACGACGACTGCGCGGCGCAGCTTTGCGTGCGGCCTTTTTTGCCGGCGCGGACGCTTCTTCCGCCGTGGCAGAAGGGGGCGCCGCCGTTTCAGCAGGCGCCGCGATTTCCGGAATATCATCGATGCTTCGCGGCTCAGCTTTCTTTGCTTTTTTCGCAGCCGTCTTGCGAGGTGCGCGTTCTTTACGGCGCGCGGGTTGTTTGCCACCCGTATGCGGTTCGTTGGCTCCGCTGTCAACGCCGCCCGACACTTCGGCCGCAAGAGTTTCCGGCGACGCCGTCGGCGCTTCCGGCAGTTCAAAAACGAACTCGCTGTTTTTCGGCGTTTGCGCGTGCAGGTTGTCCGTTTGGGCCTGAGCGCTGCCACCGTGCTCGGTAGCATGACGTTCTTCGTGAACGGTTTCCTGCTGGCCGCGGCCTGCCTTGCGATTGCCTCGCCCTCGGCGGCGCGACTCGTGCTTGCCGCCCGACTCGGCGCTCACCGTTTCTGCGACCTGCGCCTCATACAACTGTTCCGCCGACTCGGCAGCCTCGGCGGCCTCGCTCGCGTTCTCGCCAGCCGCATTCGCAACCGAACTCCGATAGACATATGCGCCGGACTTCTCGTCGCGGCCGAATTCGAGCAGTCCGCGGGCATGAGCTTCTTCCAGCAGATTGCCGAAGGCGCGAAAACCGTAGTACGTCTCGTTGAAATCCGGCTTGCGGCGTTTGATCGCGTTCTTCAGTACCGACGCCCAGATCTTGCCGCTATCGCCGCGTTCCGACGCAAGCGCGTCGAACGTTTGCACCGCGATCTCGACGGCCTTGGTGCGGCGTTTTTCGAGATCTTCCTTGTTGCGGGTTTTCTCTTCGTCGGGTGCGCGTTTGGCCGCCGGCTGGGCGGCCTGGGGCGGACGCGACGACTCGCGTTTGGCGACCGTGCGCTGGCTTTCCCGCACGAGGTCATCGTAAAAGAAGAACTCGTCGCAGTTCGCGACCAGCAGATCCGACGTGGATTGCTGCACGCCGACGCCGATCACCTGCTTGGCGTTCTCGCGCAGCTTCGACACCAGCGGCGAAAAGTCAGAGTCGCCGCTGATGATGACGAACGTATTGACGTGCGATTTCGTGTAGCAAAGGTCGAGCGCGTCGACCACGAGCCGGATGTCGGCGGAATTCTTGCCCGACTGGCGCACGTGCGGAATTTCGATCAATTCGAAATTGGCTTCGTGCATCGCGCCTTTGAAACTCTTGTAGCGGTCCCAGTCGCAGTACGCTTTCTTCACGACAATGCTGCCCTTGAGCAGCAGCCGTTCAAGCACCAGCTTGATATCGAACTTGTCATATTTCGCGTCGCGCACGCCGAGCGCGACGTTTTCGAAATCGCAGAACAGCGCCATGCTGACGGTTTCGTTGGATGACGCCATGTATATCTCCATTGAAGCGATCGTCAAATTCGACGAATCGCGACCATGATAGCGATTCCAGCGGAGGTGATCAGTTTTTGTGTTCAGCGCGCGTGCCGGTGTAGGCGGCCTGAACCCGGAATGACGCCGGCTCTCTGCGACGTTTTCCACGGTTTTTCAGGGCGGTTCACGCCGAGGCGCGCCTTGCGACGAAACAATTCGACACGCTAGCCCGGCGGTGTGCGATGGATCTGCCAGGCGTCACCGCGCTACCTGTCGTGGAGATACGGAGACGCATCTAACGCTGCGCGCGTTTCCAGCACCTCGTCGACGAGACCATACGTTTTGGCCGCGTGTGCCGACATAAAGTTGTCGCGGTCGGTATCGCGGGCAATTTCCTCAATGCTGCGGCCGGTGCGCTCGGCCATCATGGCATTCAGGCGCTCTCGCAGATAGAGCACTTCCTTCGCCTGGATCTCGACGTCTGCCGCCGTGCCCTGGCTGCCGCCTGACGGCTGGTGGATCATGATGCGTGCGTTCGGCAACGCATACCGCTTGCCGCGCTGGCCGGCGGTCAGAAGGAAGGTTCCCATGCTCGCGGCAAAGCCGGTGCACAACGTGGAGACCTCCGGTTTGATGAACTGCATGGTGTCGTAGATCGCGAGGCCGTCGTATACGGAACCGCCCGGCGAATTGATGTAAAAAGAAATATCCTTGTCGGGATTCTCGGATTCCAGAAACAGCAACTGCGCGACAATCACGCTGGCCGACTGCTCGTTCACGGGCCCAACGAGAAATACGATGCGCTCGCGCAGCAGACGCGAATAGATGTCATAGGCGCGCTCGCCGCGACCGGACTGTTCGATCACGGTGGGCACGAGGCCAAGGCCGGTGATGGTTGGGTAGCTGCTATGCATGTTGACCTCGCGTATGCCGCCCGGGTGACGGTGAGTTGTGCGGAGCACCCGCGCATTCAATGCGCCGGTTGTTGCCCTTATGACGGCGCGGCACGGAACGATGTGACAGAAATATTTTTGCGCGACGCTGTCACATCGATCCGTGCCCAGCCGTCAAGTCGAAAGGAATGACGCTGCTGGCGCGCGCCCGGACAAGATCGCAGGCAAGGCGCCGCGCACTTTTCACCGCTCACGATCTGGAGGTCTACTTATGACGGAAAAAGCAATCGAGAAGGCATCCAGCTTCGAGGCCGTGCGCGCCCGCCTGCTCGCGCTGGCGTACCGAATGCTCGGCAGCCGCGCCGAAGCAGAAGACGTGGTGCAAGACGTCGGCCTGAAATGGCACCTCGCAGACACGCAGGAGGTGCAGACACCGGCCGCCTGGCTTACCACGATCACCACGCGCGCGGCGATCGACCGGCTGCGTCATGTGCAGCGCGAACGCGCGTCGCAGGCCGCCGGCTGGTTGCCGGAACCGTGGCTCGACGAAGTCGCGCCATCGGCCGAGGAACTGGCCTTGCGCGCGGCGGAGATGTCCTATGGCGTGATGCTGCTGCTTGAGCGGCTGAAACCCGACGAACGCGCGGCATTCGTGCTGCACGAAGCCTTCGACTGTGATTACGCTGAGATCGCGGCGATTCTCGAGCGCACGCCTGCCGCCTGCCGGCAGATCGTCCATCGGGCCAAAGCGCGTCTGCAACGGGCGGGTGCGCCGGTGGAGCGGCCCGACCCGGCCGCGCATGCGCGGATCGTGGAACGCTTGCGCACAGCGCTTGAGGCGCAGGATCGAGCCGGCCTGCTGCGGCTCTTTAGTGACGCGCCGGAGGTCGTCAGCGACGCGCCTTTGTGCACGCCGGTGAGCGCGCCGGAACCGGCAATGGCCGGGTGGATGGATACGGTAACGTCGCTCGTCGAGCATGCCAGCAACGCCGAGACGGTGTCGGTCGCGGGCACATTGTGTGTTGCGTTGCTCTTCGAGGGCGAGGTGGTCGGCGTTCTCGACATATCCACGAACAGCTTCGCGGATGGCTCCGCAAAGATCGTCGCCATGCGCGTGGTGACCAGTTCGGCGCGCTTGCGGGCCGCCAACCGCATGCTGGGCCGCGCCGCAGTCAGGCAACTGCTTGCGCGGATCCAGCAGAGCGCCTTGACGTCAATTCCGGTGGGCGGCGACTTCCCAGTTGATGTCCACGCATAGCACCTGTGTGCCCGTCGGCGTATGCGCGGCGATCGAGGCGGTCACGCACAGGTGAGCTTCATTGATCGACAGGTAGGGCGGGGTGAGGTGCACCTGGCCGGGCACGCGCATCGCCTGGATAAAGTACGGCCGGCGCTCCCAACTCGCGCCTTCCGAATGCAGCAGCGGGCGGAAACGCTTGGCGCGTTGCGAGGCGCGCCCCGACGGCAGCACGTTGTCGCCGATCTGCCGGCCCGAACCGTCCAGCACGAAGCAGCGTGCCGTCTCGCCGAGCGTGAGGAGCGATGCGGTGGCTTGCGCGACCGACTCGCCGGCCACCAGTTGCGCGGCTGCCGTCTCGAGCGCGGTGACGTACGGCGCGAGCCGTGCGGACTGTGCACGCTCGCGCGCGGCGACCCGCTCACGCAGCGCTGCGGAGAGCGAGTCCATCAAGCCGGCCGCCGCTTGCGGCTTGACCGGTTCGACGCTCGGGCCCGCGAAAAACGCGCCTTGCACGAAGTCCACGTTGCATTCGAGGGCGATCAGCGCGTCGCGTTCGGTGGTCAGGCCGCCCATCAGCACCAGCTGGCCGGATTCGTGCAGCAGCGAGACGAGGCCCGGCAGCACGCGTTCAATATGCGAGTGTTCGCTGGCTTGCGCGAGAATGCAGCGGTCGAGCGTGACGATGTCCGGCCGCAGATTCCACACACGGTCAATGTTCGAATGCTTCGCGCCAAAGCCGTCGAGCGCGATCAGGAAGCCGGATTTGCGCAGCGCATCGATGATTTCGGCAAAACGCGTAGTTTCACCGCCCGCCTGTTCGGAAACTTCGAGTACCACGCGCTGCGGAGGCAGGCCGAGCGCCTTGAGGCCTGCCAGCAGCGCGTCGCCGTAGCTGGTGTCCATCAGCGCGGCCGGGTGCAGGCTCAGGAAGAGCCATTCGTCGTGGCTGTCGAACGCGTTGAAGTTGCCCAGATGCAGCGATTCAGCGAGCCGTCCGAGTTCGAGCAGGTCGCCGCGCCGCGCGGCTTGCGTGAAAACTTCGTGCGAGGGCACTTGCAAGCCGTGTTCGTCGCGGGCGCGCAGCGAAGCGTGATAACCGATCGCGCGCCGGTGCGACACGGAGAAAACCGGCTGGAACACGCTGAAAACAGTGTAGCCGCCGTACAGAACGGTGCGCCGGGAGCCCTCGTCGCCGGCCATTGGGCGCGGCGGCTGGAAGCCGGGAGGATCGAGTTCGATCATGCTCATCATGTCAGTCGTGTGGAGGTGGCGGCGCGCCTGCATGCTCGACACGAGTCCGCATGCGCAAAATGTGAGTTTACAGGATAGCCGAGCAAGAACTATGCGCGTGCGGAAACACAGCACGCATGCCCGAGTGTCCCAGTCAGATCACCCTCAGATAAGACGATTGTGCGCCAGCGCGGGCGCGAGCGCGACGATTCGCACTTCGCTGGTGCGGCCCGCGCCCCGTTGCGGGTCGGCTGCGGGCCAGCGAACATCAGGTTCGTTCGGAGGGATCGGTCTTTTTCGCGGGCGTGCGGATGTCCGGCGACAGTTGCGCAAAGATCCACGACGAGCCCGCCGTGATGATGCCGACACACAGGAACGTCGCGTGAAATGCGGGCAGCGAATTGGCGGCCGTCACACGCGGCAGCAGGCCGGTGAAGGTGGCGAGCAGGGCGCCGGCCACCGTCACGCCGAGACTCATCGACAGCATCTGGACCAATGAAAACAGGCTATTGCCGCTGCTCGCGCCGCCGGTGCCCAGATCCTTGAGCGTCAGCGTGTTCATCGCGGTGAACTGGATCGAGTTGGCGCCGCCGAAGAGTGCCAGTTGCACAAGCCGCAGCCACAGCGGCTGGTTCGCGGCGGTGAGCGCGAAGCTTGCCATCGTCAAGCCGACCAGCACCGTGTTGATGATCAGCACGCGCCGATAGCTGTACTTGATGATCAGCGTCGTCACGAGACGTTTGGACGCCATGCCCGCGGCTGCCACCGGCAGCATCATCAGGCCGGCTTCGAAGGCGCTATAGCCGAGACTCACCTGCAATAGCAGAGGAATCAGATAAGGCATCGCGCCGCTGCCGATCCGCGCGAACAGATTGCCCAGCAGGCCCACGCTGAAGGTGTGGATCTTGAAGAGGTCGAGCGAGAAAATCGGCGAGGGCTCGCTCACGGCGTGCAAGCCGTAGGCGACAAAGCAGGCAAGGCTCAGGATCAGCAGCACCAGCACTGTGGCGTGCTGAATGCCGAATTCGGTGCGGCCGTCGAGCGCGAACGAAATTGCCACCATGCCCAGGATCAGCAGCAAGTAGCCTTTCATGTCGAACTTGCCGACGTGCTCGTTGCGGCTATCCGGCATGAAGATAAACGTGGCGATGCAACCTACGATGCCCACCGGCACGTTGATCAGAAAGATCCAGTGCCACGAGGCGATCTTCACGAGCCAGCCGCCGAGCGTGGGGCCGATCAGCGGTCCGATCAGACCGGGGATCGCCACGAACGAGAGCGCCGGCAGATAGCGTTCTGCCGGAAAGGTACGCAGTACCGCGAGCCGGCCGACCGGCAACAGCATGGCGCCGCCCACGCCTTGCATGATGCGGAAAGCCACGAGCTGATTCAGGGTATGCGCGTTCGCGCACAGCAACGAGGCGACTGCAAACACCAGGATCGCGCTGAAGAACACGCGGCGCGTGCCGAGCTTGTCGGCGAGCCAGCCTGACACGGGGATCATCACGGCCATCGTCAGCGAATAGGCGATCACCACCGATTGCATGCGCAGCGGCAACTCGCCGAGGCTCGTCGCCATCGCGGGGAGCGCGGTGTTGACGATGGTCGAGTCGAGCGTCTGCATGAAGAAGCCGGTAGCGACGACCCACAGCATCACCGTGAGCGAGCGTGGGGAAGGGGTACTGGGCGTGGGAGCGGACGGAGTCGGCGTGGACATGGAGGGCGGCTGGGCGCGCGAGACGGGGTGGGACTCGCTATTCTAGGGAAAAGCGCCACCGTGCGCAGAGGGCGTGGAGTTGGGATCGGGCCAGAAGCGCGGTGATTGCAGACCCCGACGCCTCACCCCGACGCCGGCAACGCCGCCGCCGCACGAAAGAACGCCCGCGCACGCGGGTCGTTTCCGAACGCAATGTGAATCCTGGTCCACGGACTGACCTCCATATTCGGCCGGAAGTAATTGCCCGGCACGACGGTCACCCCAAGCGGCGCACCGCACTCCACCAGCCGCTCCGCATTGGCCACATGCGGCACGCGAGCCCACACGAATTTCCCGCCCACGGGTTTGTCGAAAATGTCCCAGCCGGCGTCCTCGAGCGTCTGGATCGTCGAGCCGAGCGCGTCGCGCATACGCCGCCGCAGGCGCTCCAGATACTTGCGATACGCGCCGCGCTCCAGCATCGACACGGCCACTGCTTCGGCGAACCGCGAACCGCCGATGCTCGTCAGCATCTTGATGTCGACCAGATCTTTGATGATGGCGTGGCTCGCCACCACACAGCCTATCCGCAGCGACGAAGACAGCGTCTTCGACAGGCCGCCCACGTAGATCACGTGTTCGAGTTGATCGAGCGTGGCGAGGCGATCGGTGAGGTCGGTCTGGAAGTCGGCATAGATATCGTCCTCGATGATCGAGAAGCCGTGCTCGCGCGCCAGTTGCAACAGCCGGAAGGCCACCGGCGGCGCCACCGTGGTGCCGGTCGGATTGTGGAACACGGTGTTGATGAACAGCAGCTTGGGCCGGTGCGACTTCAACTGTTCCTGCATCACGTCCAGATCGGGGCCGTTACGCGTGCGCGGAATGCCGATCAATTTCACGCCGTGCAGCTTCAGCAGCCCGTAAAGGTTGTAGTAGCCGGGGTCTTCGACAAAGATCGTGTCGCCTGCCTTGAGCATGTAGCGCATCAGCAGATCGAATGCCTGGCTTGCGCCGTTGGTGATCAGAATCTGCGACGCATCCGCCTGTATCCCCAACTGGCCGATGCGGCTTTGCAGGTGCTCGCGCAAAGTCAGGTTGCCGAGCGGGGTGGCGTAGTCGACCATGCTCGCCGGGTCGGTGCGCGACACGTGGCGAATCGCCTGCGCGATGCTATCCATGTCGCGCCACGCTTCGGGGATAAAACCGCTGCCCAGCTTGAGCGTTTCGCCGGGGTGGTTGAACTGCTGCAAGAGATGGTCCGATTCGCCTTCGGCGCGGCGCGGGTCCGAGGTGCCCTGGCAATGCGTGCCCGCGGGCTGCCGGTCGGAGACGTAGAAGCCGGAGCCGTGGCGCGAGTCGATATAGCCGAGCGACACCAGCCGGTCGTAAGCCTCGATCACTGGAAAGCGGCTCACGTCGTAATCGGTGGCGAACTGGCGGATCGACGGCAACTTCGAGCCCGGGTGCGCGGTACGCGACCGGATCCACGTCGTGACGCCCGCGACGATCTGTTCGGTCAGCGGTACGCCGTTGTCCCGATCGAGTTGAATTTCGAGTTTCATGTGGATCTTTTCCTTCACCGGGCGGCGCGGCGGGTGCTCCCGAGCTTTCCATTCACGAACGCCACACCACGAACGGCACACGCTTCCCGCCAACTGTCCGGTTTTTCGACTGAACAGTTCCGACTAAAGTGTTCTGAACTGTGCATGGGTATTCGATCATCGCACGTCAATAATCGGTACAACAGAAAAGTTCTTCGAAGGGGAAAGGCGATGCGTGAAGTGCGGATTTTCGAATTGGAACATGGCGAGCCCACGGCGGCCTGGCGTGTCGCGCGTCCGTCGATCTTCAAGGTGATCTCGGGCGAAATCTGGCTGACTGTCGAGGGTGACAGCAAGGATCACTGGCCCGCTGCAGGCGAGTCGATCGAGCTGCCGCGCCAGACGGTGGCGTGGATCAGCGCAGGACAGGCCGGGGCGCGTTTTGCGCTGGCGAGCGGCTCCTTGCGTTCCGCCACGAGGCCGGCGCCGCGTATGCCGGTGCTGAACTGGCTGCCGCGCTGGCTGGGTGCGGCCTGACCATTCGTCGAGTGGGTGCGTCGAGTCGGCAGCGTCTCAATCGCGCCCGGCGGCCTCGTATTCCCCGATGTAGCGCGCCCGCGGCCGGATCAACCGGCCGTCGCGCGTCTGTTCCATCGCGTGGGCAATCCAGCCGACTGTCCGGCCCACCGCGAACAGCGTGAAAGCGGCTCCGGCCGGCAGCGCCAGCACCCGCTCGATGGCGGCGAGCGCGAAATCCACGGTCGGCTCGGCGCCGGTCGTATCGCGGACCGTGCGCGCCAATCCCAGCACTTCAGCCAGCGGCGAACGCGCGGGCGCGCAGTCGGCGAGCATGCCTAACAGTAGCCGCGCGCGAGGGTCGCCTTCCGGATAAAGCGGATGACCGAAGCCCGACAGGATCGGCCCATGCACGCCGTGTTCGTGGCGCGCGAGGCGGTTCGCCAGATAACGGTCGAGATCGGGCGCGCGCGACGCTTCTTCGAGCAGCGCGCCGACGCGCACCGTTTCGCCGCCATGACGCGGGCCCGACAATGCGGCGAGGCCGCCGGCCACCGCGCCGAACAGGTGCGCCCCCGTCGAGGTGATACAGCGCACGGTGAAGGTCGACGCATTCAACTCATGATCCGCGCAGGCCACCAGCGCCGCGCGCAGCACGTTAGCCTGCTGCCGGTTCCGCACATGCCACGTTGAAGCCAACTGCCGATGCAGCGGCTCGTTCGACGGCGCCGCCGAGATCGTCGCGGCGGTCAGCAGACGCATGACGGCGCAGGCCGTATCGAGTTGCGCGTCACGGCCGAGCGCCCACACCCGCGGCATTTGCGCCGCCGCGGCCGGCAACAGCACGAGCGCGCGATCGAGCGGCGTGCTGTCGCTCCACAGCTTGAGCCACGCGGCCCACTGAGCGGTGGCGAACGGCACGGCCGGCGCATCGGCAATCCGCCTCGCGCTGCATTCCCACAGCAACGCGGCAATCTCCTCGAGCGAGGCACTTTGCGCCAGTTCCATCGCGTCGTGCCCGCGATACAGCAGCCGGCCCTCGGCGACCAGCGTGATCGACGATTCGAGCACCGGCACGCCCCAGTCGAGCACCTTCTGCGCGACCTTGCCGGCGCGTTTGCCGTCTTCCTTGCGGCGCGCGAGACGGCGCACTTCGCCGGCGTCGTAGAGACGATGCTTGCCTTGCGCATCCGGCGACGAACTCAGCATGCCGCGGCTCACATAGGCGTAGAGCGTAGGCAGGCTGATGCCGAGCGTGGCGGCGGCTTCAGCAGCGGTCAGGGAATTCGAGGTCGACATGGAAAGGCGCGGAAACCGAAGAAATCAATATATATTGATTATCATAATCAAGATTGATTGCGGCGTGGCGGACTTCTAGACTCGGTGCACTTCCTTCTGCTCTGTTATGGAACGCCATGACGCCTGAATTCGCTCTCAAACATATCTGGACTCTCGCCGGGTGCGACCCGAGCGCGCTGAGGTCTGTCACGCTCGCGGGCGCGGATCCCGGCTTGCCATCCGTCTACCGGGTGGGCACCCTGGCTTCGGCGAGCATCGCCGCGACCGGACTCGCGGCTGCCGAATATCACCGTCTGCGCACCGGGCGCAGGCAACACGTGACGGTGGAGATGCGGCGCGCGCTGGCGTCGTTTCGCAGCGAACGCTATTTGCGTATCAACGACGGCCCGCCGCCCGCCCTGCGCGATCCGGTGATGGGCTTCTACGAGACGCACGATGGCCGCTGGATTCAACTGCACACCAACTTCCCGCATCATCTGCAGGGGGTATTGAACGTACTTGGCTGCGCGAACGATCGGGACGCGGTGGCCGCCGCGATTCGCGGCTGGGACGGCGCGACGCTCGACCAGACGCTCGCCGACGCGGGTCTGTGCGCCGCGTTGATTCGCACGCCCGATGAGTGGGCCGCGCTCGATCAGGCCAAAGCGATTGCGGGCTTGCCGCTCTTCGAGATCGAGCGCATCGGCGACGCGCCGGCCGAGCCGCCCGCTCAGCGTGGCGCGGACCGGCCGCTGGCGGGGGTGCGCGTGCTGGATCTGTCGCGCATCATTGCCGGGCCCGTCGCCGGGCGCGCGCTCGCGCAGCATGGCGCGCAGGTGCTGATGATCAACGGGCCGCATCTGCCGAATATTGCGCCGCTGGTGATCGACAACGGGCGCGGCAAGCGTTCGGCGCTGGTCGATCTGCGCGAAGCGGCGGGGCGCGAGGTTTTGCGCGGCCTTGCCGGTAATGCCGATGTATTTCTACAGGCATATCGCCCGGGAGCGCTGGCCGCGCGCGGTTTCGGTCCCGAGGAACTGGCGCGTGTGCGGCCGGGGATCGTCTACGTTTCGGTGTCGGCCTATGGTCACGAGGGATCTTGGGCGCAGCGGCGCGGGTTCGACAGCCTGGTGCAGTCGGCGAGCGGAATTGCCTTTACCGAACGTGAGGCGGCGGGGTGGCACGAGCCAAAGCATCTGCCGTGTCAGGCGCTGGATCATGCGACCGGGTATCTGGCGGCTTTCGGTGCGATGGCCGCGTTGGCACGGCGGGCAACCGAAGGCGGAAGCTGGCATGTGCGCGTCTCGCTCGCGCAAACGGGCCGGTGGCTGCAGTCGTTCGGGCAGATTCCCGAGGGCTGGAAAGCGCCCGACGTGGCGCTTGATGATGTGCGCGATTGCCTCGCGAGCGTGGAGTCGGAGTTTGGCCGCGTGCTGGGAGTGCAGCCGGCCGAGGTGCTGGGCGAGACGCCTGCGTTTTTCGCGCTGCCGCCGAGCCGGGTGGGCGCGCACGAGGCCAGGTGGGAGTGAGGTGCCCTTACTTCCTCAATTCCGCCACGAAGTCGTAGTAATCGTTGCGGCAGTACGTGTCGGTCAACTCGATCGCCCGCTGATCGGCGGTATAGCCCACACGGGTAATCAACAGCAGCGCCTCGTTCGGGGCGATGCTCATCTGCTGCGCGATTTCCTCGCTCGCGTTCACCGCGCGAAAGTGCTGGAGCGCGCGGACAATCGTCAGCCCGCGATTCTCCAGGTACGTGTACAGCGAATCGCCGATAGCTTGCGGATCGGGAATCACCGCAGCGGGGAACGTGGAATTCTCGACCGCCATCACGATGCCGTCGGCCAGGCGCAAGCGCCGCAAGCGCGTTACCGCCGCGGCCGGCGACAAGCCGAGCTGAATCACCTCGTCGCGGTTTGCCGGCAGGATTTCGCGCGACAGCCACTTCGAACTCGGCGTAAAACCCCGCCGACGCAGCATTTCGCTAAAGCTCGACAAACGCGATAGCGGATCTTCGTAGCGTGGCGTGATGAAACTGCCCGCGCCCTGAGTGCGCCGAATCAATCCCTGCTCGACCAGCAAGGCAATTGCCTTGCGTGAAGTGATTCGCGATACGCCCAGCGCCTCCGAGAGTACGCGCTCCGAGGGCAGCGCCTCGCCGGCGTTCCAGCGGTTCTCGTGGATGGCGGCGCCGAGCTTGCGGGCAAGTTGCAGGTAGAGCGGCGTGTCGTTTTCCGGGTCCGGGCGCAGGTCGCGCCAGCGGTCTTCCGAGGCAGAGGTCATGGAACTCACGCAAGAAGGGCAAGCGGCAATTCTATGACATCGGCGCGCTATGTTATAGCGGGCTTTTGCCTGGTGGCCGATCGAATGTCCGTTGAACCGCTAAACTCGTCGCTATGTTTTTCGTGGCATACGCCGCGCATTCGCCTGCGCTGCGGCATTGCCGACCATTGAGCCACTTCGAGGAGTCAGCATGACGAGCGACATCGCAAGCGTGAGCCTGCCCGACGGCGAACGCATTCCGAAACTGGGGCAGGGCACCTGGGAGATGGGTGAAGTGCCGGCGCGGCGTGCCGCCGAAATCGACGCGCTGCGTTGCGGCATCGAACTCGGCATGACGTTGATCGACACGGCGGAAATGTATGGCGACGGCGCGACCGAATCTCTGCTGGGCGTTGCTTTGGCCGGGTTGCGCGACAAGGTGTTTCTGGTCAGCAAGGTGTATCCGCATAACGCCAGCCGGCGCGGCGTGATCGCAGCCTGCGAGCAGAGCCTCAAGCGTCTGAAGACGGATCAGCTCGATCTGTATCTGCTGCACTGGCGCGGCTCGGTGCCGCTCGCGGAAACGGTCGAGGGCTTCGAGGCGTTACGGCAGGCGGGCAAGATTCGCCATTGGGGCGTCAGCAACTTCGACACCGCGGATATGGAAGAACTCGTCGCCACGCCGGGCGGCGATGCGTGCGCGACCAATCAGATTCTCTACAACGTGGTGCGCCGCGGGCCGGAATTCGATCTGCTGCCGTGGCTCGCCGCGCGCAAGATGCCGGCTATGGCGTACAGCCCGGTCGATCACGCACGCCTGCCGAAACGCTCGCCGCTCGACGATATCGCCGACGCGCGCGGCGTCTCGGTGTTCCAGGTGGCGCTCGCATGGGTGTTGCTCGAGCCCGGCGTGTTCGCGATTCCGAAGGCGGGCCGCGTCGAGCATGTGCGCGACAACTATCGCGCGTCGCAACTGCAACTCGGCGCGGATGAACTGGCCGCTATCGACGCGTATTTCAAACCACCGCGCAGCAAGCGGCCGCTCGAAATGCTGTAAGTGCAGCGGCGCCCGTTTGGCGCGCGACGGCACGGTGCGGGCGGCGGGTCGTCGATTCCGTCGGACACGCAACGGCCGTTGCAGGCGCCTGATCAATTGCAACTGTGGTGCATGTGCACGGAACCCAGCACCGCGACTTCAGCGGGGGTGTGCTTGAGCGAATCTTCGTTGACCTGAGCGGCGTCCGCGACGAATTCGTCGACGATCGACGACACCTGCGTATTGCGCAGACACAGCGACACTCGCTGCGTTTCATTGGCCGGCAGGGCGGCGCGCTGACCGAGGAATAGCACGCCGTACTGATAGCCGTGGATGATGCCGCGAATCGCGCCGACGCATTGGCCTTGGGCGACGTTATCGTTTTTCTGCTTGCAGGTCTGCGCAAGCGAATAGGCCGAGAAGGTGGGATCGACCGGCGGTGCGGCTTGCGAGAGCGTGGGCGACAGCGGCTGTGCCGCTTGTGCTGTTTGTGTCGCCTGTGCCGCCTGTGCCGTCTGTGGGGGCGTTTGCGCTGCCGTTTGCGCTGCCGTTTGCGCATGAGCGAGCGATGCGAGGCTGAGCGCGGCGGCCATCAACAGGCCGTTGACCGCGTGTGCCGCGGCGGGTGGGACGTTTCGTTGCATGTTGTGGTGCCCTCATATCGAACGTTGATATCTGATATGAGGCAATCGCCCCGGTTTGGTTCCGGTCATGCGCCCATGAGCGACCGATTGTTTGAGGTGCAGCTGCTTTGCGGGCGCGCTCCGCTGCTTCCATTACCACGCCCCTTGCCGTTCCCCTTGCCGCACCCGCTTCACCGGAGTTGCCGCTACCCGAGCCCGCCCATCGCTTTTTCCCGATACCGTTCTGCCGCCCGTCGTCCTGCATCACGCCACGCTATTCGTCGCGCCCGGCATTCTCGGGCGCGTTTTCCGAACCGTTGCCCGGAACCTTCCTCGCGACGTTGTCCGCATCGTCGCGTGAAGCGGCTTGCAGCGCGCGCAATTCGTCGACGGGAATGTGACAGCGGATTCGATGCGCGGACGGCCCTGCCGCGGCGCCGGCGTCGAGGAACGGCGGATCCTGCTGTTCGCAGATCGCGCCGAGCTTACGCGGGCAGCGCGTGTGGAACACGCAGCCCGATGGCGGCGATACCGCACTCGGCAGATCGCCGGATAGCCGGATGCGGGTTGCGCCGCCGCGGCCATCGAGTGTCGGTACCGAAGACAGCAGCGCTTCCGTATAAGGATGGTGCGGCCCGCCGAACACAGCCGCCGCCGGGCCGATTTCCAGCAGCCTGCCCAGATACAGCACGGCGATGCGATCCGACAGATAGCGCACCACATGCAGGTCGTGCGAGATGAAAACGTAACTCACGCCACGCTCGCGCTGCAGATCGGCGAGCAGATTCAGGATCGCGGCCTGCACGGAAACGTCGAGCGCGGAAGTCGGTTCGTCGCAAACCACCACGCGCGGTTCGCCGGCAAACGCGCGGGCAATTGCCACCCGCTGTTTCAGGCCACCGGACAGTTGCCGCGTACGCGAGTCGAGATAGCGCTGCGGCAAACGCACTGCGGCGGTCAAGGCGGCAAGCCGTTCGTCGATCGCGGGCCCGCGCAACGTGGTGAGGCGCGACAGCGCGCGGCCGATCAGCCGTTTCACCGAATGCGCGCGATTGAGCGCCGAGTCCGGATTCTGGAAAACGATCTGCAGCGACTTGACCTGATCGTCGCTGCGTCGTGTGACGCGCGCCGCGAGCGGCTCGCCATCCAGTTCGAGCACGCTGCCTGCATCCGGCGTGAGCAGGCCGAGCATCAGTTTGGCGAGCGTCGTCTTGCCGCTGCCCGATTCGCCGACGAGGCCGAGCGTCTCACCGCTGGCGAGATCGATTGAGACGTGGTCCACCGCGCGCAGCGGCGCGCCGGACACGTGAAACGTCTTCGACAGTTTTTCCGCGCGCAAGACGAGAGCAGGCGGTTTGCCGTCGAACGACGCGCCGTTGCACTCCGGCAAGGCTTGCGCGCTTGCACGCGGCAATTCGATCGCGCGTTCGTGGTAATGGCAGCGTGACATCTGATCGCCGTGTGCGGCGCTCACGCGATACGGCGGCGGCGCTTCGCGGCGGCAGCGGTCGTCGGCGAGGCGGCAGCGCTCTGCGTAGATGCAGCCCTGCGTTACCGCACCCGGCAACGGCAGGCTGCCGGCGATCGTGTCGAGCCGCTCGCTGTCCTTGCTGCGCCCGGCCGTGGGCAGACAGCGCAACAGTCCGACCGTATAGGGATGGCGCGGCCGCGTGAAGACATCTTGCGTCGCGCCTTCCTCGACCAGTTTTCCCGCGTAAAGCACGCCGACGCGTTCGCACATCCGCCCGATCACCGCGAGGTTGTGGCTGATGAACAGCACAGCCGTGCCGAGTTCCTCGCGCAACTGCGCGACGAGGTCGAGCACTTCGGCCTCGACGGTAGCATCGAGGCCGGTAGTCGGTTCGTCGAGAATCAGCAGCGCGGGGTTCGAGGCGAGCGCCATCGCGATCACTACGCGCTGTTGCATGCCGCCCGACAGTTGATGCGGATAACTCTCCATCACCCGCTCGGGCGCGGCGATGCGCACGCGCTGCAACATCTCCAGCGTGCGCCGCAAGGCTTCGTCGCGCGCGACGCCGGCGGCTTCGAACGCTTCGGAGACTTGCCGCGCGATCGTCAGCGACGGATTCAGCGCGCGCCCCGGATCCTGGTAGACCATTGAAATCGTTCTGGCGCGCATGTTGCGCAACGCGTCGGCGTCAAGCTTCTGCACGTCCTCGCCGGTGACGATGATCTTGCCGGCCTTCACTTTGCCGTTGCGCGGCAGATAGCGCAGCGCCGCCATCGCAACGGTCGACTTGCCGCAGCCGGACTCGCCGACGAGACCATACGCTTCGCCGCGCCGCACGCGAAACGAAATGTCCTGCAGCACCTCGCGATCGCGTCCGCGCACGCGGTACGTGACCGTCAGACCGATGACGGTCAGCGCGTCCGTGCGATCGCTCTTCGAGACATCGAAGGCGGGGAACGAGGAGGGCGGCGGGCCGTTCATCGGTCGAGCACGCCTTGCACGCTGTCGGCGATCAGATTCACGCCGACCACGAGGCTGGCAATCGCGCCGGCGGCGAACACCACGGTCCACCATGCGCCGCCCGCCATCAGCGTGTATGACTCGGACAGCGCGAGCCCCCAGTCGGCCGACGGCGGCTGGATGCCGAAGCCGAGAAACGACAGCGTGGCGACCGCGAAGATCGCGTAACCGAGCCGCACCGTCGCTTCGACGATGACGGGCGGCAGCACGTTCGGCAGAATCTCGGCGAACATGATGTACGGCGCGCGCTCGCCGCGTAGCTGCGCTGCCGCGACGTAGTCGAGATGCCGTTCGGCGAACACGGCGGCGCGCACGGTGCGCGCAGTGATCGGCGTGAAGGTGATGCCGATCACGAGGATCACGGTGAAGTTCGACGCGCCGACGGCGGCCAGCGCGAGCAGCGCGACGATCACCAGTGGCAGCGCGAGCACGGCGTCGATGACGCGTCCGACCACGTTGTCGACCCAGCCTTCGAAGTAGCCGACGATCAATCCCAGCGCGGTGCCCGCCGCTGTGCCGAGCAGGGTGGCGAGCGGCGCGATGGTGAGAATGTCGCGCGCGCCGACGATCACGCGCGAGAACACGTCGCGCCCGAGTTGATCGGTGCCGAACCAGTGCGTGCGATCAGGCGGCATCAGCGAGTTGAGCGGATCGGACGCATAAGGGTCGATCCGCACGATCCATTGCCCGGCGATCGCGCAGACGATCCACCACGCGACGATCACCACGCCCACCACGAAGGTCGGCGAGCGCAGCAGCACGCGCAACTGGTCGAAGCGGGGCTCGGTAACCGGACGCGGCGTTGGGGGCGCGGCCGGCGGAACGATCGTGCTCATTCGGCGCTCCTCACTCGCAAGCGTGGATTGAGCAGGACGTGCAGCGCATCGGCGACGAGATTGGCGACGGTGTAGACCACGCCGATCGTCAGTACGCCTGCTTCGAGCATTGGGAAGTCCTTGGCCTTCGCGGCGTTGTAGATCAGCGAGCCGATGCCCTGGTAGTGGAACAGCGTCTCGACCACCACGAGCCCGCCGATCATATAACCGAGTTGCGTGGCGGCGACCGTGATGGTGGGCAGCAATGCATTGCGCAAGACGTGCCGCCAGATCACGATACGGCGCGGTAGACCCTTGAGAATCGCGGTGCGCGTATAGTCCGCGTCGAGCGCCTCGACGGTGCCGGCGCGCGCCATCCTCGCGATGTAGCCGAAGAACACCAGCACGAGCGGCAGCACCGGTAGCACCAGATGACGCAGCTGTTCGAGTGCGCTCGCTTCGGGCGGATACGACGCTTCGATCGGCAGCCAGCGTAGCCACACGCCGAACACCAGAATCAGCACGATCGACGAAACGAATTCCGGCACCACCGTGGCCGACAACCCCACGATGCTGATCGTGCGATCGAGCCAGCGCCCCGCGTGCATGGCCGACCACACGCCGCCCGCAATGCCGAGCGGCACGACGACGACGAACGCGAGCAAGCCGAGCTTCGCGGAATGCGCGAGCGCGTTGGCGATAAACGGCCCGACCGGCTCGCGATACGCATAGGACAGTCCCATGTCGCCGCGCACGAAATGCGAAATCCAGTCGACGTATTGCGTCATCAGCGGACGGTCGGCGCCGAGTTGATGATTGAGCGCGGCGACCGCGCGCGCATCGGCGAGCGGGCCGAGCACCGCGCGGCCGATATCGCCCGGCAGCAGTTGTCCGCCGGCGAAGACGATCACCGAGAGCAGCCACAGCGTGATCAGCGACAAGCCGACACGCGTAGCCAGAAAACGCACGACGCGGCCCGCGTTGCCGCTCGACATGGAGGAAGTGGAAGGGGTCACCGTGCTCGACATCATGCTCTCCTGCCGAAACGCGCTGGTGCTCGGGCGCTCAACCTCGGGCGTCCAGCATTACGCGCTCAACACCGCGCGGTCGAAGTAGAGTTGCGCGAGCGCGGTGAAGCGCACGCCGTTCACACCCTTGCGCATGGCGATCAGCTGATCGTAGAAGAACGGAATGATGATGGGCGTTTCATCGAGCAGCAGCGTCTGGATCTGCCCGGCGATTTTCCGCTGCGAGCCGAGATCGATAGCCGCAACGAATTGTGCGACCAGTTGATCGTATTGCGGATTCCTGAAGTGCGCGGCGTTCCATGTGCCGGTGCTGGTAAGCGGTGCATTCAGGAAGACGTTCGGCACGCCGCGATGACCGTAGTCGGTAATGCCGAGCGGCGAGTCCAGCCAATCCGATTTGCCCGGCGTGCCCGCGCCGTAATACAGCGACTGGCTTTCGATCTTCAGATTGATGCGCACGCCAATGGCCTTCGCCGCGTTTTGCACGACCACCGCGAGATCGGGAATCTCCATGTATTTTTCGGTGGTCAGCGTCACTTCGAAGCCGTTCGGCACGCCGGCTTGCGCAAGCAGCTGCTTCGCTTTGGCGACGTCGATCCTGCGTTGCGGAACACCCGCATCCGAAGACGGAAACACCGGCGCGAACGGACTGTCGTTGCCGAGTTGCGCGCGCCCTTTGAACAGGCCGCGCACCAGCACGTCGCGATCGATCGACAACGCCAGTGCCTGGCGCACGCGCTTGTCCTTGAACAGCGGATTGTCGTTGCGCATGTGAATCTGCCGGTGCGCGCTTGACTTCACGCCCACGGCCTTGTAATCCGGATTGTTCAGAATGCCGGCGCCGCCCTGCACGGTGAAGGTGCCCATCACGTCGGCCTGATGGCCTTGCAGCGCAAGCAATTGTGCCTGTTCGTCGGCGTAGAACGAGAACTGTACGCGTTGCGGTAACGCTTTTTCGCCCCAGTAATCGGGATTGCGCACGAACGACGCGCCCACCTTCGCCTGATACTTTTCGAGCTTGAACGGACCTGTGCCGATGAAGCTCTTTTCATAACCGCCCGCGTAGTTCGCGGGCAGGATCACGGCGTTGTAATTGTCCGAGGAAACGTAATACGGGAAGTTGCCGTTCGGCGCGTCCAGATGAAACGCGACCGTGTGGTCGTCGATCACTTTGGCGCCGCCTTTCGACAGCACGCCCTTGAGCACGGAAAGCGCCGCCGAGCCGCTCGCCGGATCGGCCAGGCGGTCGAACGTGGCGACCACGTCTTTGGCGCTGAACAACTGGCCGTCGTGGAACTTGACGTTCGGACGCAGCTTGAAGGTCCACACGTCGCCTTTGTCGTTCGGTTTCCACGACAACGCGAGTGCCGGCTTGAGTACGAGCTTTTCGCCGTCGTCGTCGATCAGGAATTCGCCGGTCTGGTTCAGCAGCGCGAGGCTGGCGGCATCCGTCACGGTGAGCGGATCGACCGCGCCGGCCGGTGTCAGGTGAGCCACGCGGATGGTCTGATTCGACGCGGCCGCGGTGCCTTGCGCACGCGCTTGCGGCGCATTCAGCACGCCGGCGCCGGCCAGCGACAAACCGATCACGCTTGCATAGCGCAGCAGATCGCGGCGCGTGATGCGGCCGGCGACGAATTCGTCGATGGCGTGGTTGCCGTAGGCGTCGGCGGTGAGGCGGGCTGCGTCGAGTGCGGGAAATCGGTTCGCGGGAGTCTTCATCGATGGAGTGTCCAGTCCGTTCTGTTGCCGGTTCTGAAAGGCCGCGCCGGATGCGCGCGACCCGGCGACGGTAGTGCAATGACGAAAGCGGCGAGCGAAGCGGTTTCAGTGTAAAGGATTGCTGGCGGGTTCGGCGTGCTCGCGGCGTTACCGGGTTGCCGATTGTCGGATAAAAGGACCGGTGTGTATCGCCATCACAACGCCCGGCGCCAGCGATGGAACAGCACCGAGCCGATCCAGCACGCCATGAACACCGCGACGATGCCGTAACCCAGCACGCCGAAGCGGTCGTTCACGCTGGCGATCGCATCCCATACGCCGCCGTTCAGACCGAGCTTGTCCGACAGCAGCCCCAACGCTTCAACGCCGCCGATCACGATCGCCACCACCGCCGAGACAAAGGTGATGCTCGCGTTGTAGTAGAGCTTGCGTTTCGGGTCGTCCATGGCCCAGCCGTACGCATGCACCATCAGCACGTTGTCGGTTGAATCGACCAGCGTCATGCCGGCGGTGAAGAGCGCGGGAAACACGAGAATCGAATAGAGCGGCAGACCTTTGCCGGCTTCGGAAGCGGCGATCGCGAGCAAACCGATCTCGGTCGCGGTATCGAAGCCGAGGCCGAACAGCACGCCGACCGGGTACATGTGCCAGCTTTTCGTCACGAGCCTGAAGAGCGGACGCAACGCGCGCGACAGCAGACCTGCCGGCGCAATCGAGTCCGGCGTTTTAGCAGGCAATTCGCCGCTTTGCTGGACATGGCGATAACGGCGCCAGACGTCACGCAGAATCACGAGATTGACGGCTGCGAGCACCAGCAGGAAGCTCGCGGAGACGAGCGTGCCGATGGTGCCGCCCACGGCCTTGAAAGTCTCGAAGCGGCCATGCAGCGAATGCGCGGTCCACGCTATGCCGATCGTCGCGAGGATCACGATGGTCGAATGCCCCAGCGAAAACGACAGCCCGACGCCGAGCGGCCGTTTGCCGGCTTGCATGAGCTTGCGTGTGACGGCGTCGATCGCCGCGATGTGATCGGCGTCGACCGCATGGCGCAGGCCGAAGCCGTAGGCGAGCAGCGCGGTGCCGAGCAGCAGCGGGTAGTGGCGAAACGCGATCAGGGCCCACGCCCACGCGCCGAGATTGGCGGCGATCAGCACGGCGTATAGCGTGAAGAGGCGAGGGCGCAGCGAAGCGGTCGGCGTCATGAGTTGCGTGGGCGGGAGTTAATGATCGTGCGGATGCTTGTGAATCGGATCGACCCAGAACACCGTCTCGGGTTGTTCCACCGCGTCGATGTTCAGATTAACCACTACCGCTTCGTTGTCGCTGCGCACCAGCACGCATTCGAGCGGGTCGTCGGTACTCGCGTTGATCTCCTGATGCGGCACATACGGCGGCACGAAAATGAAGTCGCCGGGACCGGCTTCGGCGGTGAACTCCAGATGCTCGCCCCAACGCATGCGCGCCTGGCCGCGTACCACGTAGATCACGCTTTCGAGCGCGCCGTGATGATGTGCGCCGGTCTTCGCATTCGGGTGGATCGTCACGGTGCCGGCCCAGATCTTCTGCGCGCCCACGCGTGCGGCATTGATCGCCGCCGCGCGATTCATGCCCGGCGTTTGCGCCGTGTTGCTATCGAGCTGGTCGCCCTTGATGACTTTCACGCCGTGCTCGCGCCAATCGGGCGCGGTGGGCGGCACGTCTTTGTAATGCGGATGTTCGTGATCGTGGCTCATGATGTGTCTCCTCGTGGGCGTGAGTTCCGGCGTTCGGCACGGCGCCTTCCGGCATTTTTGCACGTTCAAAAACGTGCGTGTGAAGAAGCCCTGGGCGCGTTGCAGCGGACGAAAAAAAGCCCGTCCACCGGGGACGGGCTTCGAGCCGTTGGCATGAATGCCTTTGGCGTAGTGCTTATTTCTGCTTCGCGTTGATCACGGCTTCAGCGACGTTGTTCGGCGTTTCCGCATAGTGCTTGAACTCCATCGTGTAGGTCGCGCGGCCTTGCGTCGCGGAGCGCAGCGACGTGGAGTAACCGAACATCTCCGCGAGCGGCACTTCGGCGCGCACCAGCTTCCCGCCGCCCCCGGCGATGTCTTCCATGCCTTGCACGAGTCCGCGGCGGCTCGACAGGTCGCCCATCACGTTGCCCATGAAGTCTTCCGGCGTTTCCACCTCGACGGCCATCATCGGTTCGAGCAGCACGGGTTTGGCCTTGCGCATCGCTTCCTTGAAGGCCATCGAGCCGGCCATGCGGAACGCGTTTTCGTTCGAGTCAACGTCGTGGTACGAACCGAAGGTGAGCGTCACCTTCACGTCGACCACCGGATAGCCCGCGAGCACGCCGGCCTTCAGCGTTTCCTGGATGCCCTTGTCGACGGCCGGAATATATTCACGCGGAATCACACCGCCCTTGATCGCGTCGACGAATTCGTAGCCCTTGCCTTGTGGCGCCGGCTCGAGCGTAATCACCGCATGGCCGTATTGACCGCGGCCGCCCGACTGCTTGACGAATTTGCCTTCGACGTCTTCGACCTTGTTGCGCACCGTCTCGCGATACGCAACCTGCGGCTTGCCGACCGTTGCCTCGACGCCGAACTCGCGCTTCATGCGGTCGACCAGAATTTCCAGGTGCAGCTCGCCCATGCCCGAGATGATGGTCTGGCCGGATTCTTCATCGGTCTGCACGCGGAACGACGGATCTTCCTGGGCAAGACGGTTCAACGCGATGCCCATCTTTTCCTGGTCGACCTTGGTCTTCGGCTCGACGGCCTGCGAGATCACCGGCTCCGGGAAGATCATCTTTTCGAGGATGATCACGTGGTTCGGATCGCACAGCGTGTCACCCGTGGTCGCTTCCTTCAGGCCGACAGCCGCGGCGATGTCGCCCGCGTACACTTCCTTGATTTCCTTGCGTTCGTTGGCGTGCATCTGCAGGATCCGGCCAAGGCGTTCCTTCTTTTCCTTGATCGCGTTGTAGACCGTGTCGCCCGAATTCACCACGCCGGAATAGACGCGGAAGAAAATCAGCTGGCCGACGAACGGGTCGGTCATGATCTTGAAGGCGAGTGCCGAGAACGGATCGGTATCGGTCGGATGGCGCTCGATTTCCTTGTCGTGTTCGTCGTGGCCGGTGATGGCGGGCACGTCCACCGGTGACGGCAGATAGTCGATCACCGCGTCGAGCATGGCTTGCACGCCCTTGTTCTTGAACGCGCTGCCGCACAGCATCGGCACGATTTCGTTGGCAATGCAGCGCACGCGAATGCCGTGCTTGATTTCCTCTTCGGTCAATGTTTCGCCGCCGAGGTATTTGTCGAGCAGTTCCTCATTCGCTTCGGCTGCGGCCTCGACCATCTTGTCGTGCCATTCCTTTGCGGTCGCCGCGAGTTCCGGCGGAATATCACGGTACTCGAATTTGATGCCCTGGTTCTCTTCGTCCCAGAAGATCGCCTTCATCTTGACGAGGTCGACCACGCCCTGGAAGTGTTCTTCCGCGCCGACCGGAATCTGGATCGGCACCGCGACGCCCTTCAGGCGATCGCCGATCTGCCGCTGCACACGGAAGAAGTCCGCGCCCACGCGGTCCATCTTGTTGACGAACGCAATGCGCGGCACCTTGTACTTGTTCGCCTGACGCCACACGGTTTCGGACTGCGGCTGCACGCCGCCGACCGAGTCGTACACCATGCACGCGCCGTCGAGCACGCGCATGGAGCGCTCCACTTCGATCGTGAAGTCGACGTGGCCCGGCGTGTCGATGATGTTGATCCGGTGTTCCGGATAGTTGCCGGCCATACCCTTCCAGAAAGCAGTGGTGGCCGCCGACGTAATGGTGATGCCGCGCTCCTGCTCCTGTTCCATCCAGTCCATCGTCGCCGCACCGTCGTGAACCTCGCCGATCTTGTGGGTCACGCCGGTGTAGAACAGGATGCGTTCAGTGGTGGTGGTTTTGCCGGCATCGATGTGAGCGCTAATGCCGATATTCCGGTAGCGCTCGATGGGAGTCTTGCGGGGCACGTGAACCTCCTTGGAATGGCGCGCCTGAAACGCTTGCCGGGCAGCAGTCTGTGCTGTCCGGGGAGCCTGGGTGCTGCTTTACTAAGATTACTAGGATAGCGCGTCGGCCCGTCTTTTGCAGGAATCTTCCCGGTTGGCCGCGAACGGGTGCTGGCAGGGCTTCGGCTGCCCGTGCGGCGTGCTTTGGTGCGACGCGATACGGCGTGACAGGGTGCTCATGCCGCGGCGCGCAAATAAAAGAGCCGGCGCCTCGTGACAAGGCACCGGCTTGCGGAAAGCGGTGAAGCAAAGTGGTGAGGCGAGCGGCGGCGCGCTCCTGCGGACGGCGCGCTTTATTGCGCGGCGGGCAAGCCCTGGATCTTCATCCCCGGTTTGATGCCTTTCGACGTGAACCAGCCTTTGCTCATTTCCAACGCATACACGCCGTTGTTCTTCGGGCAGTGATTGTTGGTGGTCTCGGCCTGCATCTCGTCGATGTCGGTGACCGTGCCGTCGGCGCGCATGAATGCGATCGACAGCGGGATCAACGTGTTCTTCATCCAGAAGCAATGCACCGCGTTTTCATTGAAGACGAACAGCATGCCTTCGTTCGGCGCGAGGTTCGTGCGATACATGAGGCCTTGCTCGCGGTCCGCGTCGTTCGCAGCGACAGCGGCGTCGATCACGAACATGCCCGCGGTCAGTTTCGCGCGCGGAAATTCGCCAGGCTGTTTAGCGCCGGCCGGCATCTGCTGCGCGTGAGCAGGTGCGATGGTTGTGGCGGTGAATGTCAACGCGGCGAGCGGCAATGCAACGGCAATGGCGAAACGCGCAATCAACGAGCGCATGGGAAATCGCACGGCATGACTCCTTGCTGGAAATTAACCCGCGAATGTTACGCGAGCGCGTCAAAAACAAAAAGGCAGATCGCCTTGCGGTGATCTGCCTTTCAACGCCGTAAGAACGGCAATGAAGCTAGTTCTTGACTGCGTTTTTACAACAAACTTACTCCGAAGCGCCCGAAGCTGCAGCAGCTGCTGCTGCCTTCTTGTGCGACTTCTTGTGAGCGTGCTTCGTGGTCTTCTTTGCCGACGAAGCTGCTGCTGCCGGAGCTGCCGAAGCTGCTGCCGGTGCCGAAGCTTGTGCGAATGCTGCCGTTGCGAAGAGACCAGCGACCAGAGCGGCGATCAGTTTGTTCATTTTGTGAATCCTCAGCTTTAGTTAATTAACCAAATGACCCGGTTATATATGGAGTCATGTCGGTAAACGTGCCATCCACCTTTCGGTTGACAGCCGCATCGAACAAATTTTCGACACGTCTGCGTTAGCGCTCAGACTCCCCGCACTTACCGCAAGAGCGGCTTGCACAAAGGCCCTTAAGGCTGAATGCCGGATAGCTTCGGGCGGCATCTGCGTCGAATAACGCCTGAGCTCGCGCAGCGGTTGACGCGAAATTTGTGGAAAACTTATAAGCCGATGGATTGATTCAGATCACGTGCCACGACGTTGTCATGGGTGTCATTGTTTCACGCGTTTTTCACAGTGGTTTCACGCGCTATTTTGTTTGCGGATACAACGAGTTAGGTATTGTGCCGCGGTGTGAAGTGGAGGCGTTGAGCGGATTCGGCGAGCACTCGGTCATGCGTGGGCGCATGATCACATCATGCCTTTCCACGGCGCATCCGGCGGTAAATCGACGCTCTCTCCCGGTTGCAGCCCGAGCGAAAACACGTCGAGTGCGCCGATGCCCACGCGCACCAGGCGCAATGTCGGAAACCCCACGGCGGCAGTCATGCGACGCACCTGGCGGTTCTTGCCTTCGGTGATCGACAATTCGATCCATGTGGTCGGTATCGCGGCGCGATAGCGGATCGGCGGCGTGCGTACCCAGAGGGTGTCGGTTGGTTCCACGTACTCGGCGCGACAGGGCCGCGTCACGTAGTCGCCGAGATCGACGCCGCGTGCGAGCTTCTTTAGTGTGGCCGCATCGACCGCGCCTTCCACTTGCGCCCAATAACGTTTGACGAGTTTGTGACGCGGCTCGGCAATGCGCGCCTGCAACGCGCCGTCGTCGGTGAGAAGCAGCAGGCCTTCGCTATCGGAGTCGAGCCGGCCTGCCGGATACACGTTGGGCACCTTGACCCAGTCGGCCAGCGACGCGCGCGTTTCGTGCGGCGAGAACTGGCAGATAGTGCCGAACGGTTTGTTCAGAGCGAGAAGGCGCATAGTGGATGAAATGAGAGTCGCGACGCGCCGTTGCGGCGCTCATGCCGCGCAGCCCCGGGAGGCGTCGGGCCAATAGTAAATGGCGGGATAATAAAGCATAATGCGCGACGCTAAGCTCGTTGTCTTATATAAGACATAAGAGTTGTGCCTCGCTGGATTGACTTCGTCCATGTTGGAAAACCCCGAGCCGCCGCGGCCTCGGCGCAGCGTTCGCGTGGGCTAGAATAGCGGCCAGGCCGCTTGCCGGCGTGCGGCATTGCGCGTAGCGAGGAGCGCCCCCGTTTTCGCAGTCTCCCATCAGCTTTCAGCATAGCCTTCACTGGAGTCCGATCATGCCGTATCAGCACATCAAGGTTCCGACCGGCGGTGACAAGATCACCGTCAATCCCGATTTCTCGCTCAACGTGTCGGACCAGCCGATCATTCCGTACATCGAAGGCGACGGCACCGGCATCGACATCACGCCGGTCATGATCAAGGTCGTGGATGCCGCTGTGGAAAAAGCGTATGCAGGCAAGCGAAAAATCCACTGGATGGAAATCTACGCCGGCGAGAAGTCCACCAAGGTGTACGGCCCGGATGTGTGGCTGCCCGAAGAGACGCTGCAGGTGCTCAAGGAGTATGTCGTCTCGATCAAGGGCCCGCTCACCACGCCGGTGGGCGGCGGCATCCGTTCGCTGAACGTCGCGCTGCGCCAGGAACTGGATCTGTATGTGTGCTTGCGTCCGGTGCAGTATTTCAAGGGTGTGCCTTCGCCGGTGCGCGAGCCGGAGAAAACCAACATGGTGATCTTCCGCGAAAACTCGGAAGACATCTACGCGGGTATCGAGTGGCCGGCCGAATCGGAGCAGGCGAAAAAGATCATCAAGTTCCTGCGCGAAGAAATGGGCGTGAAGAAGATCCGCTTCCCGGAAACGTCGGGGATCGGCATCAAGCCGGTGTCGCGTGAAGGCACGGAGCGTCTGGTGCGCAAGGCGATCCAGTACGCGCTCGACCACGATCGCCGTTCGGTCACTCTGGTGCACAAGGGCAACATCATGAAGTTCACCGAAGGCGCGTTCCGCGACTACGGTTACGCGCTGGCGCAAAAGGAATTCGCCGCGGAACTGATCGACGGCGGCCCGTGGATGAAGATCAAGAATCCGAAGACGGGCGGCGACATCGTCCTGAAGGACGTGATCGCGGATGCGTTCCTGCAGCAGATTCTGCTGCGTCCGGCTGAATACGACGTGATCGCCACGCTGAACCTGAATGGCGACTATGTGTCGGATGCGTTGGCCGCGCAGGTCGGCGGTATCGGTATCGCACCGGGTGCGAACATGTCGGATTCGGTCGCGATGTTCGAAGCCACGCACGGCACTGCGCCGAAATACGCCGGTAAGGACTACGTGAATCCAGGCTCGGAAATTCTTTCGGCGGAAATGATGCTGCGCCATCTCGGCTGGACCGAGGCAGCGGATCTGATCATCAAGTCGATGGAAAAATCGATTCTGCAAAAACGCGTCACGTACGATTTCGCGCGCCTGATGGAAGGCGCGACGCAGGTGTCGTGTTCCGGTTTCGGCCAGGTGCTGATCGAGAATCTGTAAGCAGCTTGCGTTGGGCCGAACTGGTTCGCATGTACAACCCCGGCGCCGGGAGGCGGCCGGGGTTGTGTGTTTGTGGCTTCACGCGATGTTTTCGTAACGCGCGAGCTGAAGCGCAAAACGTGACACTCGGCAGCAGACCGAAGAAATTACCCGATATATGGGACATGTGCGCGCCGGATACAACCAGAACAAGCCTCGGAGCGACCAGAGGACGAAACCCAAAAAAAGAAACCCGGCACGGAGCCGGGTTTCAAAGGACGGGTATCGAGCAGCTTCAGGCAGGCGCCTGAATGTTCGATGCCTGTTTGCCTTTCGGGCCTTGCACGACCTCGAAGGTTACCTTTTGGCCTTCCTTGAGGGTCTTGAACCCATTCATCTGGATGGCCGAGAAGTGTGCAAACAGATCCTCGCCACCTTCGTCAGGCGTGATGAATCCGAAACCTTTTGCGTCATTGAACCATTTGACCGTACCAGTTGCCATTCCAACTTCCCCTGTAACTCATGTCACTACCACGAGCCCTCGAAAAGCTCGACGACCGCGCGATGCAGCCGCTCCCTCCTCACAAGCTCACCATCGGCATTTTTTCGAAATTATGGCTTGGTGAAAAAAGTGCCAGCTTGATTGTTGAGGCTCTTTATTCGGGTGTCAAGAAAATTTTGAGATGCCGTTGCCGCGTTGCAAACAGGCACTTTCCAGGGTTTTTCCCGCTTTCGTTATGTGCGGTTGCGCAAGCGGGCCGTCTTGAAAAGTCGCATAATCGACTCACCTGCTGTTCAGCGGGTCGCCTCGGCGAAGACTGGGCCAGGCGAGCCGTCAGCCAGCTACGGCAGGTTGTGCGATACTCGATCCGACTGCGGCGCAGCACGGCCGCAAGCATCACAGGATAGGGGCCGGCTCCGCAAATCGGCTCGTCGATTTAACGCACGCGTGGCGGGGAATCGCCCATCAGGCGGTCGCGAACGGGCTTACTGGCCGGTTGGCCGGGTTTTGACAGGATTGCGGGCCTGTCCTAGTTGTTTAGAATGGGTGTATGGCGATTATCCCGGACAAGCAGGACGGCACCGTACTGGAGCGGCAGGAGAAAAAGCTCAAGCCGCCATCCATGTACAAGGTGGTGCTGCTGAATGACGACTTCACGCCGATGGAATTTGTCGTGATGATCGTGCAGGAATACTTCAATAAAGATAGAGAAACCGCAACACAGGTAATGTTGAAGGTGCATCGCGAGGGCAGGGGAGTTTGTGGGGTCTATACGCGGGACATCGCGTCGACCAAAGTCGAGCAAGTCGTTACCCACGCACGGCAGGCCGGGCATCCGCTGCAGTGTGTGATGGAGGAAGCATGATTGCCCAGGAACTGGAAGTCAGCCTGCACATGGCGTTCATGGAAGCACGCCAGGCGCGGCACGAGTTCATAACGGTCGAACATCTTTTGCTGGCACTGTTGGACAATCCGACAGCAGCGGAGGTGTTGCGTGCATGCGCGGCCAATATCGAGGATCTGCGCCAGAACCTGCGCAACTTCATTCATGACAACACGCCGACCGTGCCTGGCACGGACGACGTCGACACGCAGCCCACGCTGGGTTTCCAGCGTGTGATCCAGCGCGCGATCATGCATGTTCAGTCCACCTCGAATGGCAAGAAGGAAGTGACCGGCGCCAACGTGCTGGTCGCGATCTTCGGCGAGAAGGATTCGCACGCGGTGTACTACCTGCAGCAGCAGGGCGTGACGCGTCTGGACGTGGTCAATTTCATCTCGCACGGCATCGCCAAGACGAGCAGCACCGACGCCGCGAAAGCGAGCGACGCGAATGCCGAGTCCGACGAAGCCGCCGCGCAGAAAGAAACCCCGCTCGCGCAGTTCACCCAGAACCTGAACCAGATGGCGAAAGACGGCCGCATCGATCCGCTGATCGGGCGCGAGTCGGAAGTCGAGCGTGTGGTGCAGGTGCTGTGCCGTCGTCGCAAGAACAATCCGCTGCTGGTCGGTGAGGCCGGCGTCGGCAAGACCGCGATCGCCGAAGGTCTCGCGTGGCGCATTACGCGCGGCGAAGTGCCGGACATTCTGGCGGATGCCCAGGTGTATTCGCTCGACATGGGCGCGCTGCTCGCCGGCACCAAGTATCGCGGTGACTTCGAACAGCGCCTGAAGACGGTTCTCAAGGAATTGAAGGAACGTCCGCACGCCATCCTGTTCATCGACGAAATTCATACGCTGATCGGCGCAGGCGCTGCGTCGGGCGGTACGCTGGACGCGTCGAACCTGCTCAAGCCGGCGCTGTCGTCGGGCACGTTGAAGTGCATTGGCGCGACCACGTTCACGGAATATCGCGGCATTTTCGAAAAAGACGCGGCATTGTCGCGCCGTTTCCAGAAGGTCGACGTGACCGAGCCGACCGTCGAACAGACGGTGGCGATCCTGCGTGGCCTGAAGTCGCGCTTCGAAGAGCACCACGGTGTGAAGTATTCGTCGGGCGCGCTGTCGGCGGCGGCTGAGTTGTCGGCACGCTTCATCACGGATCGTCATCTACCGGACAAGGCGATCGACGTGATCGACGAAGCCGGCGCGGCGCAACGCATCCTGCCGAAGTCGAAGCAGAAGAAGACTATCGGCAAGAACGAGATCGAGGAAATCATTTCGAAGATTGCCCGCGTCCCGCCGCAAAGCGTGTCGCAAGACGATCGCAGCAAGCTGCAAACGCTGGATCGCGATCTGAAGAGCGTGGTGTTCGGGCAAGACCCGGCTATCGACGCGCTGTCGGCCGCGATCAAGATGGCGCGTGCGGGTCTGGGCAAGCTGGACAAGCCGATCGGCGCATTCCTGTTCTCCGGCCCCACGGGCGTCGGCAAGACCGAAGTGGCGAAGCAACTGGCGTTCACGCTGGGCATCGAGCTGATCCGCTTCGACATGTCGGAATACATGGAGCGTCATGCGGTCAGCCGTTTGATCGGCGCGCCGCCGGGCTATGTCGGTTTCGACCAGGGCGGTCTGCTGACCGAAGCTGTCACGAAGAAGCCGCATTGCGTGCTGCTGCTCGACGAAATCGAGAAGGCGCATCCGGATATCTACAACGTGCTGCTGCAGGTGATGGACCACGGCACGCTGACGGACAACAACGGCCGCAAGGCGGATTTCCGCAACGTCATCATCATCATGACGACGAATGCGGGCGCCGAGGCAATGGGCAAGTCGGTGATCGGCTTCACGAATCGTCGGGAAACCGGCGACGAAATGGTCGACATCAAGCGCATGTTCACGCCGGAGTTCCGCAACCGTCTGGATGCAACGATCAGCTTCCGCGCACTGGATGAAGAAATCATCATGCGCGTGGTCGACAAGTTCCTCATGCAGCTGGAAGATCAGTTGCACGAGAAGAAGGTCGATGCGCTCTTCACCGACGCACTGCGCAAGCATCTCGCCAAGCACGGTTTCGATCCGCTCATGGGCGCACGGCCGATGCAGCGTCTGATTCAGGACACGATCCGTCGTGCACTGGCGGACGAACTGCTGTTCGGCAAGCTGATGAACGGCGGTCGCGTGACGGTCGACGTGGATGCGGAAGACAAGGTCCAGTTGACGTTCGACGAGCATCCGGCTCCGCGCAATCCGAATCCGGAAGCGGTGGAAGTCGAATAAGCGTAAGCGTTAGTACTAAAAAACGGCGTGGACTCATAGGTCCACGCCGTTTTTTTTGGGCCGATGCTATTGATCGAACTTGATCGGATCGTCCATGTAGGCATTCAGCTTTTCTCTCGCCCAGGCCTCGGGATTGCCGATCGCCGAGACAATGCCGGTTGTCGCGCCGCCGCCCAGCAGGACGGTGAAGATGCCGCGCAGCGGGAAGTCGCCATACAGCGGATTCGAAATGTCGAATGGTTCGGACCGGAGGAACATATCTTCGGCGGTAACACCCATGGATTGCTGGAACGCCGGCGGGAATTGAAGCGCCAGAATAGTCGGATGCACGTTGCGATAGTCGGAGCCGATTGTCGGATCGCCCAGCAAACAACTGCCACCGGTTCCCCAATGCTGAGAGTCGAAATCAGCCGCGACCGGGTCGGTCGTATTCGGAATGCGGCTCGCGGGAATCTGCCACGGCATTACCGGCAATTTGAGTGCGCGGCTCACTGTCTTGCAGAAATCGAAGTAGCGTTTCCATTCGCGAGGACCATAGCAGTAGCCGTTCACGTACGCGCGCTGCGTGAAGTCGTCCGCTTCGTAGCGGTCGATCGCGAGGAAGTCGGGCGCGTACGGACCGTCGTACACGCCGAGGCTGACAACATAGTCAGACGTCTGCTGCGCCATCTGCGCCGTTTTGTCGGTGTCCTCATAAATCCACTCCGAGTAGCCGACACCCCAGAGATTGATCTGCCAGCCGAAAGTCACGCTTGGCGCTACCGTGCGGGTCAGCCAGTTCACGGCGAGGACGTAGCCCGCAATGTCCTCGGTGATATTGTCGGGAATGGCTGCGGAGAGCGACCAATGGTCGAGCGCGGTTTGCAGCGGACCGCGCACCGGCATGGCGTAGGTCGCGCCGAAGTTGGCCTGCTCGCACGCGCCGAGAAAGTCCGGGTTCACGATGAAACCTGCCGGCACCGGGTGATCGTTGTCGATCGCCTCCGTGGCGATGTTGAGTGCCAGGATGTAGTTCGCGAAGCTGTGCGCGTGCGCGTCGGCGTTGGCGAGGATCGTCGGCGTGTCGCCGAGCGACAGGTTGCAGGTGTACGAGACCATCACGGGCAGCACGGGCTGACCCTTGCCCAGTTGCGTTTCGACGTTGCGAGCGAGGGTGATCGTCGTTCTGGTCTGCACGTCGTCGCTCAGGAACACGTTCGAGTCTCCGGCGCCGTCGGTGCCGGCGTAATCGAAGACCGACGTCGCGCGCGCCGCCGCGAAGTCGGCCAGATTGCTCGGCTGCAAATCGGCGCAGCCACCGAAGCATAGATACTCGGGGAAACCGCGCACGTGCAGATCGGCGGATGCGCCGACCGTCACGTCGAGTTCAATGTGGCCGTCACCGTTCACGTCCAACTGCGCTGGCCCGCTGACCGCATATACGACGCCCGCCGACAGGAAGTCGGCGGTCTCCACCGTGTAATGCCCCGGCCGGACGAGTGCCGAGAAAGCGGTTTGCTGCGATTCGACGGCAACTGTCTGCAGATAGTTCATGTCGCTGGCGATCAGGCGCAAGTCGATCTGGCGATCGAGCGTCTGTTCGGCAGTGACCTCGATCGCGACCTTGACGTATCCCGACGTATTGACTGGCTTGCTCGCCATCGTCGAGTCGTCGATAACCACCTTGTGCAGTGCGTCTGTCAGCGTGATATCCGGCACCGCGAACGAGTAGTTGACGTCGTTCAGTGCGACCTTTTGTATCGATACGCGCGCAGTGCCCGACGGCGGCAGTTTTCGCAGCGACGTCACGCTGTTGGTCGTTGCGTCGAATGCAGCGAGGGTGTTGCCGGTCTTGCTGTCGGTCAGCGTAACACTGAGCGTTTCCTTCGACAAACCCGCGAGCGACCCGATCGAAATGTCGAGCGCGCAATATCGCTCTACCGGCCCGAATGTCACTTTGATCGTCGAGGTATTGCCTGCGGTGACTTCCACCGAAGTGGGACTGATGACAAGCGGCGCAACGACAGTCTCATCGACAGTAGCAATGCTGTCGCCGCTCACCGTGTAGCCGCCCTGTTCGAGACTCGCGGTGACGCTCCCGCTGTAGCTAAGCGGCAAGGTGGTGACCATGCTGCCTTGGGCGAGCGTGAGAACGGGCGTCACGTTCGCCAGCGCCGGGTCCGGCGCCGTCTCGCACGCGGCGGACACCGTGCCGAAGATTGTCGGCTCGTGATCGGCCGCGAACACGAATGAGTCGAGCCAGGTGTCCGGATGGGCGACAAGGTTGCCGTTGATGCCGATCGTGATCTGATCGGGCGGCTGCATCGTATAGGACGTGGTGAACGGTATCGTCACCGTGACGTCGAAGTCGCCGTCGCCAATTTGCGAGGCTTGCACGGAAGTCTCGCCCACCACCCAACTGATGAACTGCGGCTGGATGGCCGTGGCATCCAGATTGGCCGGCGAATGGAAGTTGAATGCGAGGAACTCGCTGACGTTGACAGCGCTGCCGTCTTCATAGCGCAGGTTGGAGACGATGATCGTGCCATACCATTCATTGGCACCCGGGCCGACGATTGCATCATATTCGATCTTCATGGTGACTCCATTCAGGTTGTCCGGTGAACTTGGGCTGCTTGCCCGGATGGGCGAAGAAAAAGTTCTGTCCGGAGAGCAATGCATCCGTACCAGATTGGCTATGGTATGGATAACTAAGTAAATTTATGAATTGAAGATAATGATATAAACCTCCTTTGTCTGGCTTTGAGGGGAACTCAGAAACGGGAAACGAAAGCAGGAACTGGAAAACGGGAACGTGATGTGGCCAGCAATCAATCAGCAAGTGTGGCCGGATGGATCGGAGAGGCTGGTGGTTGATTTATAGGTGGGAGAAGTGAAGGTCCAAATCGGATAATTCCGAATCTGGGTCGTCGGAGAAAGACGCGAGGAGGGTTTGAAACGAGGGAGAGAGCCGTGCTGGATTGGGCTCAACCAGCACGGGTTTGGGGGAAATCTGTCTTAATGCTTGCCCGTGCTGCCGAAACCACCCGCGCCACGCTCGCTGGTTTCGAAGTCGTCGACGATATTGAACTCCGCCTGCACGACCGGCACGATAACCAGTTGCGCCAGGCGCTCCATTGGGTTCAGCACGAAGGTGGTCTCGCCGCGGTTCCACGTCGAGATCATCAGTTGGCCTTGGTAATCCGAATCGATCAGACCGACGAGATTGCCGAGCACGATCCCGTGCTTATGTCCCAATCCCGAGCGCGGCAGAATCAGTGCGGCATAGCCCGGATCGCCGACGTGAATCGCCAGACCCGTCGGCACTAGCGCGGTCTCGCCGGGCTTCAGCGTCAACGGTTCGTCGAGGCACGCGCGCAGGTCGAGGCCCGCGCTGCCGGTGGTGGCGTAAGCCGGGAGCTGATCGCGCATGCGCGCGTCGAGGATCTTCAGGTCGAGTTTCATGCAGGTTGGAAGGTTAAGGAGTGGACGCCGGGCGTTCGAGTTGGAACGCCTCGGCAAGAAGTTCATAGGAGCGCAACCGGGCGCGATAGCTGCCCGCAACGGTGAGCACGATCAGCTCGTCCGCCTGGAACTGCTCCTGCAACGCATGAAGCCGTTCAGTGACGGTTGCCGGCGCGCCGATGATACTGCGCGGCTTTTCGCGCGAGATCACGAGCTGCTCGCGCTCGCCGTACTCCTGCGCGATGCCCTGTTCGATGGACGGAATCGGTTCGTTCAAGCCATAGGCCATCTGCACGCGGCGCAGGTCGACGGCTTTTTCGAGATCCGCGGCTTCCTGTTCGGTGTCCGCGCAGATCACGAACACGGCGGCCGCCAGATACGGCTGCTGTAACGCGTGGCCGGCCTTGAAGCGCTCGCGATACGCATGCGCGACCTGGTGCCCGAAATGCGCGTTGATGAAGTGCGCAAACGCAAACGGAATGCCGAGTTGCGCGGCCAGCAGTCCGCCGAATTCACTCGACCCCAGCATCCACACTTGCGGACGCGTATCGATTTGCGGTTGCAGCAGCACGCCGCTCGCAATGTGATCGGCGGGCAACGTGCCGTGCATCAGGCCGAGCAGATCGGCCACTTGCTGCGGAAAAATATCGCCGCGATTGTAGTCGCCGGCGGCGACCGCTTGCGCGGTGCGCATGTCGCCACCCGGCGCACGTCCCACGCCCAGATCGATACGATTGGGGAACAGCGCCTCGAGCATCATGAATTGCTCGGCGACCTTGAATGGGCTGTAATACGGCAGCATCACGCCGCCGGAGCCCAGCCGGATGTGGCTCGTCACACTGCCCAGGCGCGCCAGCATCACCTCGGGGCAGGGATTCGACACGCCGCGCAGGCCATGATGCTCGGCGCACCAGTAACGCGTGTAGCCGAGGTCGTCGGCGAGTTGCGCGAGTTCAACCGTGGCGGCAATCGCGTCCGCCACCGAGTGCCCGGCGATCACCGGCGTTTGATCGAGTACGGATAGTCGCGTCATGTCTGTACCGCTCCAGATGATTCCAATTCGCTTGCGCGACTCACGGCGAGCGCATCGGCGTGCGTGCGGCCGGGACGGTTCAGCGAATCAGACTTGTGTCGGGCAGACGCCTGGCGATCTCCGCGATCAGCGCGCGCGCGAGCGTCTGCTTGTCGGCGCGTGGCAGCCTGGTCGTGCCGCCTGCTTCGAACAGGATCACTTCGTTATCGTCGAGGCCGAAAGTCTGCGGGCCGAGATTGCCGATCAGCAGCGGCACATTTTTGCGCACGCGCTTTTCTTCGCCGTGGACTTCGAGGTCGCCGCTTTCCGCGGCGAAGCCGACCGTGAACGGCGGATGCGGCAGTTTTGCCACCGAAGCCAGAATGTCCGGATTTTCGACGAACGTGAAGCTCGGCAGCGCGCGATCCGCGGTCTTCTTGATCTTGTGCTCGCTGGCGTGATCGACGCGCCAGTCCGCCACCGCGGCCACGCCGATGAAGATGTCGGCGTCCGCGATCGAGTGCATTACCGCGTCGTGCATCTGCTGGGCGGTTTGCACGTCCTGGCGGAACACGCCCCAAGGCGTTTCCAGAGCGACGGGGCCGGCGACCAGATGCACCTCGGCGCCCGCCTGTTGCGCGGCGCGCGCCAGCGCAAAACCCATCTTGCCGCTGGAGCGGTTGGTGATGCCGCGCACCGGATCGAGCGGTTCGAAGGTCGGCCCGGCGGTCAACAGCACGCGCCGGCCGCTGAGGATTTTCGGCGCGAAGAACGAGGCGACGGCTTCGTAGGTGGCGGCGGCTTCGAGCATGCGCCCGTCGCCGACTTCGCCGCACGCTTGCGGGCCGGAATCGGGGCCGAGCACTTCGACGCCGTCCGCGCGCAATTGCGCGACGTTGCGTTGGGTGGCCGGGTTCTGCCACATCTGCCGGTTCATGGCCGGCACGACCAGCAGCGGACAATCGCGCGCGACGCACAGCGTCGACAGCAGGTCGTCGGCCATGCCGTGCGCGAGTTTGGCGAGGAAATCGGTGGAGGCGGGCGCGATCACGATCGCATCCGCTTCACGCGACAGATCGATGTGCGCCATGTTGTTCGGCACGCGCCCGTCCCACTGGCTGGTATAGACCGGACGGCCGGACAGCGCCTGCATGGTGACGGGCGTGATGAACTGCGTGGCCGCTTCGGTCATGACGACCTGCACGGTCGCGCCGGCCTTGGTCAACAGACGCGTGAGTTCGGCGATCTTGTAGCAGGCAATGCCGCCCGTCATGCCAAGGACGAGGTGTTTTCCTGCGAGTTCTGCGGTTGCCAACGAAAGCCTCCGACAAAGCGTGGTGGCGCTCAGCGGGGCGGGGCGTTGCATCCCGCCGCCGCGCCTTTCAAACCGTACTGGCGCGCGAACCTGAGCGCGAGCGACTGCGGCCTTAGCGTACGCTGCCGCGTACGCGCCGCAACTCGTCGAGCACGAGCAAGATCGCGCCGACCGTGATCGCGCTGTCGGCAAGATTGAACGCCGGCCAGTGCCACGTGCGCACGTGAAAATCGAGGAAATCGATCACGTGGCCATACGCGAGCCGATCGATCACGTTGCCGAGCGCGCCGCCGAGAATCAGCGCGAGCGCCGTGCAGAACATTTTCTGCCCGCCGTGGCGCTTGAGCAGATAGCAGATCACCAGCGCGGCCACCACGCCGAGCGCGGTGAACGCCCAGCGTTGCCAGCCGCCCGCCATTGCGAGGAAGCTGAACGCCGCGCCGCGGTTGTACACGAGGATCAGGTTGAAAAACGACGTGACCTCATGCGCGACACCGTAGGCGAACACCTTCTGGACTGCGATTTTCGTCAACTGATCGAACAGAATGACGATCAGCGCAACCCCAAGCCAGGGCGCCAGCGACCCGTTTGCGGCAGATGTTTTCGACGCGGTTTTCGACATGGTTCTCGCCATTATGCCGCGCTCCTGATTTCACCGTTGCCGAACAGATTGCTGAAGCAGCGGCCGCACAGCGTGGGGTGTTCGGCGTTCGCGCCGACGTCCGCGCGATAGTGCCAGCAGCGTTCGCATTTCAGATACTTCGAGGCGATCACTTCGACGCCTTCTTCCGCTTCGCTGTCCACCTTCACCACGGTCGCCGCCGACGTGATCAGCACGAACTTCAGGTCGTCGCCGAGGCTCGTGAGTGCGTCGTAGCGTGCGCCGCTGGCGCGGATTTCCACTTCCGCCTGCAGGGACGAGCCGATCAGGTTGGCCACGCGCGCTTCTTCCAGCGCCTTGGTCACGTCGCTGCGGGCGGCGCGCAGAAGCGTCCATTTGTCGAGCAGCGCGCCGGTTTCCGGCACGGCCGGGAACGCGTGGTACGTCTCGGTGAAGATCGTCTCGCTGTTCGGCTCGAAGATCTTCCACGCTTCTTCTGCGGTGAACGACAGGAAAGGCGCCATCAGACGCAGCAGGCCGTGCGCGATGTGATACAGCGCGGTCTGTGCCGAACGGCGCGCGACGGAGTCCGCGGCGGTCGTGTACAGACGGTCTTTCAGCACGTCCAGATAGAAGCCGCCGAGGTCTTCCGAGCAGAACGTCTGCAGCTTGGCGACCACCGGGTGGAATTCGTACTTCTCGTAGTGCGAGAGGATGTCGCTTTGCAGATTCGCCGACAGCGCCACCGCATAGCGGTCGATCTCGAGCCAGTCTTCGACCGGACGCGCGTGCTGCGCGAAGTCGAAGTCCGACAGGTTCGCGAGCAGGAAGCGCAGCGTGTTGCGGATACGGCGATAGCCTTCCGTGACGCGTTTCAGGATTTCTTCCGAGATCGCCAGCTCGCCCGAGTAATCGGTCGAGGCGATCCACAGGCGGATGATTTCCGCGCCGAGGCGGTTCGCCACTTCATGCGGATCGATACCGTTGCCGAGCGACTTGCTCATCTTGCGGCCTTCGCCGTCCACGGTGAAGCCGTGCGTGAGCAGCGCGTTGTACGGCGGGCGGCCGTCGAGCATCGAGGCGGTCAACAGCGACGAGTGAAACCAGCCGCGGTGCTGGTCCGAGCCTTCCAGATAGAGGTCGGCCGGGAATTGCAGTTCGTCTTTGTGCGAGCCGCGCAGCACGTGCCAGTGCGTGGTGCCCGAATCGAACCACACGTCGAGCGTGTCGCGGTTCTTCTCGTACATGTTGGCGTCGTCGCCGAGCAGCTCGCGCGGGTCGAGCGACTGCCAGGCTTCGATGCCGGCCTTCTCGACGCGTTGCGCGACTTCTTCGAGCAACTCCAGCGTACGCGGATGCAGCTCGCCGGTTTCCTTGTGAACGAAGAACGCCATCGGCACGCCCCATTGGCGTTGGCGCGACAGCGTCCAGTCCGGGCGATTCGCGATCATGCTGAACAGGCGCTGCTTGCCCCACGCGGGATAGAACGCGGTGTTTTCGATGCCTTCGAGCGCGGTCTCGCGCAGCGTCCTGTCGGTATCGTTCGGCTTCACGTCCATGCCGGCGAACCATTGCGACGTGGCGCGGTAGATGATCGGCGTCTTGTGGCGCCAGCAGTGCATGTAGCTGTGCGTGTACTTCTCGGTGCGCATCAGCGTGCCGGCGCCTTGCAGCGCTTCGACGATCTGCGGATTGGCCGCCCAGATCGACAAGCCGCCGAACAGCGCGAGCGATTCGATATAGCGGCCGTCGCCCATCACCGGATTGATGATGTCGGAGTCGGACATGCCGTGCGCCTTGCACGACACGAAGTCTTCCACGCCATACGCCGGCGACGAGTGCACGACGCCCGTGCCCGATTCAGTGGTCACGTAGTCGCCGAGATAGACCGGCGAGGTGCGCTTGTAGCTCGGATGCGCGGACGCAAGCGGATGGTTGAAACGCAGATTGACGAGCTTCGCGCCCGGCGTGGTGGCGACGATCGTGCCTTCCAGACCGTATTGCTTCAGGCACGCTTCGACGCGCTCTTCCGCGAGGATCAGCAGCCCGCGCGGCGTATCGACCAGCGCGTAGACGATTTCCGGATGCAGGTTCAGCGCCTGGTTGGCGGGGATGGTCCACGGCGTGGTAGTCCAGATCACGATACCGCCTTCGTTGCGCGGCAGCGCATTCAAGCCGAACGCCTCAGCGGTCTTTCCCGGCTCGGCGAAGCTGAACAGCACGTCGATGGTCGGATCGGTCTTGTCCTTGTACTCGACTTCCGCTTCGGCGAGCGCCGAGCCGCAGTCGAAACACCAGTTCACCGGCTTCAGGCCCCGGAACACGTAGCCTTTTTCCATGATCTTCGCGAGCGCGCGGATTTCGCCGGCTTCGTTGGTGAAGTTCATGGTCTTGTACGGATTGTCCCAGTCGCCGAGCACGCCCAGACGCCGGAAGCCGACCTTCTGCTTCTCGATCTGCTCGGTCGCGTAGGCACGCGCCTTCTGCATGACTTCAGCGGCCGGCAGCGATTTGCCGAACTGCTTTTCGATCTGGATTTCGATCGGCATGCCGTGGCAATCCCAGCCCGGCACGTAGACCGCGTCGAAGCCCGCCAGATTGCGCGCCTTGACGATCATGTCCTTCAGGATCTTGTTCACCGCATGGCCGAGGTGGATGTCGCCGTTCGCATACGGCGGGCCGTCGTGCAGGATGAACTTCTTGCGGCCCTTGGAGGCGGCGCGGATCTTCTCATAGATCTTGCGTTCCTGCCATTCCTTGACCCATTGCGGCTCGCGCTTGGGCAAATCGCCGCGCATCGGGAACGGCGTGTCGAGCAGGTTGAGCGGGTAGCGTGACTGCGGTTTCGAATCGGCTTTCTTGTTGCTCATGATGAGGTCGCGGTGAATTCTTTCTATGCGCAGCAGGGCGCGGAATGCGCACGATGCGCGAGGGGCGTGGGGCGCGCCCGGCAGGCATGTCGCGTGACTCACGGACGCCCTTCGATGCGCGCGGCGAAGGTCCACGCATGCGGTGCTTAAGCGCTTGCGTGGACCACGGCGGTTATCTAATTCGGTCGGTGGCCGAGGTGGCGAAGCCGGTGGAGCGGCTGCCCGGCGTGCCGGCGCCGACGGCCGCGAACCACGCGCGCGCGTTGGCTACGTCGCGCGCAATGGCGGCGGTCAGCGTTTCGAGGTCGACGTACTTTTCCTCGTCGCGCAGCTTCTTCAGAAATTCGACGCGCACGAGTTTGCCATACGCGTCGCCATGCCAGTCGAGCAGGTGAACTTCGAGCAGCACGCGACCGGAATCGTCCACCGTGGGGCGCAGGCCGAGGCTTGCGACGCCGGGCAGCGGTTCATCCCCCACGCCATGCACGCGCACCACGAAAATGCCCGCGAGCGCCGGGCGCTTGTGGGCGATCGGCAGGTTCAGCGTGGGGAAGCCGAGATCGCGGCCGAGCTTCATGCCGTGCACGACGTGGCCGCTGATCACGTAGTCGCGGCCCAGTGCGGCGCGTGCCGAGTCGAGGTCGCCCGCCACCAGCGCCGCGCGCACGCCCGAGCTGGAAATGCGCGCGCCCGACGGATCGGCCACTGTGGCCATCTGTTCGACTTCGAAACCGTGTTGCTGCCCCGCGGCCTTGAGCGACGCGAAGTCGCCGGCGCGTTTTGCGCCGTAGCGGAAGTCGTCGCCGATCATGACCCAGCGCGCATGCAGCCCGTTGACGATGATCCGTTCGACGAACGCGTCCGGCGACTGGCTCGCGAACGTGTGATTGAAATGCTCGACCACTACCCGGTCGACGCCGTTGGTGCGCAGTGCCTCGAGCTTGTCGCGCAGCATGGCGATGCGCGGCGGCGCGCCCGCCGGGTTGAAGAATTCGCGCGGGTGCGGCTCGAAGGTCATCACGCAGACAGGCAGGCCGCGTGCATCGGCAGCCGCCCGCACGTGGGCGAGCAGAGCCTGATGGCCGCGGTGGACACCGTCGAAGTTGCCGATGGTCAGTGCGCAGGGCGCACGGCTTTCAGCATTGGGAAGACCGCGGAAGACTCTCACGATAGCGGGTTTGAGGTGGAGCGGCCGGGGTGCCGCAAAACGAACGATTATAAACGTTCAGCGCGGTGGACGGCGGAGCGTCGCGGTTTCAGTGTCCCCGAATGATAAAATCCGCGGATGAAAAAACTCGTCATCCTGATTTCCGGACGGGGAAGCAACATGGAAGCCATTGTTCGAGCCTGCTCGGACGAAGCCTGGCCCGCGCAAGTCGCCGCCGTGATTGCCAACCGTCCCGATGCCGCGGGCCTTGCGTTCGCGGCGTCGCACGGCATTGCCACGGCGGTGGTCGACCACCGCCAGTTTTCCAGCCGCGACAGCTTCGACGCCGCGCTCGCTCAGCAAATCGACAGTTTCGCGCCCGATCTGGTGGTGCTCGCCGGCTTCATGCGGGTGCTCACGGCCGGTTTCGTCGATCATTACGCCGGGCGCATGCTGAATGTGCATCCGTCGCTGCTGCCAAGCTTTCCGGGCCTGAAAACCCATCAGCAGGCGCTCGACGCGGGCGTGCGGCTGCACGGCGCGTCCGTGCATTTTGTCACGTCCCAGCTGGATCACGGGCCGATCGTCGTACAGTCGGCGGTTCCCGTGGAGACGGGCGACACTCCCGCCACGCTCGCCGAACGCGTGCTGGCAACTGAACACATCATTTATCCACGCGCGGTGCGCTGGTTCGTCGAAGGGCGCCTTGCTCTCGAAGGCCTGCGTGTCACGCTTACGCCGCCGGAGCCGCAATGGCTCTTTGCCGGTCACACCGCCGGAGAGGGCGCATGAGATTGCATGGTTTTTTGATTGGACAAACTGAGACTTTGTTGGCTGAAGTCCTAAAACTCAACGGCCCGGCCGACGCTACCACGAGCCGTTTCTTCCGCGCGCACCCGAAGCTCGGGCACGGCGAGCGCGGGGTCATCGCCGAGGCGGTTTTCGCGGTGCTGCGCCGCCGGATGGAATTCGCCCATCTGGCCGAAGGCGGCGCCGGCAGCCCGGCGCGCCGCATGGCGTTGCTCGGCCTGATGCAGACGGCGGGACGTAACGCGCTCAAGCCGTTTGTGTCGGAACAGGAGCTGAGCTGGCTTGAACACGTTTCGAAGATCGACCCGGAAAGCCTGCCGTTGCGGATTCGCCTGAATCTGCCCGACTGGATCTATCAGGCGCTCAGCAAGCGTTTCGAACCCGATGAGCTGGCGCAACTGGCCGCGGCGCTGAACTACCCGGCGCCGCTGGATCTGCGCACCAACCCGATCAAGGCGAGCCGCGACGACGTGCTGAACGCGCTGTCGAAGGCCGGTATCGAGGCTGGCGCCACGCCGTTCGCACCGTTCGGCGTGCGGGTGGTCGGCAAGCCGCCGCTCACCAAGCTCGACGCGTTCCAGCATGGCTGGGTCGAAGTGCAGGACGAAGGCAGCCAGTTGCTGTGCTCGCTGGTCGCGCCCAAGCGCGGTGAAATGATCGTCGACTTCTGCGCGGGCGCGGGCGGCAAGACGCTGGCGCTGGGCGCGGCGATGCGCTCGACCGGTCGGCTCTACGCCTTCGACATCTCCGAGCGGCGTCTCGCCAAGCTCAAGCCGCGCCTTGCACGCAGCGGCTTGTCGAATGTGAATCCGGTGCTGATCGATAGTGAACACGATTCCAAGATCAAGCGCCTCGCGGGCAAGATCGACCGCGTGCTGGTCGATGCGCCGTGCAGCGGCCTGGGCACACTGCGTCGCAACCCGGACCTGAAGTGGCGCCAGTCGCCGGAATCGGTGGCCGAACTGGCGCCGAAGCAGGCGTCGATTCTGGCGAGCGCCGCGCGCCTGGTAAAGAAGGGCGGCCGCCTGGTCTACGCCACCTGCTCGATTCTGGAAGCCGAAAACGAAGCCGTGGTGGAGCAGTTCCTCGCCGGCCATCCCGATTTCGCTCTGGTGCCCGCGCGCGACGTGCTGGCCGAGCAGCGCATCGATCTGGAAATGGGCGATTACCTTTCGCTGTGGCCGCACCGGCACGCTACCGACGGCTTCTTCGCCGCCGTGCTGGAACGCCAAAGCTAGGCGCAGGCGTAACAGGCTTCTGCCGGCGCGCGCGGGTTCGATTCCTGAACCCGGCAGGGCGCCGGCGATTTCCGCGACATCATGCAAAACCGTCTTTTCCCTCATATGTTCAGCGACCTCGCGCGCGATTTCGGTCAGCCGGTGATGTTGTGGCAGGTCGGCGTCCTGCTCGGGACGCTCGCGATCGCGTGGCTGCTCGCGCGCCTGTTGCGCCGGGCGCTGGATCTGCGTCGCCAGACGCGTTACCAGACCCTGCGCTTCGGCGCGGAAAGCCTGAATCGCGCGTTCTTTCCGCTGATCGGCGCGACCCTCGTCTGGCTCGCGCGGTCGGTCACCGGCCAGTTCATGCACACCGCGCTGCTCGATCTGGCGCTGGTGCCGTTATTTGGCATTGGCCTGATTTACATTGTGTTTTTCTTTGCGCGGCGGGTTTTCAGCCACGACGGCGCGACGCATCCGTGGCTGTTCCTCGTCGAAAAGATCGTTTCGCTGGTCGTCTGGGTCGGCATGGTGCTCACGGTCATGGGCATTCAGGACGGCGTGATCACGTGGATGGCGAGCGTCCAGTTCCGCGTCGCCAACGCGCACATGACGCTGCTCTCGCTTATCTCGGGACTGCTGTGGGTATGCGTGACGATGATTGTCGCGATGTGGCTCGGTTCCACGTTCGAAGACCGTCTGATGCGTTCGAAAACGCTCGATGCCAACCTGAAGGTGGTGGTGGCGCGGGTCGGCCGGGCGGCGTTCGTGCTGGCGGCGGTGCTGATCAGCCTGTCGCTGGTCGGCATCGACATCACCGTGCTGGGCGTGTTCGGCGGCGCGCTGGGCGTTGGGCTGGGCTTCGGTCTGCAGAAGATCGCCAGCAACTACGTGTCGGGATTCATCATCCTGATCGACCGGTCGCTGCGCATTGGCGACACGATCAACGTGAGCGGCCTGCAGGGCATGGTCACGCAGATCCGCACGCGCTATACCGTCGTGCGTGGACTGGACGGCATCGAGACGCTGATTCCGAACGAAAAGCTGATCACGGATGTGGTCCAGAACCAGTCGTCGTACCTGACGCGCGGCTATGCGAAGGTGGCCGTGCAGGTCGCGTACACGTCCAACGTCGAGCAGGCGATGGCGCTGCTAGTGCAGGCTGGCGGGGACGTGCCGCGAGTACTGCAGGAACCTGCGCCGACGCCTTATCTGGCGAGTTTCGGTGCGGACGGCATCAACCTCGAACTCGGGTTCTGGGTCGAGGACGCGGCCACCGGAACGTCGGGCGTGCGCTCGGCCGTCAACCGCAATATCTGGCGTCTGTTCTCGGAGCACGACATCTCGATTCCGTTCGCGCAACGCGAAGTGCGAATCGTCGGCAATGTTGGCGCCGGGGTACCGCAGCCGGTAATAATGACCGCCCCCTCGGCCAATCAGGCGGACGGCGCGCATTGACGGGCGCTTTAGACGCGCCGGCGAGTCTTATATAGACGTTCGGTGTGTTGCGTTCCGTTGATGCGGCACAAAAAATCCCTATTTGTTACAAACACTTGGAACGGTTCAAGTAGAATATCGTCCAATCCAGCTGTATGCTTTCACTTTCTTGACACGCGCAATCTGCGTGTATCTCGTACCTCTCGTTCCACAGGTAAATTGCCTTGTTGAATTCTTTGCTCGATTTTCTTGCCCACGGTCTGCTGCACTTCTCGTGGTGGCAACTCGTGCTGTACACGGCGATCGCGACGCACATCACGATCATCGGCGTGACAGTCTATCTGCATCGCTGCCAGGCGCACCGCGCGCTGGAACTGCATCCGGTCGTCAGTCATTTTTTCCGTTTCTGGCTGTGGATGACCACCGGCATGCTGACCGGCCAATGGGCCGCGATTCACCGCAAGCACCACGCCAAGTGCGAGACTGAAGAAGATCCGCACAGCCCGCAAACGCGCGGCATCTGGAAGGTGCTGCTCGAAGGCGCGGAACTGTACCGCACTGAAGCGAAAAACGAAGAAACGATGCGCAAGTTCAGTCACGGCACGCCGAACGACTGGATGGAACGCAACGTCTACACCAAATACCCGATCCTCGGCGTGAGCCTGATGATGGTGCTGAACGTCGCGCTGTTCGGCGTCGTCGGTCTGACGATCTGGGCCGTGCAAATGGTATGGATTCCGTTCTGGGCCGCCGGTGTGGTGAACGGTCTCGCGCACTTCTGGGGCTATCGCAACTTCAACTCGGCGGATGCCAGCACCAACATTTTCCCGTGGGGCATCATCATCGGCGGTGAGGAACTGCATAACAATCACCACACGTATGCGACGTCCGCCAAGCTGTCGAACAAGTGGTACGAGTTCGATATCGGCTGGATGTATATCCGCATCATGTCGGCGTTCCGTCTCGCGAAGGTGAAGAAGGTTGCGCCTACGCCGCGCCTCACCACCGGCAAGCTGGTGCTCGATCAGGACACGCTGCAAGCCGTGCTGGCCAATCGCTACGAAGTGATGGCGCGTTACGGCAAGGCGCTCAAGCGTGCCTATCGTCAGGAACTGGCGCATTTGAAGGAAGTCGGCGCGCGCGAGAAGTATCAACTCATGCGCGGTGCGCGTAGCTGGTTCCACAAGGAAGAAGCGGGTCTCGACGAACCGCAGAAGCGTCAGTTGCCGCAAATTTTCGCGAGCAGCCAGAAGCTCAAGACGTATATCGACATGCGCAACGAACTGGCGGCCATGTGGGAGCGCTCCAATGCTTCGCGTGATCAGTTGCTGATTCAGTTGCAGGACTGGTGTCATCGCGCTGAACAAAGCGGCATCAAAACGCTGCAAGAGTTTGCGATGCGATTGCGCCGTTATGCCTGATAGCGAAATCCATTAAAATCTCAGTACGTCACAAAACCCCGCGTTGGCGGGGTTTTGCTTTTTGGGCCGCGGAAACTGCAACGACACGCGATTGAGAGTCCGCGGCGGCAGAGCGAAGGCAGAGGAGATCATGGATCAGCAGGCGATCAGGACCGTCGAATACGACCGGCCACAAGCGCAGGGTACGACCTGCGGGATCGGGCAGGCGTGGGCGAAGGTGCCCGACATGCCGTCGGCCGAAGAGAAGCTGGCGCTGAAGGCACGCATCCGCAAATTGCTCGAACGCGAGAAAGCGGTGCTTGTCGCGCACTATTATGTCGACGCGGAATTGCAGGAGCTCGCCGACGAGACTGGCGGTTGCGTGGCCGATTCACTGGAGATGGCGCGCTTCGGACGCGATCACGACGCGCAAACGCTGGTCGTTGCGGGCGTGCGCTTCATGGGCGAGACGGCGAAAATCCTGAGTCCGGACAAGCGCATTCTGATGCCGGATCTCGACGCAACCTGTTCGCTCGATCTGGGCTGCCCGGTCGATGAGTTCTCGGCTTTCTGCGACGCGCACCCGGATCGCACGGTGGTCGTGTACGCGAACACGAGCGCAGCCGTGAAGGCGCGCGCGGACTGGATGGTGACGTCGTCGATCGGATTGGAAATCGTTGCCGACCTGCACGCCCGCGGCGAAAAGATCATCTGGGCGCCGGACCGCCACCTCGGCAGTTATATCCAGAACAAGACCGGCGCGGACATGCTGCTGTGGCAGGGTTCATGTCTGGTGCACGACGAATTCAAAGGCATCGAACTCGACCTGCTGCGCGCTGAATATCCGGGCGCCAAAGTGTTGGTGCACCCTGAGTCGCCGGCCAACGTGGTCGCGCAGGCAGACGTGGTGGGCTCGACTACACAATTGATCGACGCGGTGCAAAAGCTGGACGCGACGCATTTCATCGTGGCGACCGATCTCGGCATTCTGCACAAGATGCAGCTCGCCGCGCCCGGCAAGACCCTGATTGCCGCGCCGACGGCCGGCAACAGCGCGACCTGCAAGAGTTGCGCGCACTGCCCGTGGATGGCAATGAATGGCCTCGCAAATCTGGCCGACGTGCTCGAGCGCGGTCACAACGAAATCTTCGTCGACCGTGCGATCGGCGAGCGGGCGCGTCTGCCGATCGACCGGATGCTGGATTTCGCGGCGCGTCACAAGAAGCGCGTGCAGGCGAGCGGCGATCTGGCGCGCGACGCGCAACTCTATTCGAACGTGGGAGCAGCGTGATGGGGGCGGTTGAGCGCAGTCAAGTCGAGGCGGTGTCGCCGCTGTTGGCTGAAATTCAAGCGCAGTACGGCACGGCATTCGAAGCCGCGTTGGCGCGCAACGTCGCCGACGCACTGGCCGAAGACATCGGCACCGGTGACCAGACGGGCCGCCTGGTTCCAGTGGACGACCTGCGCGGCGCGCGCATCATCGTGCGTGAGGATGCGGTGCTGTGCGGCGTGCCGTGGTTCAACGCGGTGATGCGCCAGGTCGATCCGCGTATCGAGGTCCAGTGGCGCTATCGTGAAGGCGACCGGATGAAAGCCGACACAACGGTCTGCGAACTGCGCGGACCCGTGCGCGCCTTGTTGACGGCGGAACGCAACGCGCTGAACTTCCTGCAATTACTGTCGGGGGTGGCGAGCGCGACGCGCCGTTATGTCGATGCCATCGCTCATACGCGAACGCGCATTCTCGATACGCGCAAGACTTTGCCGGGCCTGCGGCTCGCGCAAAAGTACGCGGTGCGCGTGGGTGGTGGTGCGAACCAGCGTCTCGCGCTGTACGACGGTATTCTCATCAAGGAAAACCACATCGCCGCGGCTGGCGGGGTGGGCGCTGCGATGGACGCCGCGCTGGCGCTGAATGCGGGCGTGCCGATCCAGGTCGAAGTCGAGACACTCGAAGAACTGGAAACTGCGCTGGCTCATCGCGCGCAATCCATTCTGCTGGACAATTTTTCGTTCGACGCCATGCGCGAAGCGGTGCGCATCACAGCGGGGCGGGCGGTGCTGGAGGTGTCGGGTGGTGTGAACTTCGATACCGTGCGCACGATTGCCGAAACCGGTGTCGATCGTGTGTCGATCGGCGCGTTGACCAAAGACGTGCGCGCAACAGATTACTCGATGCGGATCGTCTGACGTTTGAGCACACCGGTCGCAGTCGATCGGGAAAGGGCTATCGCCGGGATGATCTGGCGATAGCCCTTTCTGTTTCAGCTCGTCTCGATCACACGTTGCGGTTGCGTACATGCTCCGGCGAGAGCACTGTCGGCAGCGCTTTGGGCAAAGTGGCCGGCCAGTCGCGGCTGAAGTGCAAACCGCGGCTCTCACGCCGCGAACGCGCGCCTTCGACGATCAACGACGCCACATCGACCAGATTGCGCAATTCGAGCAAGTCGCGGCTCACCTTGAAGTTGGCGTAATACTCGTGAATTTCATCGCGCAGCAGGGCGAGCCGATGCTTCGCTCGTGCGAGCCGCTTGTCGGTCCGTACGATGCCGACGTAGTTCCACATCAGCCGGCGCAGTTCGTCCCAGTTATGCGCGACCACGACTTCTTCGTCCGGATCGGACACGCGGCTTTCGTCCCAATCCGGCAGCGGGGCGTGAACGGCAGCGCTAAAACCTTCTTCTTCGATCGCTTGTGCCGCGGAGCGTCCAATGACGATGCATTCGAGCAGGGAGTTGCTGGCAAGCCGGTTCGCGCCGTGCAAACCCGTGCATGACGTCTCGCCGACCGCATAGAGGCCGGCCAGGTCCGTCCGCCCCGCCAGATCGGTCACGACGCCGCCGCAGGTGTAGTGTGCGGCCGGCACGACCGGAATCGCTTCCCTGGTGATGTCGATGCCGAATTCCAGGCAGCGCGCCAGAATCGTCGGGAAGTGCTCGCGCAGGAATTCGGACGGTTGATGGCTGATGTCCAGATACACGCAATCGATGCCACGCTTCTTGATTTCGAAGTCGATCGCACGCGCGACGATATCGCGCGGCGCGAGTTCGGCACGTTCGTCGTGGTTCGGCATGAAACGCGTGCCGTCCGGGAGCTTGAGAATGCCGCCTTCGCCGCGCACGGCTTCCGAGATCAGAAACGATTTTGCGTACGGGTGGAACAGGCAGGTCGGATGGAACTGGATGAATTCCATATTGGCTACGCGGCAGCCGGCCCGCCACGCCATCGCGATGCCGTCGCCGGTCGCGGTGTCGGGATTCGTGGTGTAGAGATAAACCTTGCCGGCGCCGCCAGTGGCGAGCACGGTATGCGGTGCCTCGATCGTCACGGTGCGGCCGCTTTGCAGATCGAGTGCATACAGGCCGTGACAACGCCGTCCTGGCAAGCCGAGGCGGTCGGACGTGATCAGGTCGATTGCGTAGTGATCTTCGAGCAGCGTGATGTTCGGGTGACGGCGCACCCGCTCGCTGAGCGTGGCCACCACGGCGTGGCCCGTTGCATCCGCAGCGTGAATGATCCGCCGGTGGCTGTGGCCGCCTTCGCGCGTCAGGTGGAAACCGAGCTCGGCGGCGTCGTCTTTGGTGAACGGCACGCCTTGCGCGATCAACCATTCGATCGCGGCCCGCCCATGTTCGACGATGAAGCGCGTTGCCGCTTCGTCGCACAGGCCGCCGCCCGCGATCAGCGTATCGCGCACGTGATTCTCAATGCTGTCCGCCGAATCCAGTACTGCGGCGATGCCGCCTTGTGCCCAGTCGCTTGCGCCTTCGGTAATCGATCGCTTGGCGACCACCGCAACCCGCCGGGTCTCCGCCAGATTGAGCGCGACGCTCAAACCAGCCAGACCGCTACCGACAATCGCCACATCGAATTCCATTGCGTACATCTCCGTCTTTTCGTTTTGCGGTGACGGCGTGCGATTCGCTCGCCGCTAAAACGAGAAAGGATACGCGCCGCGACGGATGAGGGAAAGCTGGCCGAACGGCATAAGACTATTCGGACTGGCGAATCATGGACAAGCAGCGACACAGAGATAAAGAGGCGTGCGCCGAAAACAAAAAAGCCCCGCACGAATGCGAGGCTTTTTTTGTATGTCTTTGCCTTCGTCAGGCAGGAGCCAAGATTTACTTAATCTTGGTTTCCTTGTACTCAACGTGCTTACGGACGACCGGATCAAATTTCTTGATCAGCATCTTTTCCGGCATGTTGCGTTTGTTCTTCGTCGTCGTGTAGAAGTGACCCGTGCCTGCGGTCGATTCCAGCTTGATCTTGTCGCGTGCGCCTTTCGCCATGATTTACTCCTTAGGCTTCACCGCGTGCGCGCAGATCTGCGAGCACAGCGTCGATACCGTTCTTGTCGATCAGGCGCAGGCCGGCGTTCGAAACGCGCAGACGCACCCAACGGTTTTCGCTTTCCACCCAAATGCGGCGGTTTTGCAGGTTCGGCAGGAACCGGCGCTTGGTTTTGTTGTTCGCGTGGGAAACGTTGTTGCCGCTCATCGGCGCTTTCCCAGTTACTTGGCATACGCGTGCCATGAGAGCACTCCTAATACGCTAATTCTGAGTTCGAACGCCGTGAAAGTTTCCCGAAAAGAGCGGCGCTGAGCTGATGACACAACTCCAGGCACGTTTCCTTTCCGGAACGCCTTGGTGGCTTCGGAACAGGGGGTTGGAAATAGGCAAACCGGAATTCTAGCAGAAAAAAAGCCGCAAAATCAAACCTTATTTGCGATGCCGGCCACGGCACAACGCCTGCGCGACCTGTGTTCGGGCCGTGTCACGGCCAGCCGGCGCGGGCGAAGGAGTAGACGCTATCGGTGCCGATCACCAGATGATCGACCAGTTGCACGTCGATCAGGGTGAGCGCGTCGCGCAGCGTATGAGTCAGGCGACAGTCGCTCGCGCTCGGCTGGACGGCGCCGGACGGGTGATTATGCGCGACGATCAGACTGGCTGCATTCAGACTCAGCGCGCGCCGCACGATCTCGCGTGGATATACCGCCATGCGCGTGAGCGTGCCCTGTGCGCTTTCTTCGCAGCGTATCAGCCGATGCCGGGCGTCGAGGAAAAGCGACACAAAAATTTCCTGTGGACGCCCGCCGATCCGTAGGCGAAGGTAATTTTCTACGGCCTCGGGCGAATTGATCAGCGAGCGCATGCGCATTTTATCGACTAGCGAGCGCCGCGCCATCTCCATGATGGCGAGCAGTTGGGTCTTTTTCGCGGGGCCAATGCCGCGGAGGTCGGCGAAATCCGTGTAGGTTGCGTCGAGCATCGCACGCAGCGAGCCGAAGCGCTCGAGCAACGCGCGCGCCACATCGAAGACGTCGTGGCCCGGCAGCCCCGAGCCTAGAATAAGCACGATCAGTTCGGTATCCGACAGCACGCTGGCGCCCTGTTCGATCAGCCGCTCGCGCGGCATGTCGTTTTTGAGCCATTTGCCTCGCACGAGTGGCGTGGGCGCTGCATCAGGCGCCGCGAGGTCGGGGGCGGCGGTTTCAAGATTTGCTTCGTCAATCGGGGTGGCGTGATCTGCCATATATACAGGATCCTCCGCTTCGGGTTGGTGGTGCGGCAATGCGGCGGCCGCGCGGCGATGCGCGCGACGGACACAGCCGCCGCCCGCTATGTGGCTTACAATAGGCGCTTTGCGCACGGCACCCCGACGGTTTGCCACACGCGTCGACTGCGCCAGCGGCGCACGCGTGCAGCGCGCTTCGACCGAGCGAGCATTGCATGAGCATCATCGACATTTCCGAAGTGAAACCGGGTTCACACGTGACGCTTCACTACCGGCTTTCCCTTGCCGATGGCGCCGAAGTCATCAATACCTTCAACGACAAGCCGGCCACGCTGCTGCTCGGCGCCGGCCAGCTGGCGCCGCCGCTGGAAGATATTCTGCTGGGTTTGAAGGTCGGCCACCATTCGACCTTTCAGCTAGCGTCCGGCCAGGCGTTCGGTCCCCGTAATCCGGAATTGATCCAACGCGTATCGCTCGCCACGCTGCGCGAAAACAGCATGATCGGCGAGGATTTTTCTCCGGGCGACCTGGTCGAATTCAACGCGCCGGGTGGCGGCCGCTATGCCGGCGTTCTGAAAGAAGTCGGTGAAACGTCGGCCCTGTTCGACTTCAACCACCCGCTTGCCGGCCAGGCGCTGGCGTTTGAAGTGAAAATCATCGGGATTCTGTAAACATGAGCATTATGGATACGACTCTTGCTGAAACCGAGATCCTGCTGGCGCAGCCGCGCGGGTTCTGTGCCGGTGTCGACCGGGCGATCGAGATCGTAGAGCGGGCTATCAAGCTGCACGGCTCGCCGATCTACGTGCGTCACGAAATCGTCCATAACGCGTACGTGGTCGAGGATCTGCGCAAGAAGGGGGCGATCTTCATCGAACGGCTTGAAGAGGTGCCGCCCGGCAACACGGTTATTTTCAGCGCGCACGGCGTGTCGAGGGCAGTGCGTTCCGAAGCCGAGACTCGCGGGCTGCGCGTGTACGACGCCACATGTCCGCTCGTGACCAAGGTGCATATCGAGGTCGCGAAGATGCGCCAGGACGGCTTCGACATCGTCATGATCGGTCACAAGGGCCATCCCGAAGTCGAAGGCACGATGGGCCAGGCGGGCGAGGGCATGCATCTGGTGGAAGACATCGAAGACGTGCAGGCCTTGCAGTTGGCCGACCCCGAGCGGATCGCGTTCGTCACGCAAACCACCCTGTCGGTCGACGACGCTGCCCAGATCATTGCCGCCTTGAAGGCCAAATACCCGTCCATCCGCGAACCGAAAAAGCAGGATATCTGCTACGCCACGCAAAACCGCCAGGACGCGGTGAAGTTCATGGCACCGCAGTGCGACGTCGTGATCGTGGTCGGCAGCCCGAATAGCTCGAACTCCAACCGGCTGCGCGAGTTGGCCGAGAAGCTCGGCGTGCCTGCTTATATGGTGGACTCGCCCGATCAGATCGATGCGGTCTGGGTCGAGGGCAAGCGCCGCATCGGCGTAACGGCTGGCGCCTCGGCGCCGGAGGTGCTGGCGCAGGCGGTGATCGCCCGTTTGCGTGAACTCGGCGTGCGCAATGTGCGCGCGCTAGAGGGCATCGAGGAAAACATCGCGTTTCCGCTGCCACGCGGTTTGGGTCTGCCCGCCTGACAATTCGCTGACTGCTGAAAGAAAAGCGCGCCCGAGGGCGCGCTTTTTTTATGTTCGCCGCCTGGCAACTGCACTCTACATAAAGTGCCAGATCATCGCGTGGGACCAATTTTGGTGTCCTCTCACACAAATTTCTTTGAATTGTGATGCGGGTTTTTATAGATTTAAACATGATACGTCCCCGTTTAATGAGGGCTAAACAGGTTGCGTGTTTTTTTGACGCACTAAGATAGTGCGTATATCCCGATATCCGCAGAAACGTAATACGTAACGCCAGCCCCGGTGCAATCGGGCGCACGGGAAATTCGCTGCAACACTTGATGCCATTGGGTGCAACGGTGGTGCAACTGATGCACGAAAAATAGGCGCAACCCGGTTGCGCCTTTTGATCGTCTTCGCTCTCAAAATAAGGTTGCAATGCAGGAAAACCCCAGCGGTTCAACAATATTGCCCGTCGCAAAATTGGAGTTACAATGCGCGCGTTCTCAAGGCCTCAGGGTCTCCGGACAATAGATTTTGCAAGGCGCAGGAGACCTATTTAATGCGAGTCAAGTTTGCTTACGCCGTGTCCATCGCGGCCGCGGTTGCGATGCTGACCGCGTGCGGCAAGAAACAGGATGGTGAGGCGGGAGCGGGTGCATCTGCGGCTGTGGCGGCAGCGGCACCGGCGAGTGAAGCGACTATCGTGAAGATCGGTCATGCGGCCCCTTTGACGGGCGGTATTGCGCATCTGGGCAAGGACAACGAAAACGGCGCGCGTCTGGCAGTCGAGGAAATCAATACGCAGGGTTTGACCATCGACGGCCACAAGATCCAGTTGGAGCTCGATGCGCAAGACGATGCCGCGGACCCGAAAACGGGAACGGCGGTCGCGCAGAAGCTGGTCGACGATCACGTGGTGGCGGTGGTCGGCCACCTGAATTCGGGCGTGTCGATTCCGGCTTCGAAGATCTATAGCGATGCGAGCATCGTGCAGATCTCGCCGTCGTCGACGAATCCGGCGTACACGCTGCAGGGTTTCAAGACGACCTACCGGGTCGTCGCCACCGACGCGCAACAAGGTCCGGCGCTCGCCGATTACGCCACGAAGGCGTTGGGCGCCAAACGCATCGCCATAGTGGACGATGCAACCGCCTACGGTAAGGGGCTCGCGGACGAATTCGCGAAGACCGTAGAGGCGAGCGGAGCGAAGATCGTCGCGCGGGAAGCGACGAACGACCGGGCCACGGATTTCCGGGCCATCCTCACAAAGATCAAAAGTGTTCAGCCGGACGTGATCATGTTCGGCGGCATGGACGCGACGGGCGGGCCGTTTACCAAACAGGCGGCGGCGCTCGGTATCAGGGCAAAAATCCTTGGCGGCGACGGTGTGTGTACCGACAAGGTGGGTGAGCTGGCGGGAACCGCCGTGCAAAACCTGGTCTGTTCGGAGGCGGGACTTGCGCTTTCGAAAATGGACAAGGGAGCGGACTTCGAGAAGAAGTACGTGGACCGCTTCCACACGCCGGTGCAGATTTACGCGCCGTTCACGTATGACGCTGTGTACGTGATTGTCGATGCAATGAAGCGCGCTAATTCTATCGAGGCGCCCAAGGTGCTGGCTGCGATGCCATCGACCGATTACAACGGGGTAATCGGTCACATCGCGTTCGACGACAAGGGTGATTTGAAAGAGGGCGCCATTACGCTTTACGACTTCAAGGACGGCAAAAAAGCGGTCCTCGACGTCGTGAAGATGTGATGACGGGACGTTCAGCCTGACGGCACCGAAACCACCCAACGGTGCCGTTTTTGCATCCGCCCAAGGCGAGCCCGCGACTGTCATCCAGTTGCCAAGGCGAACCGGCAGCGGATAACCCTTACCGGTCTTTTACATCAGTACCCGCAGTGCCGTTGAGATTGGCGTACCGCATCACCGCCCACCGGCTGATGAAGAACGCGAATCCAGTCGCACGGGCTAAGGAGCATTAAATGGATATTTTCATCCAGCAGGTTCTCAACGGGCTGGTGCTTGGCAGCGTTTACGCCATCATCGCACTGGGCTATACGATGGTTTACGGCATTCTGGGCATCATCAACTTCGCGCATGGCGATGTGTTGATGGTGGGCGCGATGGTCGCGCTCTCAGCCATAGGCGTGCTGCAGAACCACTTCCCCGGCCTCGGCAATGTGCCGACGCTCGTCATCGCGCTGATCATCGCGGCCATCGTGTGCGCGGTTGTCGGCTACACGATCGAGCGCGTGGCTTACCGGCCGTTGCGTAAAGCACCGCGTCTCGCCCCGCTGATCACCGCGATCGGTGTGTCGATCCTGCTGCAGACGCTGGCCATGATGATCTGGTCGCGCAATCCGCTGCCGTTCCCGCAGCTGTTGCCCACCGACCCGCTCAACGTGATCAAGGCCACGGACACGACGCCGGGAGCCGTGATCTCGATGACCGAAATCGTGATCATCGTGGTGGCGTTCCTCGTGATGGGCGGCCTGCTGCTGCTCGTGCACAAAACCAAGCTCGGCCGCGCGATGCGAGCCATCGCCGAGAACCCGGGCAATGCGTCGCTGATGGGCGTGAACCCGAACTTCGTGATCTCGGCGACTTTCATGATCGGCTCGGCGCTTGCCGCTCTGGCCGGCGTGATGATCGCATCGGAATACGGCAACGCACACTTCTATATGGGCTTCATCCCCGGCCTGAAGGCCTTTACCGCAGCAGTGCTCGGCGGTATCGGCAATCTCGGCGGCGCGATGGTGGGCGGCGTGCTGCTCGGCCTGATCGAGCAGCTGGGCGCTGGCTACATCGGCAACCTCACCGGCGGTGTGTTCGGTAGTAACTATCAGGACGTGTTCGCCTTCATCGTGCTGATCATCGTGCTGGTGTTCCGTCCGTCGGGCCTGCTCGGCGAACGCGTGGCGGATCGCGCCTGATCCTGGGAGAAAGCAAACATGACCTCAATTCAACCGATCGAGCCGTCCACGACGCTCATCCCTGAAAAGAACCTGACCAAGACGCTGACGGTCGGCATCATCACCGCAATTTGCGTGATCGCCGCGCCGATGATCATCGGCACGGCGGGCGGCAACTACTGGGTCCGCGTGCTCGACTTCGCGATGCTGTACGTGATGCTCGCGCTCGGCCTCAACGTGGTGGTCGGCTTCGCCGGCCTGCTCGACCTGGGCTACATTGCGTTCTACGCGGTGGGCGCCTACGTTGCAGCGCTGCTGAGTTCGCCGCACCTGTCCACGCAGTTCGAGTGGATTGCGCACCTCGCGCCGAACGGGCTGCACGTGCCGTTCCTGATCATCGTGCCGTGCGCGATGGGTCTAGCCGCGCTGTTCGGCGTGCTGCTCGGCGCGCCGACGCTGCGTCTGCGTGGCGACTACCTCGCCATCGTGACGTTGGGCTTCGGGGAAATCGTGCGGATCTTCATGAACAACCTCGACCGTCCGGTGAATATCACCAACGGCCCGAAGGGGATCACGGCGATCGACCCGGTGCACCTGGGCGACTTCAGCCTGGCGCAGACGCACTCGCTGTTCGGTTTCCAGTTCCCGTCGGTGTACTCGTACTACTACCTGTTCGTGATCGCCGCATTGGTCGTGATCTGGGTGTGTACGCGTTTGCAGCACTCGCGTATCGGCCGTGCGTGGGCCGCGATCCGCGAAGACGAAATCGCCGCCAAGGCAATGGGCATCAACACCCGCAACGTGAAGCTGCTGGCGTTCGCGATGGGCGCTTCGTTCGGCGGTCTGTCGGGCGCGATGTTCGGCTCGTTCCAGGGCTTCGTGTCGCCGGAATCGTTCACGCTGCCGGAATCGATCGTGGTGCTGGCGTGCGTGGTGCTGGGCGGTATGGGCCACATCCCGGGCGTGATTCTCGGCGCGGTGCTGCTCGCCGTGCTGCCGGAATTCCTGCGCTCGACGATGGGTCCGCTGCAGAACATGATCTTCGGCCATGAAATCGTCGACACGGAAGTGATCCGTCAGCTGGTCTACGCACTCGCGATGGTGCTGATCATGCTGTACCGCTCGGAAGGCTTGTGGCCGTCGCCCAAGCATGAAGACAAGATTGCGAAACTGTCGAAGCGCAATGGCAAGAAGCCGGTGCGGGTCTAACGGACACGGAGAATAAATATGAGCGATAACATTCGACTGTCCGTCAAAGGCGTGAACAAACGCTTCGGCGGTTTGCAGGCGCTGTCCGATGTCGGTCTTGAGATCAAGGCCGGGCAGATTTACGGTCTGATCGGCCCGAACGGCGCCGGCAAGACCACCTTCTTCAACGTGATCACGGGCCTGTACACGCCGGATTCGGGCGAATTCAAGCTCGACGGCACGCCGTACACGCCGACCGCTGTTTATCAGGTGGCGAAGGCGGGCATTGCGCGTACGTTCCAGAACATCCGCCTCTTTGGCGGCATGACCGCGCTGGAAAACGTGATGGTTGGCCGTCACGTGCGCACCAGGCACGGTTTGATCGGCGCGGTGTTCCAGACACCGTCCGAGCGCAAGGAAGAGCGCGAGATCAAGGAGCGCGCGATCGAACTGCTGGAGTACGTCGGCATTGCGCAGTACGCGGACTACACGTCGCGCAATCTGTCGTACGGTCACCAGCGTCGGCTGGAAATTGCGCGTGCTTTGGCAACGGATCCGAAACTGCTGGCGCTGGACGAACCGGCCGCCGGCATGAACGCGACGGAGAAGGTCGAACTGACCAAGCTGCTCGACAAGATCCGCTCTGACGGCAAGACGATCCTGCTGATCGAACACGACGTGAAACTCGTGATGGGTCTGTGCAACCAGATGACGGTGCTCGACTACGGCAAGGTGATTGCCCAGGGTCTGCCGCAGGACGTGCAGAAGGATCCGAAGGTGATCGAAGCTTATCTGGGTGCGGGGGTCCACTAATGGCAACGGCAATGTTGAAAATCAAGAGCCTGCAGGTCAATTACGGCGGCATTCAGGCAGTCAAGGGCATCGATCTCGAAGTCGCGCAGGGCGAACTGGTCACGCTGATCGGCGCGAACGGCGCGGGCAAGACCACGACGATGAAGGCGATCACGGGTCTGAAGCCTTACACGATCGGCGACATCGAGTACATGGGCGAGTCGATCAAGGGCATTCCGCCGCATCTGCTGCTCAAGCGCGGTCTCGCGATGGTGCCGGAAGGCCGCGGTATTTTCGCGCGCATGTCGATCATCGAGAACATGCAGATGGGCGCCTATCTGCGTACCGACACGGACGGCATCAAGGCGGACGTGGATCGCATGTTCGGCTTCTTCCCGCGTTTGAAAGAGCGCGCGACGCAATACGCGGGCACGCTCTCGGGCGGCGAACAGCAGATGCTGGCGATGGCGCGCGCGATCATCTCGCGTCCCAAGTTGCTGCTGCTGGACGAGCCGTCGATGGGGCTGTCGCCGATCATGGTCGAGAAGATCTTCGAGGTGGTGCGGGCGATTTCGGCTGAAGGCATGACCGTGCTGCTGGTCGAGCAGAACGCGCGGCTCGCGTTGCAGGCCGCGAATCGTGGCTACGTGATGGACTCGGGTCTGGTCACGATGTCGGGTGACGCGAAGCAGATGCTGGATGATCCGAAGGTGCGGGCAGCGTATCTGGGTGAATGAACCCGGTTAGTTTGCTATACGTATGAAAAAAGGTCGCATGCGTTTTCGCATGCGACCTTTTTCTATTTGGCGAGGCGCGCGTCTAGGTGGTCGTTGCCACCGGGTCCGCCAATTCACCCAGACGCTTGCCGAGACTGATCACGGCGTCGGCGCGATAACCGAGCGCCTCGTAAAACGCGCGCACGTCGGCCTTCGCGGACAATACCTGCAGATTCAGTTTCGGGCAGCCACGCTCCGTCAGCGCGCGTTCGACATGCGCGACGAGCCGCGTGCCGATTCCATGACGACGCAGCGATTCATCCACCGCGAGCGAATACAGCCAGCCGCGATGGCCGTCGTAGCCGCCCATCACCGTGCCGACGATCCGCTCGCCGAGTACCGCGACAAAGAACAGTTCCGGCTGCGTCGCCAGCTTGTTGGCGATCGACAGATGCGGATTGCGCTGCGGCCTCGTGACGTCCCGATACTCCGGGAAGGCTTGCTGCCACAGCGCGACCACGGCATCGGTGTCGCGCGCTTCGAAGCATCGGATCGACAGCGTTGCGCTCGACGTCATACACGCAGTCCCGTCCGATTACAGCGTGTCGAGAATCGAACGCAGCATCGCCATCATCTGGTCGATTTCTTCGTTGGTCACATTCAGCGCTGGCATGAAGCGCAGCAGGTTCGGACGCGCCGCGTTCAGCAGCAGGCCGTCAGGCTGCATGTTGCGCGCCTTTTCGACGATCTGGTTGCCGATGTCCTTGCCGAGCAGCAGCGCGCGCAACAGGCCTTGACCGCGTTCGCCCAGGAAGCCGCGTTCTTCCGACAACTCCAGCAGTTTCGAGCGCAGATACTCGCCGCGCGCGCACACGCCTTCGAGGAAGCCCGGCGCGGTGAGTTGCGAGATTACCGAGTAGCCGACTGCCGTCATCAGCGGATTGCCGTTGTAGGTGCCGCCCTGGTCGCCCGCTTCGAACACGGCGACGGCCGCTTTCGAGAGCAGCGCCGCGAGCGGCACGCCGCCGCCGATGCCCTTGCCGAGCGTCATGATGTCCGGTTCGATGCCCGACAGCTCGTACGCGAACAGCGTGCCCGCGCGGCCGCAGCCGCTTTGCACTTCGTCGACGATCAGCAGCAGGTTGTGCTTTTTCGTCAGCGCGCGCAGTTGCTGCATGAACTCGCGCGTGGCGGGAATCACGCCGCCTTCGCCCTGAATCGGTTCGAGCATCACGGCCACGGTCTTCGCATTGATGAGTTTTTCCACCGACGCGATATCGTTCAGGTCCGCCTTCGGAAAGCCCGGCACTTGCGGTGCGTAGATCGTGTCCCAGCCCGGCTTGCCGCTGGCCGACATGGTGGCCAGCGTGCGGCCATGGAAGCTGTGATCGAACGTGATGATCTCGAACGCGCCGTCCTTGAACTTCTTGCCCCACTTGCGCGCGAGCTTGATCGCGCCTTCGTTGGCTTCGGCGCCGCTGTTCGCGAAGAACACCTTGTCGAAACAGCTGTGTTGCGTGAGCAGGCCGGCGAGTTTCGCCATCGGCTCGTTGTAGAAGGCCGGCGACGGGTTGATCAGCAATTGCGCCTGTTTGTTCAGCGCTTCGATCATGCCGTCGTTGCAATGGCCGAGGCTGTTGACCGCCCAGCCCTGGATGAAGTCCAGATATCGCTTGCCGTTGTTGTCGTAGAGCCACGAGCCTTTGCCGTGCGTGAAAACGATTTCGGGCCGGTTCGTGATGTACATCAGCGACTCGATCGGATACTCATTGAAATTCATGACGGCAGGCTCCAGACAACGGGGGTAAAGGGTGGATGAAGTTTGGCCAACTACAAAATAAGAGCCGAAAAAACAGAAAAGCCACGGCATGCCGTGGCTTTCATGATTCGAACAGCTTGCGCCTTTGTGTGGCGCGAATCCGTGACGAAGCCAGCGGCGTCCCTAGGGAAGCGGCGAGCGGCGACGTCGAAGTTCGGACTGGATGCGGTTCATGCGCGAAAGAATACGACAAGGAAAGCGCTGGTGTAAACCATGAATTTGCGTTGGACGGATATTTTTTCCGTCGTGCAAAGCCATGCTGCTTGCCGATTATGAGAGGTCCGGCTGACTAAAATGTGACGGCGCTGGTTCAAACCGTTGGTCCGACGGGCAGGGCAGGTCACGAAGAACGGCCGCTGAAAATGCAAATGGGCGCTCCACCGAGCGCCCATTCTGAATCAGGAAGCCGGGGGTCCGCCCCCTAACATCAAACCGCGTTCGCCAGATCCGCTGCGCTCGTGAACGAATCCGCGTAGAACTCGTCTTCCGGCAGTCCATGATGCTGCGTGAAATCGCGCTGCGCCGACTCCACCATCACCGGTGCGCCGCACGCATACACCTGGTAGGCCGACAGGTCGGGCAAGTCTTCGAGCACCGCACGATGCACGAAGCCGACGCGGCCTGTCCATGCGTCGCCCGCATCCGGCTCGGACAACACCGGCACGAACTTGAAGTTCGGAATCTCGCGCGCCCATTGCTCGGCGAGTTCGAGCAGATACAGATCTTTCTTGCGGCGTGCACCCCAGTACAGCGTCATCGGCCGGTTCAGGTTCTTGAACACTGCGTGCTCGATGATCGCCTTCAACGGCGCGAAGCCCGTACCCGACGCGAGCAGCACGATCGGCTTGTCCGAATCTTCACGCAGGAAGAACGTGCCGAGCGGCGCTTCGAAGCGCAGGATGTCGCGCTCTTTCATGGTGTTGAACACATGATCGGTAAAGGCACCGCCGGGCATGTGACGGATATGCAGTTCGATCGGGCCTTCCGTGTGCGGCGCATTCGCCATGGAATAGCTGCGGCGCTTGCCATCTTTCAGAATGAATTCAAGGTACTGGCCGGCGAGATATTGCAGACGCTCGTTGGCCGGCAATTGCAGCTTCAGCACGATGACGTCGTCGGCCTTGCGCTCGATCGCGTTCACCCGGCACGGCAGTTTCTTGACCTGCACGTCGCCGACGCCGGCCACCTCGCGGATGTCCACTTCGAGATCGGAGCAGGCGGTCGCGCAGCAGAAGAGCGCCATGCCGCGCGTTTTTTCCTCGTTCGACAGAGCCGACGAAGAATGTGCACGCTGCTCGATTTCGCCGCTGATCACAGTGCCCTTGCATGAACCGCAGGCGCCGTTCTTGCAACCGTACGGCAGGCCGATGCCCTGGCGCAAGGCGGCGCTCAGCACCGGTTCGTCCTGTTCCACCTGAAACTGCCGGCCGCTTTGCCGGAGCGTGACGTTAAATGCCATAGAGTGTTCGAATTCGAAAAGTCGGTAATCGTTATCGGACTCGCCGTATCCACTGCGCGGTACTTGCCGCGCCTGACGGCTACAATGCGTCCACCATGAAAGCGACACGAAACTTCCGCCGGCCGCGCGTGTTAATCGTAGGTTGCGGCGACGTCGGCATGCGCTGCGTGCCTTTGCTGCAGCCGCGCGCGCATGTCTTTGCGCTGACCAGTCATGCCGGGCGCAGCGCCGAATTGCGCGCTGCGGGCGTCACGCCGCTGGTCGGCGATCTCGATGTGCGCCGCAGCCTGAAACGACTCGCGGGCCTCGCGCCGACGGTGCTACACCTCGCGCCGCCGCAAAAAACCGGCGACGACGACCGCCGTACCCGTGCCTTGCTGGCTACGCTGGGCACGCGCCGCGCTTCAGCGCTGCGTGCCGCGCATGGCACCGTGGCGGCGGTGGGGCGATTGCGCCGCGTTCGCGCCTCGTGGGCGGAATCTGAAACAGCCGGTATTGTACCCGACGGGGTGCGCCGGACCGCCGGTTCGCGCGCACCCGTGCGCCTCGTGTACGCGAGCACGACGGGCGTCTATGGCGACTGCGGCGGCGCGTGGATCGACGAGACACGCGTGACGCAGCCGGCCAACGCCCGCGCCAGGCGCCGTGTCTCGGCCGAGCGGCAATTGCGGCGCGTGACGGCGCGCGGCAGTGTGGCGGCCAGCATCGCGCGAATTCCGGGCATCTATGCGGGCAACCGTCTGCCGCTCGCGCGGCTCGAAAAAGGCACACCGGCCCTGATCGATGCCGACGACGTCTACACCAACCACATTCACGCCGACGATCTGGCCGCGATCCTCGTGCGGCTCGCCACGCACGGGCGGCCGGGGCGCGTGGTCCACGCGTCCGACGACTCGTCGCTGAAAATGGGCGAGTACTTCGACGAGGTGGCCGATGCGTTTGGACTCCCGCGTGCACCGCGCATTACGCGGGACGAAGCGGAGCAGCAGATCGAGCCGACCTTGCTGTCTTTCATGCGCGAATCGAGACGGCTTTTGAACCGGCGTCTCAAACAGGAGTTGAGCGTGCGCTTGCGCTACCCAAGCGTCGAAGATTTTTTGCGTGAAAGCGTGAAAGCGTGAAAGCGTGAAAGCGTGAAAGCGTGAAAGCGTGAAAGCGTGAAAGCGAAGAAAAGCGCGGCAAAAAGTCATCGCCCCGGGCACTGCCCGGACCATCCCTTTCCCCCGGCGCTCCACTGCATCAGCGTCGCGCGGCTTCGCGAGGTCTACGTCAGCGCGGGCAATGCTTCCAGCAGCACGAAGCACAGCATCGCGCCGATCAACGCGCCGATCAGGTTCGGATGATAGTTGTGCCGCAGCCGCATCATGACCAGCAATCCGCCAATCAGAACTAGCCCGAGGCATAGAAAAGCAACCATCACGGACGAGATCTGCAAACTGTCGTGGATGACCATGGCGCCCCTCCTTGAACCCTTTGTAGTCTTTGTTTAAGCGAGTATAGGGCGACGTGTAAGGAAGATCATGCTGCGACGCAGCGCCCAGACGGGGACCATGCGCGCTGTATGCGCAGCCGCGCATGCGTTTTCCTGCTGCATCAAGGCCTTAAAGGGGCACTACCGGTTTACCCGCTCCGTAGAGATCCGAGGTGGGTTTCGTCGAGCCATTGCCATGCGCCTGGTGCAAGCGCCCCGGGCAAAGCGAAACCGCCTATCCGCTCGCGATGCAGCGCCTCGCACCGGTTGCCGGCTGCCGCGATCATCCGCTTGACCTGGTGATACTTGCCCTCCATCACGGTGAGCGCGAGCGTGTGGTCGCCGCGCGCCTCTACGTTGACTGCGGCAATCGGTTTGGACTCGCCATGCAGCAGCACGCCGTCGTGCAGTGCGCTCAATTGCACGTCGTCGATCGGATGGCGCGTAGTGGCGACATACACCTTGGGCACTTTGCGTTTCGGCGAAGTGAACAGGTGAACGAACTTGCCGTCGTCGGAGAGGAGCAGCAGGCCGGTGGTGTCCTGATCCAGCCGGCCCACGCATTGCACGCCGCGCTCGGCGAACTGCGGCGGCAACAGGCTGAACACGCTCAGGTGATGCTGCGGGTCGCGCGAACATTCGTAGCCCGCCGGCTTGTTCAGAAGCAGATAGGCGTGCTCGCGATACGGCCAGACTACACCGTCCACGGTGAAGGAGAACGTGGTGTCGCCGGTGGGGAAGTCGGCGTCGGCATCGGTGCAGACAGCGCCGCCGATGCTCACGCGCGCGTCGGCGATCAGCGCGCGGCACTGACGGCGCGAGCCGAAACCTTGAGTGAAGAGAATGCTTTCGAGATTCATGGCGAGCGAAGAATAACACCGCAGGAAGCGGAGCGCGCCCCGCGGCGCGAGTCGGATCACTGCGATCCGTTCATCCTCTGCGCCTCCGTGAAAACCCTCAAAAATGAAAATGAATTTTTTCAGATGGGATTTCTATGTAAATATACTTTCATTCATTTTCATTACGCCCGAAGGAAGCCCCTCGGGCGACACCACACCGCCTTGCTCGCATGATTCACCAACCGTCCGTTGCTTTTAATCCCGCCGAGCAGGCCATCGCCGCACGTATTGCCGCCGCCATGCCGACCCTCACGCCGATTCATCGGCGCATGGGCGAGTACGTGCTGGCCAATCTGTTCCGTGCGGCGACCATGCGGATCGACGAGCTTGCCAGCGTAGTCGGCGCATCGGTGGCAACGGCGAATCGCTTTGCGCGCGCACTGGGTTTCGACGGCTATCCACAGTTTCGTGAAGCGCTGGTGCGCGGCTTCGAGGCGACGCTCGCGCCGGTCGAGCGCCTGCGCAGTGCGCAGGAGTCGCTCGCGGCCGGCGACGATGTAGTGGACGCATCGCTCGAACAGGCCGCCAACAATCTGCACGCTACCCGTACGGCGATCGACAGCGCCGCAGCCGAAGCCGCCGTCGAAGCGATCATCGCGGCACGCCGCGTGTTCGTGCTCGGTTATGGCGCCAGCGCGTTTCTCGCCGGGCTGATGGAGCATGGCCTGATGCCTTATCACGACAACGTGCAGTCGCTCGCGCTGATGGGCGGACCGTCGCACGCCGCGCGGCGTCTGTTTGCCTGCAACGAGGGCGATCTGGTGATCGGCATCGCGTTTCCGCGTTATGTCGAAGACACGATCGAGCTCGCGCACCGCGCGGCAAGCCGTGGTGCTCGCGTGCTCGCGCTCACCGACAGTCAGCGTTCGCCGCTTGCGCAATTCGCCGACCTCTCGCTTTACATCCGTGCCGATCGGCGGCTCGCGGCGAACGCCGATTCGGCCGTGCTCGCCGTGATCGAAGCGCTGTGCGACGCAGTGGCGTACCGAACGAAACGCTCGGTGAAGGCCGCAGCCGAAGTCAGCGAATTCCTGCTGCCATGGCTGGTCGATCCGCAAGCCGAAGCCGCCGGCGCGAGCGCGCGGCCCACGCGCAACGCGACCCGCACTGCACGCACCGCCCGAACTCCTCGCACTAACAAATCCAAACGATGAACTCCAACGCAGTCATTGCCATTCATGGCGGCGCAGGGACGATCCTGCGCGCGTCGATGTCGGCCAGCGCCGAAGCCGACTATCACGCCGCCTTGCATGCCGTGCTGAGCGCCGGCCAGCGCGTGCTCGCCGAGGGCGGCAGCGCGCTCGACGCCATCAGTGAAGCCGTACGCCTGCTCGAAGACTGCCCGCTTTTCAACGCGGCGCGCGGCGCGGTTTACACGGCGGCCGGCACCCACGAACTCGACGCGGCGATCATGGACGGCCGCACGCTCGAAGCCGGCGCGATCTGCTGCGTGAAGCGCGTGCGCAATCCGGTTCTGGCTGCGCGCCGCGTGCTCGAACGCAGCGAGCATGTGCTGTTCACGGGCGAAGGCGCGGAAGCCTTCGCCGCCGCGCAAGGGCTCGAACTCGTCGAGCCTGAGTATTTCCATACCGAAGCGCGCCATCGTCAATGGCTGCTCGCGCGCGATCAGCAGCGCGCCATGCTCGATCACGACGGCGCCACGCTTGCCGCCACGCCGACTTCGAACGACGACGATCCGACGCCGCACGAACCGATCGACCCGAACCGCAAGTTCGGCACCGTCGGCGCGGTCGCGCTCGATCGGCACGGCCATGTGGCGGCGGCGACCTCGACCGGCGGCGTCACCAACAAGCAGGTCGGCCGGGTCGGCGATACGCCGCTGATCGGCGCGGGCTGTTACGCGGACGACGCGACCTGCGCCGTCTCGACCACCGGCACGGGCGAAATGTTCATGCGCATGGTGGCGGCCTACGACGTCGCCGCGCAAATGGCCTACCGCAATGTGTCGCTGCAGGAGGCCGCCGCCGATGTGGTGATGAACCGCCTGCCGAAGATCGACGGCCACGGTGGCCTGATTGCCGTCGATGCGCGCGGCAACGTCGCGCTGCCGTTCAATACCGAAGGTATGTATCGCGGTTTTGCGCGGTTCGGTGAAACGCCGGTGACGGCGATTTACCGCTAGCGCGTCCACCCCCGTAAAGCCTGACTTTCGCCTGAACTTTCGCCAGCCGCGTTCGAATTCAAAGGAACCATCGTGCCGACTTCATCGCACACCACCCGTTCGCTTGTCGAAACCTTGCCGCCGCAACGCGTGCTCGCGGTCGACGATCTGTCGGTCGCATTTCGCAGCGGCGAGAACACGTTCAACGCGGTCCGCAATCTGTCGCTGACGGTCGAGCGCGGTGAGACGCTGGCGATCGTCGGCGAATCGGGTTCGGGCAAATCGGTGACGTCGCTCGCGTTGATGCGCTTGATCGAGCACGGCGGCGGGCGCCTTGCCGGCGGCAGCGTCGCTTTCCGGCGCCGCGACGGCAGCGTGCTCGACCTCGCGAAAGCGTCGTCCGGCGCCATGCGTTCGATTCGCGGCGCCGACATCGCGATGATCTTTCAGGAGCCGATGACCTCGCTCAATCCGGTCTTCACGGTAGGCGATCAGATCAGCGAAGCAATCGCCTTGCATCAGGGCAAGAGCGGCTCGGCCGCGCATGCAGAAACGCTGCGCTTGCTGGAACTCGTGCGCATTCCGGAAGCTCGGCGCGTGGCGGCGCGGTTTCCGCATCAACTGTCGGGCGGCATGCGTCAGCGCGTGATGATCGCGATGGCGCTGTCGTGCAAGCCCGCGCTGCTGATCGCCGATGAACCCACCACCGCGCTCGACGTGACGATCCAGGCGCAGATTCTGCAACTGATCCGCGGCTTGCAGGACGAGATGAACATGGGCGTGATCTTCATCACGCACGACATGGGCGTGGTCGCCGAAGTGGCGGACCGCGTGCTGGTGATGTATCGCGGCGAGAAGGTGGAAGAGGGCGCGTCCGACGCGTTGTTCGCCGCGCCATCGCATCCTTATACAAAGGCGTTGCTTGCCGCCGTGCCGCGTCTCGGCGCGATGCAAGGCACGGATCAACCGGCCCGGTTCCCGATCCTGACCGTCGAACAGGCGAGTCTGAGCGGCAGCGACGCAGCCGTGCGTCCCGCAGCTGCCGTCGCTGAAGAAACGCAGCCGCTGGTGCTGGAAACCACGCCGCCGATTCTGCGTGTGCGCGATCTGGTCACGCGCTTTCCGGTCAGGAGCGGCCTCTTCGGCCGTGTGACGGGCCGCGTGCATGCGGTGGAAAAAGTCAGCTTCGACTTGCGGCCCGGCGAAACGCTGGCGCTGGTCGGTGAATCGGGTTGCGGCAAATCGACCACGGGCCGCTCGCTGCTGCGCCTCGTCGAAAGTCAGAGCGGGTCGATCGAATTCAACGGCAAGGAAATCAGTTCGCTGACCGGTCCCGCGTTGCAGGCGCTGCGCCGCGACATCCAGTTTATTTTCCAGGATCCGTTCGCCTCGCTGAATCCGCGTCTGACGGTCGGCTTCTCGATCATGGAGCCGTTGCTCGTGCACGGCGTCGCGCAAGGCGCCCAAGCGCAGGCACGTGTTGCATGGCTGCTCGAAAAAGTCGGCTTGCCTCCCGAAGCCGCGCGGCGTTATCCGCATGAATTCTCCGGCGGTCAGCGGCAGCGGATCGCGATTGCGCGCGCGCTCGCGTTGAATCCGAAAGTCGTGATCGCCGACGAATCCGTTTCCGCGCTCGACGTGTCGGTGCAGGCGCAGATCGTCAACCTGATGCTTGATCTGCAGCGCGAACTCGGCGTCGCGTACGTGTTCATTTCGCACGACATGGCGGTGGTCGAACGCGTCAGTCATCGCGTCGCGGTGATGTATCTCGGCCAGATCGTCGAAATCGGCCCGCGCCGCGCGGTGTTCGAAGCACCGCAGCATCCCTACACGCGCAAGCTGATGGGCGCGGTGCCGGTTGCCGATCCGGCGCGCCGTCACGCGAAACGCATGCTCGCCGCCGACGAGATTCCGAGCCCGATCCGCGCGCTGAACGATGAACCTGTCGTGGCGCCGCTCGTCGCGGTCGGGCCGGACCATTTCGTCGCCCGGCATCGCGTGGGCGGTGCGTATTAAAGAGCGGTACTAAAAAGCCTGACTAAAGAGCTGTACCAAGAACCCAAGCCACACGCTTTCTCTCGCAGCATCTCAACCTGTTTTCATCTCGCAGCCTGGAGTCAACCTCATGAACCTGCTGGTCCCGTCTTCTCCGTTTCGTTTGCGCGCGCTGGTCAGCGGCGGCGCGGTGGTGTTCGCGATGCTCGCGGGCAATGCGGCGCACGCCGACACCACGGCCGTGATGGCCGTCGCCTCGACCTTCACGACGCTCGATCCGTACGATGCCAACGACACGCTCTCGCAAGCCGTCGCCAAGTCGTTCTATCAGGGGCTCTTTGGGTTCGACAAGGACATGAAACTGGTCAACGTGCTGGCCGACAGCTACGAAGCCAGCTCCGATGCGAAGGTCTACACGTTCAAGCTGCGCCATGGCGTGAAGTTCCAGGACGGCACCGACTTCAACGCTGCCGCGGTGAAAGCGAACTTCGACCGCGTGACCGATCCGGCGAACAAGCTCAAGCGCTACAACATGTTCAACCGCATCGAGAAGACCGAGGTGGTCGATGCGTACACGGTGAAGATCACGCTGAAGGCGCCGTTCTCGGCGTTCATCAATGTGCTCGCGCATCCGTCGGCGGTGATGATTTCTCCGGACGCGCTGAAAAAGTACGGCAAGGACATTGCGTTCCATCCGGTCGGCACCGGTCCGTTCGAACTGGTGAAGTGGGATCCTGCCGGCGACCTGACGGTGAAGAAGTTCGCCGGCTACTGGAAGAAGGGTTACCCGAAGGTCGATGCGATCGACTGGAAACCGGTGGTCGACAACAACACGCGGGCCGCGTTGATGCGTACCGGCGAAGCGGATTTCGCGTTCCAGGTGCCGTTCGAGCAGGCCGCGCAATTGCAGTCGAGCCCGAAGGTCGATCTGATCGCGTCGCCGTCGATCATTCAGCGCTATATCAGCCTGAACGTGAACCAGAAGCCGTTCGACAATCCGAAGGTGCGTGAGGCGCTGAACTATGCGGTCAACAAGGACGCACTCACCAAGGTCGCGTTCGCCGGTTACGCGACGCCGGCCGACGGCGTGGTGCCGCAAGGCGTCGACTATGCGGTGAAGCAGGGGCCGTGGCCGTACGATCCGGCCAAGGCGCGCGCGCTGCTGAAGGAAGCGGGCTATCCGAACGGTTTCGAAACCACGCTGTGGTCCGCGTATAACTACTCGACCGCGCAGAAGGTGATCCAGTTCGTGCAGCAGCAACTCGCGCAAGTGGGCATCAAGGCGCAAGTCGAAGCGCTCGAGGCCGGTCAACGGGTCGCCAAGGTGGAGAGCGCGCAGGACGCCGCGACCGCGCCGGTGCGGATGTACTACGCGGGCTGGTCGTCGTCGACGGGTGAAGCCGATTGGGCGATCACGCCGCTGCTCGCATCCGTCTCGTTCCCGCCCAAGATGGTCAATACCGCGTACTACAAGAACGACGCCGTCGACAGCGATCTGAAGCAGGCGCTCGAAACCACCGACCGCACGAAGAAAGCCGAACTCTACACCGACGCGCAAAAACGCATCTGGGCCGACGCGCCGTGGATCTTCCTCGTCAAGGAGAAGGTGGTGTACGCGCGCAGCAAGCGTCTGTCGGGTGCTTATGTGGCTCCGGACGGTTCGTTCAACTTCGACGAGATCGCGATCAAGTAATGAATTGACTGTGCTCGCGGACGTGCCGTTTCATTGGCACGCCCGCACTGGGCGGTCACTGCTTTGCTCCACTACGCGCTGCACAAGATCTTTCGTTGCCCGCATCATTGCCGGATTGGGTTCCATGCTGAACTTCCTCGTCAAACGTCTCTTTGGCCTGCTGCCGACGCTCTTCATCGTCGCCGTGCTGGTGTTCCTGTTCGTGCATCTGTTGCCTGGCGATCCGGCGCGGCTCGCCGCCGGTCCCGAAGCGGACGAGGCGACGGTCGCTCTGGTGCGCGCCGACCTCGGCCTGAACAAACCGATGCCGCAGCAGTTCGCCAGCTTCTTCGTGAAGATCGCGCACGGCGACTTCGGCGTCTCCACGCGCAGCAAACGCCCGGTCAGCGAGGAAATCGGCGAACGCTTCATGCCGACCCTACTGCTCACGCTCGCCAGCATGGTGTGGGCGGTCGTGCTGGGTATGGGCATCGGCATCGTCTCGGCCGTATGGCGCAACCGCTGGCCCGACCGCCTCGGCATGACGCTGGCGGTATCGGGCATTTCGTTTCCCGCGTTCGCGCTCGGCATGCTGCTGATGGAGATTTTTTCGGTGAAGCTCGGCTGGCTGCCGATTGTCGGCGATGGTTCGTGGCAGAGCTATGTGCTGCCGTCGCTTACACTCGGGGCGGCTGTCGCGGCGGTGATGGCGCGCTTCACCCGCGCATCGTTCGTCGAGGTGATGAACGAAGACTTCGTGCGCACCGCGCGCGCAAAGGGTGTGCCCGAACCTCTCGTGATCGTCAAACACTGCCTGCGCAACGCGATGATTCCCGTCATCACGATGATGGGTCTGCAATTCGGTTTTCTGCTGGGCGGCTCGATCGTGGTCGAAGTGGTGTTCAACTGGCCGGGCCTCGGACGCCTGCTGGTGGATGCCGTGTCGATGCGCGACTATCCGGTGATCCAGGCCGAAGTGCTGTTGTTCTCGCTGGAATTCATCATCATCAATCTGGTCGTGGACGTGCTGTACGCCGTGATCAACCCGACCATCCGTTTCAAGTGAGGCCCGCATGAGCACGACCGCCACCGAGCCGAATGCGGCCAGCACCGTGAAAGCCGAGCCTGCGATCCGCACGCCGTGGAGCGAATTCTGGCGCAAATTCCGTAAGCAGCATGTGGCGCTTGCCGCCGGCATTTTCGTGCTGTTATTGATCGCGCTTGCAATTGCGGCGCCGCATATCGTGCCGTACGATCCGGAGAATTTCTTCGACTACGATGCGTTGAACGCAGGGCCGTCCGCCGCGCACTGGTTCGGCGTGGATTCGCTGGGCCGCGATATTTTCAGCCGCATTCTCGCGGGTTCGCGCATTTCGCTCGAAGCAGGCTTTCTGTCCGTTGCGATCGGCGCGGTGATCGGAACGCTCTTCGGTTTGCTGGCCGGCTATTACGAAGGCTGGTGGGATCGCATCACGATGCGCGTCGCCGACGTGCTGTTCGCTTTTCCCGGCATTCTGCTGGCGATCGGCGTGGTGGCGATTCTCGGCAACGGCATGATTAACGTGATCTGCGCGGTGGCGATCTTCAGCATTCCGGCGTTCGCGCGGCTCGTGCGCGGCAATACGCTGATGCTCAAGCAGCTCACGTATATCGAGGCGGCGCGCAGCATCGGCGCGTCGGACTGGACCATCATCGTGCGGCACATTCTGCCGGGGACGATTTCTTCGGTGGTGGTGTACTTCACGATGCGTATCGGTACCTCGATCATCACGGCGGCAAGCCTGTCGTTTCTCGGCCTCGGCGCACAACCGCCGACGCCCGAGTGGGGCGCGATGCTCAATGAAGCGCGCGCCGACATGGTGACGGCACCGCATATCGCGCTGTTTCCGAGTCTGGCGATTTTCCTGACCGTGCTGGCGTTCAATCTGCTCGGCGACGGACTGCGCGATGCGCTCGATCCGAAGCTAGACCGGCCATGAATTTGCCAAAGATTCAAAACGCGCCGCATGTCGGCACATTGCCGGCGGGTCCGCTCGGCACGATTGCCGACGTGCCGGGCGTGACAGTCGGGCACTGCACGCTCGATGAAGGCGCCGTGCAAACCGGCGTGACCGTGATTCGTCCGCATGACGGGGATCCCTTTCTCGACAAGGTGCCGGCGGCGGCTTCGGTGATCAACGGGTTCGGCAAAAGCATCGGGCTCGTGCAGGTCGAAGAACTCGGCACGCTGGAAACGCCGATCGCGTTGACCAACACATTCAGCGTCGCCGCTGTCGCGCAGGCGCAGATTCGCGCGGCGGTGCGTGCCGATCCGCAGATCGGACGCGAGTGGTCGACGGTCAATCCTTTGGTGTTCGAATGCAATGACGGCTATCTGAACGACATCCAGGCGCTCGCCGTCACCGGGCAGCATTTCGACGAAGCTTGGGCAGCCACGAGTTCGGATGTCGCGAGCGGATCGGTCGGCGCGGGCCGGGGCATGTCGTGCTTCGATCTGAAGGGCGGCATCGGCAACGCGTCGCGCGTGGTGAGCGCAGCCGGTCGCAGTTATACCGTCGGCGCACTCGTGCTGGCGAACTTCGGCCGCCTGCCGATGCTGACTGTCGACGGTACGCCGCTCGGTCGCATGCTGGCCGAACGTGCTGCCAAAGTGGAGACCGCTGCATTGTCAGCCACGCCGGCGACGAAACCCGAGCAAGGCTCGATCATCATGATCGTCGCCACCGATGCGCCGCTCGACGCGCGCCAACTCAAGCGCCTTTCGTTACGCGCGGGGGCAGGTCTCGCGCGCACCGGTTCGGTATATGGACATGGCAGCGGCGATATCGCGCTGGCGTTTTCAACGGCTTATACCGTGCCGCACGGGGCCGACTTCATTACGCTGCCGCCGCTGCTCGCCGACGAGCGTCTTGACCCGCTCTTTCGCGCCTGCGCGGACAGCGTCGAGCAGGCGATTCTCGACGCCTTGTGGCGTGCTGCTTCCGTGGCCGGACGCGATGGCCATCGGCGTCTGTCGCTGCGTGACAGCGTTCCCGATCTCGTCCAACTACTCAAGCCCGCTCCCCGATGAAAGTCCTCATTTCCGTCGATATCGAAGGCATTGCCGGCGTGTTTCATCCCGAACAAACGCGCGCGGGCAACAGCGAATACGAAGCGGCGCGCCGCTGGATGACGCTCGAAGCCAACGCCGCGATCGAAGGCGCATTCGCCGGCGGCGCGACGCAAGTATGGGTCAACGATTCTCATGGCGGCTTTCGCAATCTGCTACCTGACCTGCTCGATGCGCGCGCTCAGGTGGTGCTCGGCAAACCGCGCACGCTCGGCATGATGGCCGGGCTCGAATACGGCGCGGCGCTGGTCTTCATGATCGGCTATCACGCCATGTCGCAAACGCGCGGCGTCCTTGCACATACGATCAACAGTTTCGCCTTCGCACGCGTTTCGCTGAACGGCGTCGAGGTCGGCGAGGCGGGCGTATATGGCGCGCTGGCGGAAGAATATGGCGCACGGGTCGGGCTTTTATCCGGCGACGACGTTTTCGCCGAAGAAACCGCGCCGCGTTTCCCGGGCGCGCGTTTCGTCGTCACCAAGAGCGCGACCGGGCATGCGAGCGGCGTCACGCAGTCACCGGCAAACGCGCGCGCGGCGATCGGGAGCGCCGCGCGCGAAGTGGTTCAGCAGCATCTCGCCAACGGGTATGCGCGGGAATCCTCGCACGCCCAAACGAAGCCGCTGGAATGCGAACTGCGCGTGCAAACCAGCGCGCTTGCCGATCTGTTTTGCCAATGGCCGACGCTCACGCGCGTCGATGCAGTCACCCTGCGATTCAGCGCGGCGTCGGCGGAACATGCGGTGCGCGTGCTGAACTGCCTGTCGGCGATGTCGTTCATGTTGCGTTGAACGCCGGAGGCTCGGAAACCTATGGTGTCCCAATCGAATCGTACTGCGGGAGAGCATCGAACCGGTATTGCGCGAAGGACACTCGCGAATGCGCCTGAACGGGACTACTGCTGCCGGCTCAGCTCACGCGCCGCGTGATCGATCACGTCGGCAATCGCGCCCGCGTGCGATACCGGCGCCAGGTGGCTCGACGCCATCGGCACGACTTTCGCACCCATGCGGTCGGCCATGAATCTTTCGACTTCCGGCGACACAGCCCGGTCGCGTGTCGTGATCACGTACCACGACGGCTTTTCCCTCCAGGCGACCTGACTGACCGTTTCACTGAAGGCCGTTGCGGCAATCGGCACCTGCGCGGTGGCAAGCACGCGCGTCAGATTCTCGGGGACGTCCGCGGCGAAATCTGCATGGTATTTCGTGCGATCGAGCCAGAGGAAGCCGCTCGGATCCTTGATGATGCTCGCACCCGCGGGCATTGGCGCGGCGCGCTTCATCAGATCCACGGTCGACTCGTGCAGGTCCGGCGCGATCGCCGCGATATAGACGAGGCCCGCGACGTTCGGCGCGTTCGCGCCCGCTTCGGTGATCACGACGCCGCCCCACGAATGCCCCACCAGCATGGTCGGCCCGTCCTGGCGTGCGAGGACGCGGCGGGTCGCGGCGACATCGTCGGCGAGCGAGGTGAGCGGGTTCTGCACCGAACTCACGTGATAGCCTTTCTGCTGAAGTTTGGCGACCACACCGTTCCAGCTCGAGCCGTCGACGAACGCGCCGTGAACCAGCACGACATTGCGTACCGGACCGGTCATGGGCGCGGCGGGAGGCGGCGCGGCGGCAGCCTTCACGGGCGGTGCGGCGGGCGCCACGGGTGCGGGAGCAGGGGCTTCGGGTGCGCTCGTCTCCATACCCGGCTCGATGGGCGGCTCGGCAGCGGGTTCCACGGGAGGCGCGGCGGTGGGCGGCGTGGCCGGCGCGGCGGTTTGGGCGAGAGCGGCGGCCGCGGGGAAGCAGAGACACAAAGCAGCGGCGCAAAGCAGACGTTTGGGCGACATGTTGAATCTCCGGAGGCTGAAAGCCCGACTAGGGCAACATACAGAAGCCCTGCGCCAGTGACAATCACTATCCTTGCCGTTAAGTGCGGCGCAGAACCAAGCGCGGGTTGCTCCCAGTATTTAGGTAATATCGGCCACGGTAAAATTTCAGGTTCGGCCGGCCCGGACCATAAGTCCGATCGGGTGATCGATATTCATACACTGGGGCGCAATTTGAATAGTGCACAGCAGCAAGACGGCCTGAAGCGGGGGCTCAAGAATCGCCACATCCAGCTCATCGCGCTGGGCGGCGCGATCGGCACCGGCCTGTTTCTCGGCTCCGCCAGCGTGTTGCAGGCAGCCGGTCCGTCGATGATTCTCGGCTACGCGATCGGCGGCATCATCGCCTTCATGATCATGCGGCAGTTGGGGGAAATGGTGGCGCAGGAGCCGGTGGCCGGTTCGTTCAGCCACTTCGCGTACAAGTATTGGGGCGACTTTGCCGGCTTTCTGTCGGGCTGGAATTACTGGGTCCTGTATGTGCTCGTGAGTATGGCCGAGCTGACCGCTGTCGGCACGTATGTTCACTACTGGTGGCCCGGCGTGCCGACGTGGGTGTCGGCGCTGGTGTGCTTCGCTGGCATCAACGCGATCAATCTCGCCAACGTCAAAGCCTACGGCGAAACGGAGTTCTGGTTCGCGATCATCAAGGTCGCGGCGGTGGTCGGCATGATCGTGTTCGGCGGCTATCTGCTGATCAGCGGCCACGGCGGCCCGCAAGCGTCGATCGCCAACCTCTGGGCCCACGGCGGCTTTTTCCCGCATGGGTTTCATGGTCTGTTCATGATGCTCGCGGTGATCATGTTCTCGTTCGGCGGGCTGGAGTTGATCGGCATTACGGCGGCGGAAGCCGACGAGCCGCAGAAGAGCATTCCAAAGGCCGTGAATCAGGTGATCTACCGGATTCTGATTTTCTACATTTGCTCGCTGACGGTGCTGTTGTCGTTGTATCCGTGGAACGAGGTCGCGGCCGGCGGCAGTCCGTTCGTGATGATCTTCTCGCAGATCGGCTCGACGCTGACCGCGAACGTCCTCAACGTGGTGGTGTTGACCGCGGCGCTGTCGGTGTACAACAGCGGCGTCTATGCGAACAGCCGCATGCTGTACGGTCTCGCGGAGCAGGGTAACGCTCCGCGCGCGCTGATGAAGGTCGACCGGCGCGGCGTGCCGTATATGGCGATCGGTTTGTCCGCGCTCGCCACGTTCACGTGCGTGATCGTCAACTACCTGATTCCGGCCGAAGCGCTCGGCTTGCTGATGGCGCTGGTGGTGGCGGCGCTCGTGCTCAACTGGGCGCTGATCAGCCTCACGCATCTCAAGTCGCGCAAGGCGATGGTCGCGGCAGGCGAGACGCTCGTATTCAAGTCGTTCTGGTTTCCGGTCAGCAACTGGATCTGCCTCGCGTTCATGGCATTGATCCTCGTGATTCTGGCAATGACGCCCGGTCTGTCCGTTTCAGTATGGCTGGTGCCGGCGTGGCTGGTGGTGATGTGGGCCGGGTACGTGTTCAAGCGCCGGCGCGCGGCCGTGCAGGGCGGGGCGCGGGCGGTGGGGCGGTAAGGGGTATCGGATGGCGTGAGAGGCGATGGTCGTGCTCACGCCGCTCACGTTCGTTCAGATCTGTCGAGGTTGTCAGGCAGGCCGCCACAAACAACAAACCCCGCGAGCAGCATGTGCTGGCGGGGTTTGAGGAAATGCTGAAACAGCGGTCTTGCGAATTCTTTGGTGCCCAGGGCCGGAATCGAACCGGCACGCCTTGCGGCGGGGGATTTTGAGTCCCCTGCGTCTACCAATTTCACCACCTGGGCAGATGTTGCAGCGTACGCACCAGAACCCTGCGCGCAGCGAAGACGCAGATTATGTCCGAAAATTGAACGGCGGGCAAGCCGGTTGCCCTCAACCGCGTCGAAGCCTTCAGACCGTGCGGGAAAACCGTTCGAGCGTCTGCTGGCCGAGGTAACGGTCGAACACCATAGCGATGTTGCGCACGAGCATGCGGCCGGCCATTCGCACTTCGAGCTTGTCCGTGGCGAGCGATACCAGACCGTCCTGCTCGAAGCCGCGCAAACGTTCCAGCTCCGGCTCGAACGTCTCGGCGAAGCGGATGCCGTAAGCCGCTTCGAATTCATCGAAGCGCAATTCCAGGTTGCACATCAATTGCGTGATCACGTCGCCGCGCAGACGGTCGTCGGCGCTCAGGCGCACGCCGCGCCTGATGGCGAGCTTGCCTGAATCGATGGCCGCGGCATAGCCCGGCAGATCCTTGGCATTCTGTGCGTACACGTCGCCGACCTTGCCGATCGACGATGCGCCGAAACCGATCAGATCGCATTCGGCGCGCGTGCTGTAGCCCTGAAAATTGCGATGCAAGGTTCGCTGCGCTTGCGCGCGCGCCAGTTCGTCGGTGGGCAGCGCGAAGTGATCCATGCCGATGTACACATAGCCCGCGCCCGTCAGACGTTCGACCACGCGCTGCAGGATCGCGAGGCGGACATCAGGCGAGGGCAGCGTGGCGGGGTCCATCTGCCGTTGCATCTTGAAGAGCTGCGGCATGTGGGCGTAGGCGAATACCGAGAGACGATCGGGCGCGAGCTCGATCATCGTGTCGAGCGTGCGGCTGAAGCTCTCGACCGTTTGATGCGGCAGCCCATAAATCAGATCGACACCGATCGAGTGAAAGCCGGTGTCGCGCGCCGCCTGCATGACCGACGCGGTCATTTCGAGCGGTTGAATGCGATTGATCGCCTGCTGCACGACCGGATCGAAGTCCTGCACGCCGAGGCTCAGCCGGTTGAAGCCCAGCTTGCGCAAATGCGCGATCGTCTCGGGCGACGCTTCGCGCGGATCGACTTCGATCGAATACTCGGCTTCGGCATCGGGCAGCAGCATGAAGTGCTCACGCGTGGCCGCCATCAGTTCGGCCGTTTCGTCGTGCGACAGAAAGGTTGGCGTGCCGCCGCCCCAATGCAATTGCGATACCGGGCGCCGCGTATCGAAACACGCCGCCTGCAAGGCTATTTCGCGCTTCAGCTGGGCGAGGTACGGACGCGCGTGCGCGCGGTTTTTCGTGGCGACCTTATTGCAACCGCAGTAGAAACACACGGTGTCGCAAAACGGAATGTGGAAGTACAGCGAGAGATCCGTTGACGAGGCGCCCGGATCGGCGGCGGAGCGTAAATAGTCGGCGGGATCGAAATCGTCGCGGAACTGCAGGGCTGTCGGATAGGACGTATACCGCGGGCCGTTGGCACTGTATTTGGCGAGCAGGTCGGGGCGGAACAGCGAGTTGTCGTTGGACATGAGGGGCTCGAGGGCTGGCGGCCATCGAGGAAGAGGCGGAACCGGCGGTGATTCGCGAAACCGGATCGAACAGCGCAGACGCTTCTTGAGCATGGCCTTTCGGATCCCCCGAGTGTACGTGAGCGCGCGTTCGCGCGATTGCGTAAAAAGGTCGCATGGAATGCGGTGGCACAATGCGGGTCTGATAATGCATTGCCCGCTTTCGGGTTCGGGAAGAATGTGGTGAGCGAAGTGTCTGAAGTGTCGAAGCGTGTCGTGAAGGGCGAGCCTGCGTTCCATGTGGCCGGTCACGCGTGCCGCCCCGATTGCGGCGCGTGCTGTATTGCGCCGTCGATTTCGAGTGCCATTCCGGGCATGCCGAACGGCAAGCCGGCGGGCGTGCGCTGTGTGCAGCTCGGCGACGATCTGCGCTGTGCGATCTTCGGCCAGCCTGAGCGGCCGGCGTGCTGTTCCGGTTTGCAACCGCAGTTGGAAATGTGCGGCACGAATCGCGGCGAAGCACTCGCGTGGCTCACGCAACTCGAAGCCCAGACTCAACCGCGCGCGCGGCCGGATGTCCGCTGACGCCGCTGACAATACGCATGAGCGCACGCATGGCCAAAACGCCGCAAGCCGCAAACGAACAACGCAATTGCATGCCCGAACAGGTTTCCACAGGAGATTTCGCATGACTCGACCCGCTGCGCCGGCCCGGCGCCGCTTTCTGCTCGCCGCGCTGACCGGTTCCGGCGCGCTCGGCATCACCGTTTCGCTCGCGGCCTGTGCAACATCGACGTTTCCGTTCATTCCTTCGCACTACACGTTCTCTCAGCAGCAGGTGCAAGACGCGGTGCAGCGCAAGTTCCCGTATCAGCGCACGGTCTCGCAGGTGTTCGATATCGCGCTGACCAACCCCGTGGTCGGCTTCCTGCCGGATGCGAACCGCGTCTCGGTGAAGCTCGACGCCCGCTTCGCGAGTCCCTTCATGCCGCAGCCGGTGGACGGCGTGTTCATGCTGTCGAGCGAACTGGCCTACGACGCCGCCAGCAAATCGGTCGTGCTCAGGTCACCGAACGTCGACAACGTCAGCGTGAGCGGGCAGGCGCAGGCCTACACGCAGCAGATCAACGCCGCGGCGGGGCTGCTCGCCACGCAGTTGCTGACCAACTATCCGATCTACACCTTCAAGCCCGAACAGCTGCAATTTGCCGGTGTGAATTACGAACCCGGTACAATCACCATCCTTACAAACGGCATACGCGTGCAAATCGTCGAAAAATGACGTGGCGCGCGCGGCCGGCAGGGCCGCGCGATTCCACGCCGGCCCTGTTCGTTCCGACTATCTATAGCGATGAGGGGCACGGATGGACTGGCTATTGGCTTGCAAGGCGCTGATTCTGGGCGTCGTCGAAGGGTTGACGGAGTTTTTGCCCGTATCGAGCACAGGGCATCTGATCGTCGCGGGCAGTCTGCTGAACTTTACCGACGAACACGCGAAAACCTTCGATGTCGTGATCCAGCTCGGCGCGATTCTCGCCGTGTGCTGGGAATACCGCCGCCGCATCGGCAGTGTGGTGTCCGGCTTGCCCAGCCGGCCGGACGCGCGCCGCTTCACGCTGAACGTGATCATTGCCACGATTCCCGCGATCGTGCTCGGCCTGTTATTCGAAAAGACCATCAAGGCGGCGTTGTTTTCACCGGTGCCGGTTGCATTCGCGCTGGTGGCGGGCGGCGTGGTGATTCTATGGGCGGAGTCGCGGCAGCGCACCCGCGGCGAAACGGTGGCGCGCGTGCAGAACGTGGACGACTTGAGTGCGCTGGACGCGCTAAAAGTGGGGCTCGCGCAATGTTTCGCGCTGATTCCGGGTATGTCGCGCTCGGGCTCGACGATCATCGGCGGGATGCTGTTCGGCCTCGATAGGCGCGTCGCCACGGAGTTTTCCTTTTTCCTCGCAATTCCGATCATTTTCGGCGCGACGGCTTATGAACTGCATAAAGACTGGCATCAGCTTTCCGTCGATGCGCTCGGCACCTTCACGCTCGGCTTCGTGGCGGCCTTCATCAGCGCGTTTGCCTGCGTGCGCTGGCTGTTGCGCTATATCGCCGCGCACGACTTCACTGCGTTCGCGTGGTATCGGATCGGTTTCGGATTACTGATCCTGCTGGTCGGCTATAGCGGGGCGTTGAGCTGGACGGAGTGAGTGCCTTCGGTTTTCTCGAGCCGTGACAACATGACAAAAGGTCCGCATTCGCGGACCTTTGTCTGATTGGCGTGTGAGTCTCTGCGCGCGGTCTTACTCAGCGCCGCGTTTGCGGAAAACCAGATCCCATACGCCGTGCCCGAGCCGCAATCCACGGCGCTCGAACTTCGTCACCGGACGGTACTCCGGACGCGGTGCATAGCCGTCGGCGGTGTTTTTAAGCGACGGCTCGGCGCTCAGTACTTCGAGCATCTGTTCTGCGTAGTTCTGCCAGTCGGTCGCGCAATGCAGATAGGCGCCCGGCTTCAGGCGCGATACGAGCAGCGCGACAAACTTCGACTGGATCAGCCGGCGCTTGTGGTGGCGCGCCTTGTGCCACGGGTCCGGAAAGAAGATGTGCACGCCGTCGAGGCTGTCGGGCGCGATCATCTGTTCGAGCACTTCGACCGCGTCATGCTGAATGATGCGGATGTTCGACAGGTTCTGCTCGCCCATCAGTTTCAGCAGCGCACCCACGCCCGGCTCGTGCACTTCGACGCCGAGGAAATCGTCGTCGGGACGGTGCGAGGCGATCTCCGCCGTGGTCGCACCCATGCCGAAACCGATTTCCAGCACGCGCGGCGCTTCACGGCCGAACACGCTGTTCCAGTCGGGTTGCTGCGGCGCGAAGGGCACCACGAAGCGTGGGCCGAGGTCGTCCATTGCGCGGCGCTGGCCGGTCGAGACGCGGCCGGCGCGCGTGACAAAGCTGCGGATGCGGCGCCGATGCAGGGCTTCTTCCTGCGGCGGCGCGTCGCCGACGGGCTGGTCTTCGGCTTCTGGGGAGGGTGTCGGAAGTTGGTCCGGCAGGCCGGCGTCGTTTGGATCGTGGATCATTGTCGATGCTGCTACAAGGGTAAGGGCTTCGCGGTTTGCCTGGCGTGCTGCGCGGCGCGTGTCCGCGCTCGCGCCGTATGTAGGGCCGCGAGTTGCACGCCAGGCACCGGCAGGCGCCTCGCTTACGGACCGCGGCGCCGGGGGCCGCCCCTAGGACAAAAAAGCCGCCTTCATGGAGGCGGCTCGTGCTGGATTCTGCTGAAGGCATCAGCAGGAAGGTGGAGCGGGCGTTGCAAGTGCGCGTAAGGTAGCACACCCGAAAAGGATGCGTCCAGACGGAGTGCGGGTGGTGGCGACTAGGGGGAGGCGGTGCCACCATTGCGTTTAAATAGCGAAATGTATATTCGGTTGAGTTAATAAATTTGTAAGGTATTTCCCGGGGGCCGATTATTTCGGCAAATACCAATCATCAGCGCGTGAGTCGCTTGACTAAGCTGCAGATCGCACGCGGTTATACGATGCCAATCGAAAAGGCGCCGCCCGTTGAACTCGGCATGCATTCGAAAATGCCGAGGCACCCTCGGCTATTTCGCCGGCTGCTATAGCAATGCCGCGTCTGCTGGCCGGTTTGGCAAGCGGATCAATTGTTGAGCTTGAGAAAAAGATTCTTGGCCGGGACGGACGGGAAGAGCGGTAGAGCCAGATCCTTTGACGAAGTTGCCGCTTGCCAACGGAGCATTCGGAAAGTATCTGGAGCGGGCGATGGGAATCGAACCCACGGCTCTAGCTTGGGAAGCTAGGGTATTACCATTATACGACGCCCGCAGAGCCCGCCATTCTACGCGCGTTTCGCATGATTTGGCAAACGAGGAGGTTGACCGCCCATCGGAAAGCTTATCTGCTGCGAAAACCCGTGTGCGGTGAATGCCGGTTTAGCGCCAGCTGCGTGGTGAATGTCTCCTGCCATCTCGGGCGTCTCTTCGAAATTTCTCCTCGGCGGCATCACCGGTCTTGACGGGCCGTCGTGCCATTCAACGCGCGTCGCCGCCTCCCATGTGGGCAATCGCGACCGCGCTTCGTACGCGTTATCGGGGGGCGCGAAGGCCGTGCAGACCGAGTCGCGACACAAACTCGCCGATTGCCGATCAGTTCGAAGAAATTGAACGCAGATGGAAGCGCGTATTAATACGAAACCAATCCATTAGAGCCGTCGGGCCAAATCCGATTTTGATTCGTTCTGCATCATATTCATTGGCATCAAAGGGCTGATCTCAAAAAATTCAAATAAATATTAAAGCTTATTGAAATCCCGCCGTTTACTCCCCTTGCGTCCTTTCCAATTGTTACAGCAATTCATGCGATTTCACTCCGTCAAGCGGATTGCTGGAATGATTTATCGAACTGGCGCTGACAGCAAACATCGAGATCAAATTACTAACTACGAACGGGCGCGACGCAGCGAATCTGATTGGCTGTGCAACCGCCCCAAAAACAAAAAATGGATATGAAAAACAAGGCTAAATTGACGTTATCTCTGCTCGCTTCGCTCGCTCTGGCAGCTTGCGGCGGCGGTGGTGGCGACGGGGGCAATCCGACGCCGACGCCTTCGGCCGGCAGCGCTTCGTCACCGTCGGTGGCGAGCGCTCCCGCCCCGGCTAGCGCGCCGGCTTCGTCGGCGGCCCTCAATGGCGAACCGTTGCCGAGTCTGTCCAGTCCGCAAAGCGGTTCGGCTGCGGCCGTGGGCAACGGTGTGGAAGGGATCTGGGTCACCCAGTCCGGCGTCGACAAGACCACGGCGCTCATCGATCCGCAGGGCAACATCTCTTACCTGGATACGGTAGCCGGTTTCGGCATCTCGCAATTCTTCGGCGTGCTCGCGGCCACCTCGCCGAACTGGACGCTCACCTCGGGCACCGCTTTCATCTCCAACTTCTACTATCCGACGACCTCCGGTTCGGGTTCTTTCGTCAACAAGCAGACATTCACCGGCACCTACGTCGAGAACGGCAACACGGTGAACCTGTCCTGGAACTACGATGCCGCGAATGCGCTCGCCGTGACGCAGTCGAGCGTGGCGGGCACGTGGGCGGAAACCGGGTCGTCGCTGACGATTGCAAGCGACGGCACACTAAGCGGCACCCTGAGCAATTGCCCGGTCTCCGGAACGTTGCTGCTCGCCACGCCGTCGTCGGCGAAGAACCTCTACACGTTGAGCGTGACCGGCACGACCGCGTCCTGCACGCTGAAATCCGGCGCGACATACTCCGGCAATGCCGCGATTACGTTCCTGCCGATCACGGGCAGCAATCTGTACGTCCGCACGATTTTCTTCATGATCAAGACGGCGACCAACACGACGGTCGCCTACGGTCAGTTGACGAAGCAATAAGCGAAACATGAAGCGAAGCCGCCGCCTGTGAGGGCGGCGGCTGAATGCGGCGGGCAGCGGGCGGCGTCAGATCACGAAGTAAGTCAGTTGCACGGCCGCGCGGGTGACCACCATCAGCAGTACCTGCACGATCACGAACAGCAGAATCGGCGAGAGGTCGATGCCACCGAGTTGCGGCACCACGCGGCGCAGCGGATTCAGGAACGGCGCCGTCAACTGGTACAGAATCGGCATGGCGGGCGAGCGTGGATTGAGCCACGACAGCAGCGCCATCAGGATCGTCATCCAGATGATCAGATTCAGTGCCCATTTAATCAGCGTGAGCACCGCGACGATCAGCAGCGTCGGCAGCAGCGTGAGCGGATCGGCGCCGGTCAGGACCACCATCAGCACCACATAGACGATGGCCGCGATCAGGGCGGCGACAAGGCTCGCCCAGTCGATCTTGCGCGTGCTCGGCAGGATATGCCGCAACGGCAGGACGATCCAGTTGGTGGCCTGCAGCACGGCGTTCGTGACGGGGTTGTAGGGCGGCATGCGCACGACCTGCAACCAGGCGCGCAGCAACAGCGCAGCGCCGAACAGCGTGAAGACGGTATTGAGCAGAAAACGGGCGATATCGCCAAACATCTCGTGTCCTTATCCTTCGGATGACGGCCGCCGACCGGCCGCAGGGTGCCGGCGCTTTTCGATCGGCGCGCCGGCGGTTTCATTTGGATTGCCCGCGCCCTTACTGCGGCAGAGCGCGTTATGCGTCGTCTCGAGCGGCCGTGCGGTGCCGCGATGCCACGGCTTGCAGGTCACGTTCGACGACGGCTATCGGTATTACAGGCCCGCATTCGTGCCGCGTCCGCTGGGCATCACACGGAAATCTTGATCTCGCTGATCAGGGTCGTGCCGTTGCCGGCGTCGGTGTAGTTCGGAATGTCGGCCATCAGTTGCTCGGAGACCGACTTGAAGACCTTGTAGAAGTCGTCCGTGCTGTCGAACAGGAAGTGACCCGCGGCGACATACGGCGGCGGCGTTCCGGGTGGTCCGGCGTTGATGCCGACGTCGACCGACCAGCCTTTCAGGGACGGCCCGAACAGCTTTGCCGCGAGCGGCATATGCGTGACGCAGTAATAGTCCACGTCGAAGTGGCCGTTTTCCCGATACGGATAAAGGATGCTGACCTTGATCATTGTGCGTTCTCGTCTGTTGGTCCCGATGCGCGGCGCTGGCGGATTGCGTGCGGCGCCGGACGTCACATTATCACGGCTTACTTGACGCTTGCACCTGCTGCGGCCTGATTCAGCGACCGGCTGAGCGATTCTTCCACGGCCTGAGAGATGGCTTCGATCGCGGCGGGCGGCGTGGCGCGCCGTTCAGCCAGTTCTACTGCGCGGCGCGTCAGCAATCCGTAGAGCGCGGCATGGTCGCCCCCGAGCCCTTCCAGCAACGCCAGCTGCTTGCGCACCACGCCCGTGTCGCCTCGCGAAACGGGGCCCGCGAGCGCGTTCGGCAGGCCTTTGTCGCGAGCGGTTTCGATGGTGCCGGAGAGCATCGGCAGCAGGGCGCGCAGCGCGTCGTCTTCGGCAAAGCCGAGCGTACGCCACAGCGCGACGCATTCCGCGAGGCTGCACAGCGCGAAGCTGGCGGCGTAGTGCGCGGCAGCGTGATAAAGCATGCGGCCGCCCGGCGGAATCGACAGCGGATGGCAGCGCAGCGCGACGGCCAGTGCCGTCAGTTCGTCCTTGAGCGCGCCATCGGCTTCGATCGTCACCGAGCAACCGGCGATGCGCTCGAGATCGGCGAGGTCGCCGCTAAACAGGTACAGTGGATGAAAACCGCCGATCGCGGCACCCTGGTCACGCGCCGGGGCGAGCAATTCGACCGGCGAGGCGCCGCTGCAATGCACGAGTGCCTTGCCGTACGGGCCAGCCGCACGGTCCGGAATGAACCGGAGTGTGTGTGCTGACGTACCGATGCTGTCGTCAGGAACCGCTAAAAAGACGATATCGGCGGCGTCGACCACCTGTTGAGGGTTGTCGAATGCCGCGCAATGCCCAATTTGACTGGCAAGCCGGCTGGCCGAGGCCGCCGAGCGGCTCGCTACCGCCGTGACCGGGTAACCGGCTCGTGAAAAGCACAGCGCCAGACAACGCGCGAGCCGGCCCGCGCCGATGAAACCGAGGCGCGGCAGAGAGGACTGGGACATGGTTGCCTGCTCCAGACGGAATATTTGACCGGGAAAGCAGAAGTATCGCGCATCCGTTGCGCTTGCGGCGCGGCTTGGCGGCGACTTTGGTCTGATCAGTGCGCGCACGATATGGCGCGTTTGGCCGGTCATGTGGCGCCATGCGCCCCGTGGGCTTGAAAACTGCTCACAATGGCCGCATTGGCTTTGTTAGCCGGTTTGGCAGTTGCTGTTCCGGGTATTTCGTCTCGCAGTCAGATTCGGGAGGTTCAAGATGAATATTTTTTCTTACCGAAAGCACTTGCGGTTCCTGACGCATGCACAGCGCCGTCGCTGGTGGGACCAGAAAAAGCGCCTGACGCCGCGCGTGCGGATCAGCGGCGCCTATGTGCCGCCGAGCGTGTCCCGCGAATTTGCATATGTGAAGGTCGGCTGAAACGGCGTCCTTTGCAGGTAAGAAATGCCCGGTCCATTGGCCGGGCATTTTTCATTTTGGGGCGTCCATTGACGACGTCAGGATTGAAGCTAATTTGTAATCAAAGATTACTGGAAGCGAATGTCTTACGGCCGCATAGGCGTATCGCGCCCCGCTGGGATCCGCTCATGCAGGCACAATCCTTGAGTTTTCAGTGCTTTGCGAAACCCGTCTGCGGCGCATTGCCTCAGCGTGTATTACGGGCTTTTGTGGTCAATTGCAATTTGCAACAAATGCGAACAGATACGCGCGGTCTTTTTCGATACATTGATTTCATGGCATGCAGCGCATGCGAAGTCGGCGACCTGGGTGGGCCGCGCTAGGAGAATAAAGTGAAAAAGATCGTTCCGTTTGTCGTTGCCGCAGCACTCGGCCTGGGACTCGCCGGTGCCGCTGAGGCGCACGTTTCTGTGGGTATCGGCATCGGGGTTCCGATGGCGCCGGCTTACCCGGTTTATGCCGCGCCGCCTCCGGTGTACTACGCGCCGCCTCCGCCGGTCTATGCCCCGCCGGTCGTCTACGCTCCGCCGCCTGCAGTGGTGGTAGGCGGATATTACGGCGGCTATGGCCGTCCTTATTATCATCACGGCTACTACCGCGGTTACTACGGCCACGGCTACTATCGCCGCTGATCGCGGACAGCAGGCATAAGGCTGTGTTGACGGCGTAACGCCGGCTTGATCGCCGGGTTACGCCGTTTGTGTTTTTGCTGCGCGTCCAACGTTCCAAACCTTCATCGAAGCTGGGAGAATGGCTGTTTCGCCACCGCTCTGGAGAGTTTCGCCGATGCAAGCGCTTCCCGCTCCCACTTTCGACGACGTACTCGACGCCTCAGCGCGTCTTGAAGGCGTCGCCCACCGCACCCCTGTTCTGACCTCCAGCACGTTTAACGAACGAACGGGCGCGTCGGTGTTCTTCAAGTGCGAGAATTTTCAGCGCATGGGCGCCTTCAAGTTTCGCGGCGCCTATAACGCGATCTCGCATTTCGACGCGGAGCAACGCAAAGCCGGTGTGCTGACGTATTCGTCGGGTAACCATGCGCAGGCAATTGCATTGTCGGCGCGCCTTGCCGGCATTCGCGCGACGATCATCATGCCGCACGACGCACCGGCCGCCAAAGTCGCGGCAACCAAAGGCTACGGCGGAGAAGTGATCACCTACGACCGCTACACCGAGAACCGCGAAGAGATCGGCCGGCGTCTCGCGGGGGAGCGTGGCATGACGCTGATTCCACCATACGATCATCCGCATGTGATCGCCGGGCAAGGCACGGCGGTGAAAGAACTGATCGAGGAAACCGGCCCGCTCGACATGCTGTTCGTGTGCCTCGGCGGCGGTGGACTGATCAGCGGCAGCGCGCTGTCCGCCGCGGCACTGAACCCGGCGTGCACGGTGATCGGCATCGAGCCGGAGGCGGGCAACGACGGCCAGCAGTCGCTGGCGCGCGGCGAGATCGTACATATCGACACGCCGCGCACGATCGCCGACGGCGCAGCCTCCACGCATCTCGGCGACTACACGTTTGCGATCATCCGCAAGCTGGTCGCGCGGATCGAAACGGTCAGCGACGAGCAGTTGATCGACACGATGCGCTTTTTCGCACAGCGCATGAAGATCGTGGTCGAGCCGACGGGGTGTCTCGGCGCGGCGGCGGTGCTCAACGGTATCGTGCCGGTGAAGGGCAAGCGTGTCGGTGTGGTGGTCAGCGGCGGCAACGTCGATCTGGAAAAGCTCGCGCAGTATCTCGCCTGATACGTCGCGTGGGCGGGTGTTGTCGCGCTCGCGGGACCTGATGACCTGATATGTGAATGTGACGCTTGATCGAACACGGCTCGCACGACGCGAGCCGTTGTTATATCAGCTTGCCGCGTGCGCGGTTTGCACGATCAGGTCGCGATAGCCGTTGACGATCACGCTATACGAGAAGTAAGCAAACAGCAGCGCGGACAGCACGTGACAGGCGCGCAGCAAACCGGTGCCGGCGCGTTTGCGTCCGTGACTGCCGAGTCCGCAGATAAAGATCGTCCAGCACAGACCGCCGAGAAAGAATCCACCGAGAAACACCGGCGCGGTCGTCACGCTCGTGGCGCCGGCTTTCGCGATCAGCGCGCCGCCCACCGCAGCGAACCAAAGAATCGCCGAAGGCGACGATATGGCCAGTAAGACGCCGCGCAAAAACCCGCGCCACGCTGACAGATGCGGCGCATTTGCGTCCGCCTCGCAGGCCACCGCGGGCGCCGTGGCCGGATACATTGCTTCGCGCGCCATCTTCCAGGTCAGGAAAAGCAGGATTGCCGCGCCACCAATCCACACTACCCAGCGCACCGATTCGAACTGCAGTAACGCAGCCATGCCAGCGAGCGCGAGCGCCGCATAGATCAGATCGCCGATACACGAGCCGAGACCGAGCCAGAAGCCCGGTTTGAAGCCATGCGAAAGCGTCAGGGAAATCATGGCGACGTTCACGAGACCGATATCCAGACACAGCGACAACGACAGAAAAAATCCATCCGACATCATTGAAAAGGCATGCATCCGCGCAACTGCTCCGTTCGTTCTGTTATTTCACGCTTGTTGTACGGCCTGCCTTAGAGGCCCAACTCGTTCCACAAGGAATCGATGCGCTGTTTGACCGCGGCGTCCATGACGATTGGGCGGCCCCATTCGCGGTCGGTTTCGCCTGGCCATTTGTTGGTCGCGTCGAGACCCATCTTCGATCCGAGTCCGGCCACGGGCGAGGCGAAATCCAGGTAGTCGATCGGCGTGCGGTCCACCAGCACCGTGTCGCGCGCCGGATCGATGCGCGTGGTGATCGCCCAGATCACCTCCTTCCAGTCGCGGATGTTCACGTCCTCGTCGACCACGACAATGAACTTCGTGTACATGAATTGCCGCAAGAAACTCCACACGCCGAACATCACGCGTTTGGCATGACCGGGGTAGCTCTTCTTCATCTGCACGATGGCCATGCGGTAGCTGCAGCCTTCGGGCGGCAGATAGAAGTCCGTGATCTCGGCGAACTGCTTCTGCAGCAGCGGCACGAACACTTCGTTGAGCGCGACGCCAAGTACAGCGGGCTCATCGGGTGGTTTGCCGGTGTAGGTGGAGTGATAGATCGCGTCGCGCCGCATGGTGATGCGCTCGACGGTGAAAACGGGGAACCACTCCTGCTCGTTGTAATAGCCGGTGTGGTCGCCGTACGGGCCTTCCAGCGCATGTTCGTACGCCGCCGAAGCGCCCTTGAGCGGACGCGGCGGCGCGCCTGCGGGAGCGGGCGAGGGCGCGCCCTCCTGCGGATAGATGAAGCCTTCCAGCACGATCTCGGCGCGAGCGGGCACCTGCAAGCCGTCGACGCCCGGCGTGAGGCACTTCGCGAGCTCCGTGCGGCCGCCGCGCAGCAGGCCGGCGAACTGGTATTCGGAGAGCGTGTCGGGCACCGGCGTGACCGCGCCGAGGATCGTCGCCGGATCTGCGCCCAGCACGACGGCCACTGGATACGGCTTGCCCGGATTCTGCAGCGCGAACTCGCGGAAATCGAGCGCGCCGCCGCGATGCGCGAGCCATCGCATGATCAGTTTGTTGCGCCCGATCAGTTGCTGGCGATATATGCCTAAGTTTTGTCGGGACTTGTTGGGGCCTTTTGTCACGGTCAGGCCCCATGTAATCAGAGGGCCGGCGTCGCCCGGCCAGCAGGTCTGAATGGGCAGCCTGGCGAGGTCGACATCGTTGCCTTCCCAGACGATTTCCTGGCAGGGCGGCGCGCTCACGGTTTTGGGCGCCATGTCCCAAACCGCCTTTGCGAGCGAGAACAGTTTGCCGGCGTCCTTGAGCCCTTTCGGCGGCTCGGGCTCCTTCAATGCGGAGAGCAGGCGGCCCACGTCACGCAGCGACTCGAGCGCGGCGCCGTCGCCTTCACCTGCTTGCGCGTCGACCCCCATACCCAGCGCGACCCGCCGGGGTGTGCCGAACAGGTTGCCGAGCACGGGGAACGCATGCTGCGCCTTGCTCTCAAACAGCAGAGCGGGACCGCCGGCGCGCAGCACGCGATCGCATAACTCGGTCATTTCCAGGACAGGTGAAACGTTTTGCGAGATACGGCGCAGTTCACCGATCGTCTCTAGACGGCCGACGAAATCGCGCAGGTCTTTGTATTTCATCTGGTGCGGTTCAGTGCCGCGCAAGCGGCGGGAAGGAGAGGCGCGACAGGGCTTCGCGGCGCCAGAACAATTGTCGATTTTACCTGTGTTGGCAGTCGCACGTGGATTGGCCAAACGGGCTAGGCGAGACGGAGGAATCGAGATCGCTCAAAAGGCGCATGCCGCGCGGTTCTTGACCGACTGAACACCGTTCGTTATTACAATTAGTTATACATTTGCCTATCTATAGTGTTGACGATCTATAAAACCCTGCATAGAATCCGTCCACATTGGTTGCAGGGCGTGAACCTTTTTACCACTGCCCCCGGTCCCATCAGACGCAACGCGTCACCGTTTACCGAACCCCTGCACGGTATCCGACGGCCTTATTGAAGTTCTCGCCAGCGCCAACTGACGCTGGTTTTTCGCGTGGGAGCCACCGTCCGCATGCTTTTGACATGCCGCGGACCTCTATCAGGACGGCTCCCCACAAACGGTATTTGCCGTTTTCCCGACGTCGCTGCTGCCCTAACCAGACAGAGCACGCGATGTCTTGACTCTGCGAACGTGCGTTACCGCCTCTTCATCCGGCGGAGTTCGCGGATCATGCAACATGGGAGATCTGAATGAACGCCTGGTTATCGTGGCGTCCCGATGAGCGTATTGCGCAGGTTGTGCGTGGTGTGCTGCGTCGCGGGACGCGAATGAGTCATCATCTGTTCAGCATCGTCGGCGGTATCGCCGTTGTGCTGACCGTCGCACTGTGGCTGATGCCGGCCCTGCGCGGCACGCTAGCCGCCAAACTGATGCCGGTCATCTCGGCTGCCGTGCAAGCCGGTCCCGCCCGTTTGCTGCAGGGCAACCCGCTGCCGGCTTTCGGACCGCCGGGCGGCGCGTCTTCCGACGACTCGCTGTCCGCCAGCTCTAACGGCTCCGACGCCGCCAGCGGCACGAGCAACGGTAGCAACGGCAACGCTGGCGTTACCGCGAGCAACACCGGCTTTGACGGCGCATTCGACGCCACCGGTTCGACCGGCATGGGCGTCGCGGCGCTCAATGGCCTCGATCCCCGCACCATGCAAAGCGTGACCGCGCTGGCGCGGCTGATTCCGTCGCAGCGTGTATCCGCCGACGCGCGCGACGACCGCGTGCTGGTTTCGACCCGCGAGCAGGATCTGGTTGCGTCCTATCTGGCACGGCGCTATCGCGTCGCTCAGGAGCCCGTCAGCGAGCTCGTGAAGGCCGCATTCGACACCGGCCGCGAAGTCGGTCTCGATCCGCTGCTGCTGCTGTCGGTGATGGCGATCGAATCCGGTTTCAACCCGTACGCTGAAAGCGGCGTCGGCGCGCAAGGCCTGATGCAGGTCATGTCCAAGGTGCACTCCGACAAGTTCCAGTATTTCGGCGGCCAGAGCGCGGCGCTCGAACCGGTTGCGAACATCAAGGTGGGCGCACTGGTGCTGAAGGATTGCATCGCACGCGGCGGCTCGCTGCCGGGCGGCTTGCGCCTGTACGTCGGTTCGTCATCGCAGGACGATGGCGGTTACGGCGCCAAGGTGATGGCCGAGCGTGGCCGTCTGCGCGACGTGGCGCGTGGCCGCAAGGTTCCGGTCAACGCGCCGCAGGCACCGGTTCTGACCGCGTCGACCAATAGCAGCGCGGCTGCCGCGCCTGCCAGCAACGGCAAACGTGTGCAGGTGACGCTCGAGGGTAGCCACCCGTTGAGCGCGTCGACTTCGGTGAAGACGCCGGTTTCCGAGCAGGACGACGCGAGTTCGAACGTCACGAAGCACGTGGCATCGGCTTCGGAGTTGGGCGCTTGAGGTTCGTGGCGTAAAGCTGGCGGCTCGGCAGGAGCAGCAACAAAAAAGGACACTCGGATGAGTGTCCTTTTTTTTGTGTGGTGGTTGAGAGCGCCGTTGCTTCGCTCAGCCTTTCCCGAAGAGCTTCGCTAACCGGTCGACCGCTTCTTCCAGCTTTGGATAGGCCGTGGCGTACGACAGCCGGATATAGTCCTTCGGCGCGTGCGTACCGAAATCCATGCCCGGAACCAGCACCACGCCCGCATCGTGCAGCATGGCTTGGGTGAGCGCCGCGCTGTCGCCGGCGGCAGGATGCGCGACCGTGCGGCAATCCGCGTATACGTAGAAAGCGCCGTCCGGCATGACCGGCACCGAGAAGCCGAGCGATTGCAGTGCCGGCGCGATGAAGTCACGGCGACGCTTGAATTCCAGACGCCGCGCTTCGTAGATTGCGATCGTGTCCGGTTCGAAGCAGGCGAGCGCCGCGTGCTGGGCCAGCGCGGAGGCGCAGATGAACAGGTTTTGCGCGAGCTTTTCGAACGCGCTGACCATGCCGGGCGGGACCACCAGCCAGCCCAGACGCCAGCCCGTCATGTTGAAGTACTTCGAGAAGCTGTTGACGGTGACGACGTCGTCGCCGAATGAGAGCGCCGAGACGGGCTTCGCGTCGTAGCTCAGGCCCTGGTAGATTTCGTCGACGATGGTGAAGCCGCCACGTGCCCGTACGGCCTTGACGATGCGCTCCAGCTCATCCGGCTCGACCGACGTGCCGGTCGGATTCGACGGCGACGCGAGCAGCACGCCACGGGTGCGCTCGTTCCAGAGCCGCTCGACGTCGGCGGCGGTCAACTGGAAACGTTCCGCTGGGCCGCTCGGCACCATTACCGGTTTGCCTTCGGCGGCGATCACGAAATGACGGTTGCATGGATAGCACGGGTCGGGCATCAGCACTTCGTCGTCGCGATCCACCAGCGCCGCGCAAGCCAGCAGCAATGCCGCCGATGCGCCGGCGGTGACGACGATCCGCGCCGGATCGACGCTGACACCGTAGAAGTCGGCGTAATGCGCCGAGATCGCTTCGCGCAGCGCGTGCAGGCCAAGCGCGTTGGTATATTGCGTGACGCCGCGGCGCAGCGCGTTCGCGGCTGCCTCGATAACCGGCTCGGGCGCCGTGAAATCAGGCTCGCCGATTCCCATGTGAATGATGTCGCGCCCGTCGCGTTCGAGAAGCGCGGCTTCCTTGGCCAGCTCCATTACATAGAAAGGCTGGATGGCATCCACGCGTGCAGCAAGCCGCACCAGGGGTTCCGTCACGGAGTTCATACGATCAAATCCAGTTCAGAAGCAAAAGCGGGACGGCTTATTGCGCGTACGCTCATGCGCAGCACGCCGTCCTTGCAAGCAGTTTCGTTGCGTTGCATCCAGCAAAGCGCGCGACGGAATCGCACCGTAGTCATGCGCCTCGCGCTCAACGCTTGCGAGCCGCCTGCGTTTCGTCCACGCGCAGTTGGGCCGACAGCTTGTCCAGCACGCCGTTCACGTACTTGTAGCCGTCCGCGCCGCCGAACGTCTTGGCGAGTTCAACCGCTTCGTTGATGACCACGCGATAAGGGATATCGACGTGATTCTTCAGTTCGAACGCGGCGACCAGCAGCACGGCGCGTTCGACGGGCGAGAGCTGCTCGATCGGGCGGTCGAGACAAGGAACGATGTCCGCGGACAGTGCTTCCGAATCGCGGATCACGCCGTGCAGGAGGGCGTTCAGATGTTCGTGGTCAGCCTTGTCGAAGCCTTGCGCACCGCGCAGCTGCGCGTCGATTTCACCGCCGGGCGAGCCCGACAGCAGCCACTGGTAAAGCCCCTGCGTGGCCAGTTCGCGGGAGCGTCGGCGAGCGCTCTTCATGCCTCTTCCTCTTCGTCTTCTTCTTCGTCGTCGCCGCCGAGTTGTTCGAGCGCGACCGCGAGATTCGCCATTTCGACAGCCACGCGCGCTGCGTCGCGACCCTTCTCGGTCATGCGTGCAACGGCTTGCTCGTCGTTTTCGGTAGTCAGCACCGCGTTCGCGACCGGAATGCCGAAGTCGAGGCCGATACGCGTAATGCCCGCGCCGCTTTCGTTCGAGACCAGTTCGAAGTGGTACGTTTCGCCGCGAATCACCGCGCCGAGCGCGATCAGTGCGTCGAATTGCGCGCTTTCGGCGAGCTTTTGCAACGCCAACGGGATTTCCAGCGCGCCCGGCACCGTGACGAGCAGCACGTCTTCCCCGGTTACGCCGAGGCGTTCGAGTTCTTCGATGCAGGAGTCCGCGAGACCATTGCAAACGGGTTCGTTAAAGCGCGCCTGGACGATGCCGATACGCAGTCCGTCGCCGTCGAGGTTCGGTTGATATTGTCCGATTTCCATGTGAATTCCGTAGTGTTTTGAGTAAGCGCCAGGCGCGAGAATGGTCGGATCAGCCTTGTTGCGGAGCCTGTGCGGTGCTGCCTGGCATCGGCACGAAGCCCGTGACTTCGAGACCGTAGCCCGACATGCTGCCCAGCTTGCGCGGGTTCGACAGCACCTGCATCTTGCCGACACCGAGCTCGCGCAGAATCTGCGCACCGATGCCGTACGTCTTGAAGTCGACCGGGCGGCGTTTGAGCGCCTCGGCTCTTTCCTTCGAGTCGAACGCTTTGAAAACGTCGATGAGATGGTCTTTCGAGTCGCCGCAGTTCAGCAGCACGATCACACCGCAGTCGCGTCTGGCGATCTCTTTCATGGCCGCGTCCAGCGTCCACGAGTGGGTGGATTCGCCCACTTCGAGCAGATCCAGCACCGATAGCGGTTCATGCACGCGCACCAGCGTGTCCTGATCCGTACACGGCGCGCCGCGCACCAGTGCGATGTGTGGCTGGCCGCTCGGCTGGTCGAGATACATGACTGCGCGAAACGCGCCGTGCGCCGTCTGCATGGTGCGCTCGCAAATGCGCTCGACGATCGATTCCGTGCGGCTGCGATAGTGGATCAGATCCGCGATCGTGCCGATTTTCAGGCCGTGTTCCTTCGCGAATTCCATCAGGTCCGGCAGGCGCGCCATCGTGCCGTCGTCGTTGATGACTTCGCAGATCACCGCGGCCGGCGTGAGGCCTGCCAGCGCGGTGAAATCGCAGCCCGCCTCGGTGTGGCCGGCGCGCACCAGCACGCCGCCGGGCTGGGCCATGATCGGGAACACGTGGCCCGGCTGCACGATGTGCTCGGCTTTGGCGTCCGGCGCGACCGCGGTGGCGATCGTGCGGGCGCGGTCGGCCGCCGAGATGCCGGTGGTGACGCCTTCGGCCGCTTCGATACTGACGGTGAACGCCGTGCCGTACTGGGTGCCGTTGCGGTAGGTCATGAGCGGCAGGTTCAGCAGCTTGCAGCGTTCCTGCGTAAGCGTCAGGCAGATCAGGCCACGGCCGTAGCGGGCCATGAAGTTGATCGCTTCCGGCGTGACGAATTCGGCGGCGATCACGAGGTCGCCCTCGTTTTCGCGGTCTTCTTCGTCGACGAGGATCACCATCCGGCCGGCTTTCAGTTCGGCGATGATCTCTAGAGTGGAGGCGAGCGTCATGAGTTGGCGAGAGTTTCGAAGAAAGCGCGTATTTTACGCCACGCGCGTCGCCAAGTCGCCTCCGCCGAACGGCATAGGCCGTTTGGCCGACTGGCGATGAGCCGTCGGCCGTTGCTATGCTCGTTGAAAACGATGGACGCATGAACCGGCTGAAAGCGGCGGAGCGCCGCCGCCAGCGCATGCGTGGCCGGGTTGCGGTCTGTTATTTCGGTGCGTTCAGCATCCGCTCCACTCACCGCGCAACTATGTCGAGTCCGACCGGAAACGCTTGCTGTATAAGGCTGAGGCGCGAAGCCGCGGCCAGTATACCGTCAGAAATAATGTCATTTAACGGCTGCTGTATGGAGAGACGTCAGCAGACGGTGATGGATGCACCATTGCAGGCAGTCGGTGTGATGCATTCTTGAATGAATCATAGGCTTGCCACCGTGAAAGTCGAGCCTCCTTTCGTTGAAGCCGAATTTCACGACCCTGCGATTTCAAATTATGGCCGCTGGCGCTGGAGCGTCAGTCGGCTCTCAACAAAAGACATTGGCACATATACGAACGAGGCGAACGAGGGCTCATTTTTTGCCGGAGTGTTCGTCCACGCCACCCGATCGCAGCCAATCGACGAAATCCCTCATATGCACAGGCTTATCGGCATCCAGCGGCACCAATGCAAAGTAAGTCGCTCCCTTCGAGGTCAGATCGGGAAAAGGTTTCTGTAGACGCCCTGCAGTGCAGTCGGCATCGAGCGTTGGAAATGGTCCGATACCAAAACCCAAGCCGTCGACCACGGCCTGCAAGGTCACAAAAAAGTGATCGAATCTCAAGGTTCGACTGGCTCGAAGCGAGGGTTGACCGACGGCTTGAGTCCATCTCTCCCAATCGCTCGGACGAGATTCCGTGGTAAGCCATGTTTCGGCGGCAAGTTGTTCGACCGACGAGATCGTGGTTTGCTCGATCAGCGCCGGGCTCGCGATCACCGTGTTGCGCTCCTCAAATAATGGCCATGCCTGATATTGCCCGTCCGCGGGTACTTCGCGACGAATCGCCAGATCGAAACTGCCGCGCAGTGCGGAATCGGTCGTCAGCGTCGTGGAGACGCGCACATCTACATCTGGGCAGATTTCCGTGAACAAGGGCAGGCGAGGAATCAGCCAGCGCATTGCGACCGTCGCCGGCGCGCTGACCCGAATTACTTTACGGTGCTGGCTCTTGCCATAGCGTTCCGCCGCGTCCGCAATGTGGTCGAAAGCCGCGCTGATTTCTCGGGCAAAGGCTCGTGCGTGCCCGGACGCGACCATGCGTTGCCCATCGCGCACGAACAGAGGCTGGCCGAGCCAGTCTTCAAGGATGGTGATATGACGGCTCACGGCGCCGTGCGTCAGGTTGAGCTCACGCGCGGCTGCTGAGTAGCTGCCTGCGCGCGCGGCGACTTCGAACACGCGGAGGGCGTTGAGTGGGGGAAGCTTCGATCGCATGTGTGAGTTTATTTGGCGTAATCCGGATAATTTTGTCGATTGTGTGAGTAAATTGATCATCATACGCTGACGTCATTCCACTCAGAAAGGTGTCCCCATGACCCAGCAGATCACCGTCAACTCTCGAACTTATCAATTGCCCTCTGCGCCGACGATCGTGGTGTGTGTCGACGGCTGCGAGCAGGAATACATTAATCAGGCGATCTTGGCCGACAAAGCGCCGTTTCTGGCCAGCTTGCGTTCGTTCGGCACCGTGCTGGCCGGGGACTGCGTCGTGCCGTCGTTCACCAACCCGAACAATCTGTCGATCGTCACGGGCGCGCCGCCGTCGGTACATGGTATTTGCGGCAATTTCTTTTTCGACGAGGAGACGCAGACGGAAGTCCTGATGAACGACGCCAAATACCTGCGCGCGCCCACCATTCTTGCGGAGATGGCTCGCGCGGGTCAGCGCGTCGCCGTCGTTACCGCGAAGGACAAGCTGCGCAGTCTGCTCGGACACCGGCTGGAAGGGATCTGTTTTTCGGCTGAAAAGGCCGACCAGGTGAACCTCGACGAGCACGGTATCAGGAACATCGTGGCGAGAGTCGGCATGCCTGTGCCGTCCGTGTACAGCGCAGAGCTTTCGGAGTTCGTGTTTGCCGCTGGGCTTTCCATCTTGCGTGAAGAGCGCCCTGATCTGATGTACCTCTCTACAACAGATTACGTCCAGCATAAGCACGCTCCCGGCACGCCAGAAGCCAACGGTTTTTACGCGATGATGGACGGTTACCTGGCGCGCTATCACGCCGAGGGCGCCGTGTTGGCCACCACGGCTGACCACGGCATGAATGCGAAGACCGATGCCATTGGCCGGCCAAATATCGTGTTTCTGCAAGATAGGCTCGATGCGCGATACGGCGCGCACGCGACGCGTGTGCTCCTGCCAATCACTGATCCGTATGTCGTGCATCACGGCGCGCTCGGCTCCTACGCTACGGTGTACCTGCGCGATCAAGACGAACAGAAACAGCGCGACGTGGCAGCGTTCCTCGCGGCTATCGACGGCGTCGAGGCGGTATTGACCCGTGCACAGGCTAGCGAGCGATTCGAGTTGCCGTCCGACAGGATCGGTGAACTCGTGGTGCTCGGCGAAAGGCTCACGGTGCTCGGCAGCGCAGCCGACAAACATGACCTGTCCGGGCTCACCATGCCGCTGCGCTCTCACGGCGGTGTGTCCGAACAGAAAGTGCCGCTCATTTTCAATCGCAAGCTCGGTGGCAACGACGGCACGCGGCGCTTGCGCAATTTCGATGTCATCGATCTCGCACTCAATCACCTCGTCTGATAACGAAAAACGGTTAGCACGGCAAAGACCGCGCGCCCCATGGAGACAGTAATGCCCACAGATACGCCTGATTGGGCACAATGCAGCTCGGCTGGGTCTGGATCTTCCGTCTCGCGCCGCTTTCCATGCTGCTGGGCGCACTGGTGTTGTTGCTATTTGTTTCTGAACGACCGGAGGCTCAGCATCTGCCCGCTGCTGAAAAATCGGAAGAGGCGGCCTCTCCAGCGGAGTCGGAGGATGAGCTGACGAGCGCGCAGCGATACGCGCTCGTGATGAAGAACTGGAGGCTCTACATCACGGGTCTCGCAATCGGCTTCCAGAACGCAGCACGGTACGCGTTGGTGGTCTGGGTGCCGGTCCATTTTCTCGGCATGGACTGGAAGACTTCATCGGCGCTGATCGACCCGAAGTGGATCACGGTCGCGTTACCGGTAGGCATGGCGCTCGGCTCGCTGTCGAATAGCTGGATATCCGACGTATTGTTTCAAGGGCGCCGCTATATGGCGATCGTCTGGTACATGGTGCTGGCCTGCGCGACGGCGATCTTCATGATGTTCGTGCCGCACGGTAGTATGTTTGCGATCGTGCTTCTGTTTTTGTGCGGCTTTTTTGTCTTCGGGCCGGCATCCTCTTTCTGGGCCTTGTGTCCTGATATTTTCGGGCGCCGCGCTGCGGGGACAGCAACAGGTGTGCTCAACACCATGTCGTACATGTTCGCTGGCATCGGCGAACCGGTTATCGGCCACATTATCGATACCACCGGCCATACGTCGATCATCTTTCCGACTGTCGCAGGGCTTTGCGCAGCAAGCGCAGCGCTTTCGATGCTGATCAAGCGCTGACGAATCGCGTCGTGCGAACCGGGATGGAATTCTCGATGCGTTTCTATTGCTACAAGTCGATTCGTGGACGGCCGTTTTTATCTCGGGAGCGGCCGTTTAGTGCGCGATGACTCGAATGGCCGAGTTGGGTCTTGGATTCAAGGTCGCGTGCTGCCGATCGACGCCAGGAAGTGCTCCGCACCATCAACGCGCTCGTTGAGCGAGCGCGGGGCGCCCACGTACCGGTCATCTGGGTCCGTCACTCCGACGAAGACCTGGAAGCTGGAAGTAATGCGTGGCAGATCGTCGACGGACTTTCGCCAGGACCGGAGGAAGTGATTATCGAAAAGCATTACCGCGACGCGTTCGAAGGCACCGACCTCGAACAGGCCTTATCGAAGCTCGGCGTTGGCAAACTCATCGTGACCGGAGTGCAAACGGACATGTGCATTCGCTCGACAGTGCACGGCGGCCTTGTGCGCGGCTACGACGTAACTCTGGCCAGCGATGCGCACACGACCGAAGACATGACTCGATGGGGCGCGCCACCGCCGGCCAGCGTGATCGCGCACACAAATCTTTACTGGAGCAATCAACGCGCGCCGGGGCGCGCGGGCGGCATCGTAGCGGGCAAAGACGTCGATTTTGGACTCTTCGCTGGTTGATGAAGGACGAACGAAGTAAGCTGCCTGGGTATCGAGCCGTAGCATTATCTTGCTGACCACTGTCCACCCTGAACAGCCGCTTTTACCTGCCCCTCCTCAACGGCCGCTTTAGCAGCCGGAACAGCCGCGCTTCTGAGGCATTTCCTTGCGATCCCAAGGCGGTTCATCGCCGAACGTCTCGGCGAGGTAATCGACAAACCGGCGCACCTTGAGCGGTATGCGCCGCGCGCTCGGATAAACCGCCTGAATCGTCAGATCAGCCGCACGATAGGCCGGCAGCAGCGCTACGAGTTCTCCGCTTCGGATGTGCGCTCCGAATACGAAGGTCGGACCGTACACGATGCCCGCTCCGGCAATAGCGGAGGCGAGCAGCATCTGGGTGTTGTTGGCCGTCATTCGGCAAGGTCCGTCGATGACGTGCGCGCGGTTTTGCCTGTCGTGCAATGTCCAGTCTCCGGCCGACACGGCCTCGCTGAACGCAAGTCGTTGCGCGCGCAGCAAGTCGTCCGGCTTGCGCGGCGTTCCGTGGCGCTTGAGGTAGGCGGGAGACGCACACACAACCATCCGGCACGGCGCAAGCCGGCGCGTCACAAGTCCCGGATCCTCCAGTTTTCCGATCCGGATTGCGACGTCAACGCCCGCATCGATGAGATCGACGTAGCGGTCTCCGAGCAGCACTTCCACGTTGACATGCGGATGGTCCTCCATGTAGCGCGCCGCAACCTCGCCCAAGTGCATCGCACCGAACGTGACAGGCGCTGCGATGCGCAGCACACCGCGCGCCGTGCCTTGCGAATCGCTCGCTTCCCGCTTCGCTTCGTCGAAGGCTTCGAGAATCCGCTTGCAGCGTTCGTAGTAAGTCTGGCCGGTATCGGTCAGCCTCAAGCGCCGTGTGGTGCGGTGGAGTAGCTGTGCATTCAGTTCGGCCTCGAGGGCGCTCACGTGCTTGCCGGCCATCGCTGCCGATAGTCCGAAGCGGCGCGCCGCCGCGGCAAAGCTGCCTTCCTCGACAGCGGCGACGAATACTCCGAGGCTCGTGAGCCGGTCCATTTTGCCCTCCCATTCGATAGCAGCATTATCGACTGAACACACCGATCTGGTAATTATCAAACTGAAGACTTGAATCTACTATGCGGGCATCAGCTAACGGACAAGGGGCACGAAAATGGTAATCAAGTCGAACGACACGCGGATTCACGTCACGCAGCGGGGCAGCGGCGAGTTGGCGCTGGTGTTCCTGCACTACTACGGCGGCTCGTCGCGCACATGGGATGCGGTATCAGGCGAATTGTCCGACCGCTATCGAATCGTTGCCACCGATCACCGGGGCTGGGGTGATTCCGAGGCGCCCGCCGACGGCTACCGCATTGCCGATCTCGCCGCGGATGCCGAAGGCGTTATCGAAGCGCTGGGGCTGCGGCGCTACGTTCTAGTCGGTCATTCAATGGGCGGGAAGGTTGCTCAACTTATCGCATCGCGCCGGCCGGGCGGGCTCGAAGGTCTTGTGCTCGTCGCGCCGTCGCCGCCGTCGCCGATGCTCCTTTCTGACGAGCAACGTGCGACCTTGACCGGCGCGTATCAAACGCGCGAATCGGTGGAATTCGTTATCGATCACGTCCTGACAGCAAAGCCGCTCGACGCCGCTCGCCGCGAGCAAGTCATCGAGGACAGCCTGAGGGGCGCACCGGAGGCTAAAGCGGGCTGGCCAAACGTGGCCATGCGCGAAGACATTACCGAGGCGACGGCGGCAATCGACGCGCCGACCATCGTCATCTCCGGCGAGCTTGACCAGGTGGATCGCGTCGCAACACTGCAGGCGGAGCTGCTGCCTCGCATCCCGCACGCGGCGATGCACGTCCTGCCCGGCACGGGACACTTGTCGCCGTTGGAGGCGCCCGCCGAGGTGGCGCGGCTCATCGCGCGATTCGCCGCAGCGATCGAGAGCAAGTCAGCCGTGTGTAACTCGCCCGAGCAGATCCCGGTCGCTTTCGATGCGGCGCTGAACGCGGGCGATCTCGATGCCCTGCTCGGTACGTTTAGCAATCTGGCCACGATGCGGATGACGAATGGCGAGGTGGTACAGGAAAGCCCCGCCGGTTTGCGCGTCGGCCTCGCTCAGTTGCTGGCACTGCGCCCGCACATCCGTAACGAAGTGCGTCGTGTACTGACGAGCGGCGACATAGCCCTCGTCCTGCTCGACTGGACCCTGAACGTGACGCTACCGGACGGTCACGAGCACGAAGAGCGCGGCACTGCTACGCAGGTTATGGAAAAGGGGCGCGACGGTGGGTGGAGACTGCGGATCTCCAATCCGCTTGGGCTGAACTGAATGGCACCGGAATCCCGTCTACGAGCCGCGATGGAACCTGAACGATGAACGCGTCGGCATCGATCTTCAGGCTGTGCTCGTAGCTGACTCGATAATCATATGGGTATGGTGCGGCCTGCGGTCGGGGCGGGTAACTAATGTGGCGTTCGGCTTGCAGTTTTTCACTGTCCAGCGGCATACGTAGAAAGCAGCAAAAAGTCGCGAATTCTCCGCGCGATTATGTTGAGTCTGGCTGAAAACGCTTGGCTTGTATAGGTAAGGCTGCGAAGCGTCGCCAGTATACCGTCAGAAATACCGTCACTTGACGGTGTCTGCAGCGAGACACTGGTAGACGGTGCTGGATTGGCGTTTCCGCACGGCGCAGGTCGGGCAATGGCACAGAACTGCGTGGGCCGGTTCGACGGGCTCATTTCGACCTGAAGAGGCACTCCGCGAACTGGGGTGAGCGGCCGATCAAGAGAGAGAGGCGCGGACATTCGTTGGCGCGTGGTCCTTGACCCGCTTGTCGGACGGCTGCGCACTTACCACGTATATTTGACGCCCGCGCGCACCGCATACTGGTAGTAACTCTGCTGCCCCCAGGCGCCGGAGACGTTCGTCCACCCAGTCCACCGCTTTCCGAGGTCAGCGTTGACGCCTACCTTCACTTCGAACTGGTTGTGCGGATACATCGTGCCGACCGGCACCTGATTGAAGCTCACACTGCTGGTCGTATCCGTATACCACCAGTTCAATGTGAGGTATGGCTGCACCTTACGGTCGTCGGCCCTCTCCCATGTGCGGCTGGTGCGAACGCCAAGCCGCGTGATGACGCCGTTCGAATCCGCTCCGCTGATGCGTGTGCCGTTAGGCTCCGTGATGTCGTTCTCGTTGTAGTCGATATAGATGAGTTGTGCCTGGGGTTCGACGACCCAATCGTGCGGCAGAGGTAGCGCATATCCGACTTCGCCCGACGCGCCAAGGCCATGCGCATGATACTGGACCGTCGGCAGCAGATCGCCTTCGACCTGGTTCGTGAACCATCCGTACTGAAACCAGGTGTCGACATAGGCGCCCAGCTTCCGTTCGTCGTTCTGGTACCAGGTGCCATAAGCACCAACGGACCAGCCTTCGACGTTGCCCTTGGCATGGGCCGGATTGCCCTGCGCTTCGGCATCGGTGCTGGCGTTGCCGTAGCTCGCCATGACGCCAACGTGCAGCCTGTCGGTCTCACTCGCAAGCTTCCATTTTGCGATTTCGAGGCCGCCGTTCAGCAGGAATGAGTCAGTGCTGGTCTTGAAGATTCCGTTACTGCTTTCGGACCCTTCCCATCTTCCCACCACCCGTAGCCAACCGGACTGTGGTTTGTCGGATGCGGGATCGAAACCCTGTCCTTCGACGTACTGAGGCTCGCCCAGGCGGTCGTGCAGGCTATGGACGAACATCATCCCCGCGACCCGCTGATTCGCCAGATAGGCTCCCACCTCCGGCCGATACAGCGGGGCGCCGGGCGTTGGCTCGGGCGGTCCAGGTGGTTCGGGGTTTGGCGGAGGCACCGGAGACTCTTCCGAGCGCAGATACCATGCATCGGTCGCGGTTCCCTGGTCGTTCCCACGGAATAGCCTGTATTCATAGGGGCCCGCTACGGCACGTCCATTCAGCGCAAATGCATTTGGATCGCTCGCTGCGGGCGACTTGTCGAGAATGTCCACCACGGCTATCCCGTTATCGCTCGTGACGGCGCCGACGCCACCGATGTTATTGACCTGGATGCGGGTCGGACCTCCCGGACCGGTGCGGGTCGAATCGACCACCAGCATGTCGGACTGGCTGTGTGCGCCACCTTGATTGAGCACCGTGTTCAGCTTCAGCGTGCCACCGTTCGACACGAATACGCCACCGCCGTCCTGGCCAGCGGTCTGTCCGCCGCCGATGACAAGTACATTGCCCACCGCACGAGCGCCACCCGTGAGATCGATCATGCCGCTGTTCGTGAACGTGTTCACGCCAAGTATCTGCCCCTGCACCGCGCCACCCGGCAGGGGCGTGTTGCTCGCCTGACCCAGAGGTAGATATGCACCTGCCGCGTTGAAAGTGCTCATGTCACCCGATGGCTGAGCATTCAGATTGAGCGTGCCGATATTGTTGACCGCGTTGCCGCCGCTCGTCCCCAGGTTGCTCACCGCGACGTTCCAGGTGTCCCGTGTGCCGGACCCAACGCTGTCGACGAAACTGCGCAGATTCCAGATGCCACTGTTGTTGACGGTGACCTTCGACGTTGTCGCATTGACCACGCCGGTTATCTCGCCCGAGTTGGCGAAGCTGAATACCGATGGCGAACCCGCGCTGACCGTCGACAGCGGCGTTGGCGCGGCGACCAGTGTTGGGTCGATCGGTTGAAGCACGACGTTGTCGGCAGATCCGAGGCCGGAGGTATCGGCAAGTACCGCAACGTCGCTCAGTGCCTGGATGCTCGACGTGTTGCTCAGCGTCTGGGTTGCGCCACCGAGCGAAACTCCGACGCTCGCCCCCCAGCCCGCGCTCACCGGCGCGCTGTTGCGGATGTCGACGGAGCCGCCTTGCGTACGTCCATCGATGCCGGTTGAAGTGGTTCCGCGCGTGGTGACCGAGCCCTCGTTGACGATCGAGATAGATGCGGCGCCCGCCCCCTCGGCGAGAATGCCGGCGCTCCCGGTTGCGCCATAGGTCTGAATGGCGCCCTGGTTCGAGATAGTTTGTGTGCCCGTTGACGAGCGCGTGTGAATGCCCTGCTGTCGGTTGCCCCGGGCGACGAGCGCGCCGGTGTTGGCCACTGTTAGTGTACCCAGGCCAGTTCCTGTATATGCATTGGCTGCAAGGATTGCCGCGCCGGTTCCGTTCACGTCGATGCCGGAGCCCGTGAACGTAACGCTGACATCGCCGCCCTGGCTGTACCCCTGGAGACCGAACGACGAGATACCGGTGCCGTCGCCGCTGCCCGCGTTGGAATGAGTGATGATATTGCCCTGCGCAGTGATGCCTACCGTCCCGGTTGCGGATGTCGCAGTGGCATAAATGGCATTGGCCAGGGTGTTGAAGGTCTCGATCTGGTTGCCCGTGTAGATTACCTGAACGTTTCCGCCGCTCGAATCGGCGCGAATTCCGCCGGCACCCGAGCCTTGTACGGTGATGTTGCCGCCATAGTTCACCGTAGCGTTCCCGAGTTCGGTACCGACGAGTATTCCCTGACCGCGCGTCGTCAATGGGTTACCGAGCACTGAGATGTTACCGTTGCCCGTAACAATGACGCTACCGTTGCCTCTGCCCGTTAGAAACATGGCTCGCGATCCGTCCACTGCGCTCGCGCCGCCGACTGTCAACTCGCCATTGTTTTCGACCGAGATAGGACCAGCCGTATTGGTGTTGTCGTTTGCATAGATACCGTGAGCGGCAGAGCCGGTCGTTGTGATCGCTCCAGCGTTTGAGATATCGATCGCGCCGCCGCCAGACGTGGAACGAATACCGAAGCCGTTCAGGCCGTCAGTGGTGATTGAGCCGGTGTTGTGAACTGAAACGGAACCGGTCGCGCCCTCGGTATAGATGCCGAATGCATTGGAGCCATGGGCTTGAATCGTGGCCGCGTTGTCGATTGTCGTGGCGCCCGATCCTGTGGAGCGGATGTGGAGGCCAGCATGGTTGCGCGCTCCAGAGGCGGAATTGGTGTTATCGACCGACAGCGTAACTCCGCTGCCCGTCTGCGCATTGACCGTGCCAGTATTAGCCGCTTTTATCCATAACGCATTACCGCCCGCGGTGGAGATCGTGCCGCTGCCGTTGTGAACTACCGAAGCGTTACCGCTCCCTGTGCTGGCGACGTCGAGGCCGTCGTGCTCGTCCCCGGTTACGGCATTGGTGATGTTCAGCGTCGCGCCGGGGGCCACGGAAACGCTCGCACTTCCCGCCGAATTGTTCGATATGGCAACCCCATCCTGACTAGTGCCCTGCATCGTGATCGCGGTCGTGCCGCTCTGGAAGACGGCAGAGGCGTTCCCTGTGCCGCTCGTCACGCGAACCTGCACCCCGTTTGCTGCGGCGCCGCCGCTATTGGTGACCGTTGTGCCCGACAAGGACGCCGTCGCATCGGCGGCGCGGGCGGTGACGTTGATACTCGTTCCGGTGGGGGTCGTGAACGTCGTACCCGTCGTCGTCGTAACGGTCGCGGGCGTTCCGACCGCCGGCGTGCAGACAGCGCTGGCATAGATGCCAGAGGCCAACCCGCAAGGCGCAGTCTGAGCTCGCGCCGCAGTGGAGCAGAAAAAAATTGCCCCGACCTCTGTCATCAGGATTACTGACGAGCGCGCTGGTAGTTCGAATTTCACGTTCAAGGCCAACTTTCTTGAGGTCGACTTCATCCGGCTCTCCTTCAACGAATGCGCGTCAGAAGGCGAATCGAAAGGAATGATAGGACAAATCGCAAGAGAAGATCGCGATTTAATCGGATGAAGACATCCAGTCGTCAGCTGATCGTTGCCTGGCGGGAGGTTCGCAACAAATAGACAGCAGGTGCCCTACTAGGTAAAAGACTACTGAAATGGGCCGCGCGTGTTCGATTCACAGGGTGAGCACGGATACCGATGTCAAGCTGCGTACGGTGGCGAAAATCGACCTTGATGGGAAGGCAACTTTCCTGTCGACCGGCCATACGAAAAAGCAGGTCAACAATCTACAAACCCGGCGGCGCGCTTGAGTCGTGCGCTGAGCATCTGGAAAGGTCCAATTGCCATCCAGGATTTCGGTACTTGAGCAATACAACCGGTCATCCAGTTTTACTCTCTACTAATTCGTAGCTAGTTGAAAAACGGCCACCAAAGACCCAGCGCAACGCTGACTATGCTCGACCCTGAGGGGTCATATTATGTGCCGTCGTAAGCGACCGATAGCAAGCGGGGAGCGGTTCTTCTGTAAGCTAGATATTCGCCAGCTAATGGTTTTCTACAATGTCAGGCAAAGCCCACGTCTTATCGAAAAACGGCTGGGTTGGACCATACCAGCGGAAATAAGCAAACCAGCCTTGGCCCGGCAACGTCTTCACCCAGTTGCTGCCTACGCCCGCCGGCGCTTGTGGCCCGAAATAAATATCCACCGATCCGTCAGCTTGCATCTGCAACTTGTCTTTACTCGACACGCCCGCTTTCATCGTATCGGTAGCGATCATCGAGCGTGTCAGATTATCGTAGACAGTGACCGCCCAGAACTCCTTGGCCGGAACGTTTGCTGGTACGTGGAGGATGTATTGCTTGCCACCATCCCGCGTTTGCACAGGCTCCTCCTGGATCATGCGGGCGAGCCGGCCATAAAAAGTACTATCGAATGCGACGGTGCCGTCGAATAATTTCCCGGCCATGTCGACGAAGCGTTGCTCAGGTGGATGAGAGCGCGACGCAAGGGGATAAAGCCTCAGCCGCTTTACCAGCAGGATGGCCTTTGTTACGTCAGAGTCAGACGATGTGGCAGGGATCGCACGGAATAGCGCATATCCGTTATAGGTGGCGGGGCGCAGTGGAATGTAGCCCGACGGGATCGTGCCTTTGTAGCCAGGTGGGAGGATGAGGTACTTGCCGCCCTTTGTCGCGGCTTCTATGCGTGATCGGCTTCAGACGCCAGTTGCGATCGATGAACTTCACGATCGACGCATGATCCCACGTACTGGTGCACAACACGTCCACCGCGCGAGTATGGCGACACGACGATCATCGGAATGCGCGGGCCATCGCCGAAAAAGTCGAGCGGCTCGATGTAGCCGGAATCGTAGTAGCCACCGCCTTCGTCAGTCGTGGCCCGTCTCATGAAAAGGTATCAGGCAGAGTTCGGCAATGAAGCGACATCCGCGTCGGAAACGAAACGTCCACATGCGCGTTGCCTGCAGATATCCAGTTCTACGAAGACCTGCAGCGCAACATTGCGTAGCGCCGACGACGATTGGCATCGGGATACGCCGTTGGCATTCGGATCGGTACACTCTTGTCGTTCAATGACCAAACGGACTGGCGGAAATGTCGAGTTGGTGCGCAATACGACCAGTCTGATATGGAAACTATAGCCACCGTCTCCTGTATCCGCGTCGTTGTCCTCTTCGTCATGACTTTCCCACTAAGGCGTGGCAGCATGCATGGGCGCCCGCTCGCAACGGAGATGCCTTCGTTGTGTGTGTGTGTTGCGAGATCGCGACACCGACAGGTGATAGCGGCAAAGATGAGATTGACCCTCGGGCGGTATTTTTGTCGGATCCTAATTCCGATCTGTTCCGCCATTTCATGGGGGTAGATCTGGGGGTAACTTGGGGATGCCACATCGGGAGATCCTTATGCGGCGCCTCCAAGCCGGCGCAATGTGACTCCGACCCGGCCCACCATAGATTTCAGCAGTTCTCCAGCAAGCCCGTGACGCGGCTTACGCCAACGTGCCCACTTGCGTCGCAAAGGCGTCAAGCGACATAGGCCGCGCGAAGTGATACCCCTGAAGCACGCGCACTCCCTTGCGTTCGAGGTAACGCCATTGCGCCACAGTTTCGATGCCTTCCGCGATCACCTTCACGTTCAGCCGCTTCGCGAGATCGATCACGCAGTCCAGAACCGGTTGCGCCACTGTATTGTCGGCGACACTTGAGATCAGGCTTTTGTCGACTTTCAAGAGATCGACACTCAGATCGTTCAGCAGCGAAAGGTTTGCGTGGCCCGTGCCGAAGTCGTCTATCGCAATACTGACGCCGAGACTGCGCAAGCTCGCAAGCGAATCGCGCATGGCGTCGTCCAGCACGAAAAGCTCGCGCTCCGTCAGTTCCAGCACGAGCCGAACATCCGAGTGCCGAAGGATATGCAGAAAGCGGCGACAATCCTCGATCAGACCTCCCCCGATGAGTTGCGTAGGAGACACGTTGAAGCTGACATGGAATCCCAGAGGAAGATCGACGGCATTGAGCGCCCTGGCAACCGAAGTCGTCAGTTCCCGCGTAAGCGGCACGATGAATCCGGATTCCTCCGCGATCGGGATGAACTGGTCGGGCGACACGAAACCCTGGTTGCCGCGTTTCCAGCGCGCGAGAATCTCGGCGCCAATCCATTCGCCGCTCTGCGCGTCGACCAGCGGCTGCAGGTAGGGCGAGAACTCACCCGCCAACAGCGCGTCGCCAAATACCCTGTTTGCGTTTCGGGGCTTGCTGGCAAACCACCAGAATAGCGAGGTCGCGAGGGCCGATACGGCGACGATCGCAGCCTGCCAGAGCGCGAAGCGATGTAGGGGATCGAAGACAGAATTCTTCCGGCTGTATCCCGCGTGGATTTCCAGCGGATAAAGCATCGAATTCGCTACGGCCGACTTCATTCCGTCGGCGGCGCTACCGTTCGCCAGTACACCCTCCGGGCTCAACCAGACGTCGCCTACGCGAAGCATCGCGGTTCCGGCGGGGTCGAACGTCTTTAGCACCTTGATCAAATGGCGGCCATCGATGGCAACCAGGGCCGCACCGTTGTGCGTGGCCCTGCGCAGCACGAGCAGCGACGAATCGGGCGTGACACGATTGAAAGGCAGTAGTTCCAGCGTGCCGTTCGCAAACGTGTTCGGATCGGTTGCTTCGTGGACGTCTCCGACCAGAGACGAGCAGTACAGGACGCCCTCGGGGTCCACGAGATTCGCCGAGCGCACGTAAGGCCGCGATTGAACCTCCTCGCGCAGACGGAGCACCGCGCGGGAGCACGGCTGCCCCGCGAGTGTGAGCGTTTGTGTGGCTGCGTCGGAGGCCTGGTCGACCATCTTCTCGATCTCGTCGAGAATGCCGCGACTGCCGTCAGCCGCCTGTCTGTCCAGACGCGAGCCGATAACGAGTAGCTGAATTGCAATTCCAATGGTCGCGACGAGCAGAAAAATGGAAACGGCAACCGGAATGCGTAGGGAGCGCGCGATGCGCGGCAGGGCAATGGGGTTCATCATCAAATCCTTGTCTGTATGAAGCCAGAAATTGCGGGCTAGCCGCGTGCGCCGTGCATTGTCCGGGCACTTCCTTCTAATCGCTCAGACGTACGTTCTGCGTATAGAGTGCTTCGAGCATTGAAGAGTCGTGAGCGGAGTTGCGGCTTTCGTCGAGGGGAGCGGCGCGAGCGACACGACGCTATGCGCTACCGCTACCGCTACCGCGCCGACTTGCGTTGGCTAACTTCATCTATTGATAGTCGACCAGCACCAGCATGGCGCCATTCACCGTGCCGGCCGTGACATTGGCTGCCGTCTTGATGTACGACGCCTGGTAAGGCACGGTATACGACCCGCCGGTGGTTTTGTTATAGGCATTGAGTTTGATCGACGTGTTGAATGTCACGGGTGTACCGTTTGCATCTGCAATTCTTACGCGAACGCCCGTTGCGCTCGAGTCGGCGCTGAGTGGCAATGCGCCTGGGTAGCCGGTCACTTCAGTGCCGACCGGTATGAGGCTGTAGCCCACCCGATTGAAGCCTGCTGGGCAATTGTTGAGGCGAATACTGAAACTCTGCGCGCCCTGAACGGTGCCTGCGCTGCCGAATTTCTTGAGCCCTGCTGTCGGCAACGTGACGAGCTGATCTGGAACCGAACAGGTTCCATCGATCGTCTGAACCGTTGCTGCAAGAAAGATCTGGTACATAGAGCTTCCAAAACGGATGATGAAGTACGCAGGGGAGGGGGTAGAGCCATTTGCTTTCAATGGGCCGCCGATGATCTGCTGTCCGTTGGCGACCAACTGGATCTCTATGGGACTCGTGATGACCAGGTTCGGTGTTACCGCGCCATCGGTTATCTGCTTCCCGTTGACGATCAATCGGGTCGAAAGGCCCGTGACCGTAGTCAGAACGTTTGGGCCGGGGACTCTTTGACCTCCGCCGTACTGATACAACTCCGCGTAGGTCAGCGTGCAGCTCGTTGAATAGCACAGCTGTTGCGGCGTGAGGTAGTCGCGCGCGACTACCGTACCGGCGGCGACGCGTGCGGGCACAGTAATCGTCGACTGTCCGAATGCATACTGGGCGAATGCCGGCGACGAAAGTGCGGCCATGAGTCCTATGGCTGCCAGGCTGTTTCTTGCCCAGCGAACACGTGCGGTCCGCGCGGCCAATGAGACTGCCGACACCACAATGGAAAGGAATCTGTTCATGCTGAGGGTTTCCTGTCTGTTGAACTTGCAACAATCCTGAGGATCGCTGTCGATAGACAACGAGCGTTTCATTCCGCGGAAGGCTTGCTGGCCGCGCTGATCGGCAATGGCCTGCAGGTTGTTTCAATCGTCTGATAGCCGTGCACGGAGTTGCCGTCTTTGGTCGGGGCCAGCGTGTACGGCACGGCGCATGACATACCGCTGTCATTGGTCCAGCGCACCGTCAACGTGCCCTGAGTTTCGAGCCCGCGCGCGAGGATCCGGCCGCCCTGACCGACCACGCCCACTTCCTTGCCGGACTCGTCCAGAACCGGTGCGCCGAACGGCAGTGCTTCGCCATTGGCTTGACGCACAGTGATCAGCGCCGTGCGCCCAACAGCGGTCTGGAACTTGATCAGCGGGACGGCACCGGCACGCGGCGCCACCTGCTGCGACGTGACACGCAGTTCGACATCGAGCGGCAGTCCGGACGGGTCGAGTTCGATTTCGTTCAGCGAATACGGCGTGAGCGTCGGCGCGATGGCATAGCCACGACTGTCCACGCGTACCCCTTGCGAGTTGAGAACCCGCGCGCCCGCCGCGCCGGGAGCCTCGACGATGGCGAAGGTATCGGACAACGGTTGCGACAACGTGATACCGCCCGGATGTGCGACCACTGCGCCACGCACGCCGATCGAGCCCTGCTGATAGTGCTGGCCTGCGCCTGCACTTCCGGTCAACTCCGCATACGGCGCGCGGTAGACGAGCGTGCCGCTTCCGTCGGCCGACGAGCCGCCGGTTTGCGACGCATAGTTGCCCGTCATGCTGTAGAACAGCGTGTCGTCGCGGCCAGTGCTGCCCGACAGCGTTGCCTGGCCGCGGGCGTTGCCGTGGTCGTCGAACGTCACGCTGGAGGATGCGATGACCGGCTTTGTCTTGCCGAGCGGGATGCTGACGCTCGCGTAGAACGTCGTGTTCCTGCTGTCGAGGCTGGTGTTTTCGCGCGTCACCGACAGCTGATAGCTGAGGTTGCGGAACACGTTCGAGTACGCGGCGGAATAGGTCAGGTCCGACCCGTGACGGTTCCAGTAATTGCTCGCCGACAACGTCATGCCGAAGCGACCCGCGCGTCCGCCCAGATCCTGATTGACCGACAGCGAAGCGCGGCTGCGCTGGCGAGCAATATCGCTCGCCAATCCGCCGTCGCGGACGCGCTCGCGCGCCAGCATGGCATCGTTGAGACCGAAGAAGCCGCCGGTAGAGTATCTGTATGCCGCAATAGCGATATCCGTGGACGTCTGCGTAATCGACTTCGAGTAGCTGATCCGCGCACTGGTCCCGTTATAGCGCTTCTCTCCCGGCACGGACGTCATTGCCTGCGTGACGTCCAGTCCCCACGCGCCGAATGAAGTATTCAGGGCGGTGCCCAGCACGAACGACATGTAACCCTGCGCGGCGGTCATGCCACCGTAACCGGTTATCAGGTTTGTGATGCCTTGCCGCCATGTGCTCTGCATGAACACCGGATTGCTGTCGCCTTGCGATGGCCGGACGGTGCCGGCCACGAAGCTATAGCGGTGCGTACCGGGACGCAATGCGAGCGGAACCGCCGCATATGGCACCGAGAAATCGTGGGAGGAACCATCGGCTTCCTTGACCGAAACGTTCAGGTCGCCGCCGTAGCCCGTGGCATACAGATCGTCGATCTCGAATGCGCCCGGCGCGACCGTCGCTTCATAGATCTTGACGCCGTTCTGCGTGATCGTGACGCGCGCATTGCTCCTCGCGATACCCCGGATGATCGGCGCGTAGCCGCGCATGGAGTCGGGCAACATCCGGTCATCCGTCTCGAACTTGATGCCGCGAAACTGGGTGGAATCGAAAAGATCGCCAGACGTATAGGCTTCGCCGACCGTCAGTTGCGAGGTGAGGGACGGCATGTCGCGCTGAACATACGTCGCGATGTCCTGATAGCGCGCGCCGGCGCCGTTCGCCCAGCTATACGATCCTTGATGACGGAAATGCCAGTCGCCCAGATTGAACCCGGCCGTCAGCCCCGCAAAGCCCTGCGATGTCGAAGGTCCACCGTTGTTGCGGGTGGCATACACGTCCGCGCTGTAGTTCAGCAGGCCGGTGGTCACGCCGGAATCCCACCGATCCGGGCTGACATAGCCCCGCGGCGTCCTGCGCAGCGCGCTTTGCGGGATGCTGAGCGAGAGACGCTGATCGTCGAATGCGAAGGCGGTGCTTGCGTCTGCGATGATCTGCGGAAGCTCGATGCACGCCTCGCTCGGCTTCCGGTCTCGCACGTCGACCGGCAGCTTCTGCAGATCGACGCCGAGGCTCTCGAGGAGCACTGCACCGAAGCACGGCTGCGCATCCTTCTTACCCCCTACCTGGCGAAACGTGATCTGGGTGCGCGTAACGTTGTTGCCGTTGACATAGACATCGACGCTGTATTCGCCTGGCAATACGATATTGCCCTTCTCGAAACGGGTAAGGTCGATGCTGCCACCGCCAGTATGGGCAAGAAAGCCGCTATCGAACTGAACGTCGTCGGATGCGGAAGGCGTGGGTGCTGCATCGGCCGATACGTGCCAGAACAGAAGCGCGGACAGTACGGCAAGATAGAGCGGGTCGAGTCGCGGCACCCGACCACCGTCGAGGCCACCATGGCGGGAAGATAACGTCATGTTGATCCTGTATTGTTTCTTGAGACTGGCAACGTCGGGTGGAAGGCAATGCGTGCCGCGTAGTCGAGCAAGGGCGAACACCCGCCTGCCGGGCGCGTTCAGCGCCAGCAGGAACGAATTAGCGAAACAGAAATGGACTAGGGCAAACGCTCTGGCGCAGTACGTGTTAGCGCTGCGTGCTGCCGTTGGCGACCTGGGCCGGTGTTGCGGGGCGGATGACACCCCAGTCGTCGATGCTGCTGTAGGTCACAGTCGTGCCGTTCGACGCAACCGAAGAGAGTCCGGGAACCGGAAAGCGAGCCACGCCTTTCGCCAGAACGTATTTGGGCTCGATTTCGTATTTGCGTCCCGCCACCTCAAGCTCGACGCTGCCCAGATTCACGACATACGAACTGGGATTGGATGCGGTCAACTCATAACCTTCCGCTCCGTCGCGACGAGCAATCTCCCACGTCAGTTGCCTCGGGGCTTCCTCTGCGGTCCCTGGCAGTCCACCAGGCCGATACATCACCTTGATCCGCGAACGAAATGCCAACTGGATCCTGTTCGCTGCATCCTCGCCGCTCGCTTTGGGCGGTACTTCCAGCACGTTCAGCCAGAACAGCGATTCCTTGTCCCTGGGCAGAGGCTCGCCGGCATAGACCATGCGCAACGTCTGACCCTTGTCCGGATCGAGACGGAACATCGACGGCGTCAGGACGAACGGCACCTGGATTGATTCCGGCGCGGCTTTCTCGTCGCCGGTGTCCATCCACGTCTGAACCAGTGCCGGAGCCTTCCCGTCGTTGAAGAGCTTCACTGTTACTTCACGGCTGTCGCCGGGAAAAACGACCCGTGTACCGGTGATGACGACACTTGCTTCCGCCGTGCTGCCCAGAACGATTGCGCCCAGAGCCAGCATGGCGAATACTTTTGATATCCATTGACTCATTTGCTTATTCCTTTCTGACTGACTGACTGGCCGGGCGGATTCCGCGAGCGCGGAACCGCCCGGCGTATGTGCCGAACCGATGTCGCCGGCCGGCACGCTCGGAGTTACTGATAGCTCAGCGAGTACTGAATGCGCGAGTTCGCCGCTCCGGCCGTTGCCTTGCCCGTGGCCACGTATTCCGCGAAGTACTGCAGCGATGCACTGCCGCCATTCAGATCCACCGTCTGCGAGTTCTGCTGGCCGGCCGGTGCGCCAGCGACGATCGGGCTTTGCGCGTTGTTGAGAAGGCGAATTCGAACGTTCGTTGCGCTGGTCGCGCCTTCGGTGGCGACGAGATTGATCTGGCCCGTCGATTGGTCGACCGTGTCGCCGGCCTCGAAGAAGGCTGCGACCTTCGTGGAGTCGCCGGTGCAGCCGCTCAGGTTGATCGAAAACGGTGTGCGACCCGCGGCGTTGCCCGAACTGCTGAGCGCGGCGACCGAGACGCTCGGCAGCGTCACCGTCATGTTGTTCGTACCGGTCGCACCGCCGCCCGCCGAAATCGTGCAAGTGGTTGCCAGTACCTGGCCGTTGAAGGTGATCTGACCGTCTGCTGCCATTGCAGTGTGAGCCGCTGCCGCAATAGAAAGGACTGCAAATGTCTTGATGAGGTGATTCGCTTTGAATGTCATATTCTCTTTACCTTTTACGATATGTATTCGTATAATGGGATTCACTCGCAAGGAGTGAGCGGCGGATCGCTGTTGTGCTACTGCGCCCGTCGAAAACAATTTTGACGGCTTTGGCTTTATCGCGATATCGGACTGAAACGAAATGCTGCCGCTGGCTTGTAGTACTCGTACTAAAGCTCTGGGAAAGAGCGTTTCGTGGGCCCATGCAATTCGTAACCTGCTTTGCGGATCCCGCGGATCCGGGGAATGCCAGAAAGGCTGTCAGTGCTGATGAACGCGAAGGACGTGGCAGTAGCCGGTAACATTGCGTGAAGGTCAAGTACGGCGGGTTCAACAATCGTGTACTGGCCTGGCGCGTCCGTGTGGACGGGCCGGTAAGGTGAGGCCGCACTGTCGTTTCAACTCATCTCGCGTCGAGGTCCTGATGCATCGCGCGCGTAGAGGCCGGGTTTTCCGGCTGAATGACTAACGGCGCGATCTCACGCTCCCTGCTCAGCATGAACGAAATCAGTTCGATATCGTTTGAAGCGCCGAACTTGCGCATTGCACTTCGCTTGTGCGAACTGATTGTCTGCTTGCTGCGCTTCAGATAAGCCGCAATGTCCGTGACCGTGTTTCCGGACGCGAGGAGCCTCATGACTTCGGCTTCTTTCGGAGAGAGTTCGGTTGCCGTATGAATTGCGCCGCTGTGGACATTCGACGCAATCGATCGGATGGTCGGCGAATGGTAGTTGCCTCCCGCAACGGTGGCATGGATTGCGGTGATAATGTGTCCCGTCGCATCGGCCTTGCTGATGACGGACAGATTGCCTTGAGAGGCGAGGGTTCGTACCACCGCGCGATTGTTCATCGTCGTCAGCACGACTATGCCGATATCTGGAAAATTCCTTTGCAGATAGCCAAAGAATTCCAGGCCATCACGATATTTACCTTCGGGTAACGTGTATTCGCAGATCACGACGTCGCATGCCACATGTTGCAGCAGTTCGACGATCTGCGTCGAGTTCCGGCAGGTTCCTACGAGTTCTATCTGGCCGGCATGCTCAAGGACTTGTTGCAGTCCGATCAGAACCGCGGGGTGATCGTCGGCAATCGCAACGCGGATGGAGAAATGGTTCATGCAATGGTATCCGTTGATTGAGGCGGCGCGCGGCATGAAGCCGGGTGCCTGAGGCTCCAGACGGCGGACTGGGCGGTTGGGCAATTGGGTCGCCGTGCAAACGTCGGTTCGCCTGGGTACTACGCGCTCGCCGTCACTGTTCGGGTGCCTCTGGTTTGCGCCGGGAGACGTTTCAGCCCGAAGACCAATACCGTTGGGAAGGCAACCAAAATCAGTTTATAAATACCGGAAGATTACAGATATCATACAAGTAAGCTATTTCGTCGCTTTTCAGTCGTACTAGTACGAAAGTGAAAAGGAAGCGTATGAAAATCGGGCGGAAGTCGAGATGATTCACGCTCCGCGCGTTCGAGTACGTGGGGTGTGACGAGCGCGGAAGGCGCGCTTATTTGTCTTTAGTGGAGGGAGAAGCGATCAGCCCGCTTTCGATTGCATAGCGGATGAGTTCGACGTCGTTCGCCACGCCGAGCTTTCGCATCGCGGTGGTCTTTTGGGTGCTGACGGTCTGTTTGCTGCGATTGAGCCGCCTGGCAATGTCCGTCATGGAGAGCCCGGAGGCGAATAATCGCGCGACCTCGAGTTCGCGCGGCGAAAGCGGCTGTTGATCACCGGTCGTCTCGCTGTTGTTCACGACTTGCTCGATGGTAGGTGAGAGATACGAACCGCCGGCATAGCTGCTATGAATCGCCGTGATGATGTGACCGGTCGCGTCGGACTTGCTCAAAATGGAGGTCACGCCGGCCGAGATGAGTGCACGTATGACCGCCGGACTGTCCATTACTGTGAGCGCGATGATGCCGACTTTCGGGAAATGGCGCCGCAGGTATTCGAAGAGCACGAGTCCGTCGCCGTACTCGCCGCTCGGCATCGCGTAGTCGGAAATGACCACGTCGCAAGTTTGCTTCTGGAGCGCCGCGATCAGTTCGGTCGAATTCTGGCAGGTCGCGACGATCTGTATCGTGCTGACCGGCTCCAGCGCATGAACGAGGCCACCCAGTACAGTAGGATGGTCGTCGGCGATCACGACTTTTATCGAAAACTGGTTTCCGGCGCTCATCTTTTCCCCGCCCCGCATTTATGCCGATTACGATTCAGGGCCTGCAAACGCGGCCTTTCGCCTCGCCACGACGTCATCTTTGGATCATACCAGGAGAGTTCGCCCGTAGGGCGATTGAATGCCAGCCGGATATCCGCCATGCCCTGGTTCGGGGCCCGATCTGTTTGCGTTCGCCGTGCGAGCCGCAGCGTCGTCTGCGCGCCGGCGACAAAACCAGCCTGATATTTTTTAGCCATGCGCCCATCGTCGTCTCCTGATTTGCTTGCGCGGTTCCGGGTTCATCAGCGGATCATTCTGTTCATGGGGGCGGCGGCACTGACGCTCTTCATTCTGCTGGCTTTCGCGCTGAGTCTCGCCGGCTACGTTCGCGAGGATCTGAATGACGAACGGCAGACGTTCCAGCGCGATCTGGGACGCGTCATGGACATTGTCTGGGCGAGCGAGACCCGTGTTCGTATCGTGGCGGCGGGCGTCGAAACCGTGTCGAAGAGCAGTGGCGCTGCGGACGCGGCCGACGTGAGCGCATTCGAAGGGCAGGGCGGCCGCCTGGTATTTGCCTCGGGCCCGGATTCCCGCGGCGCCTTGATCGTCCGGCTTTCTCGCGAGGAAAGCATGGACGGTGAAAGGATCGGCCGCTTCCTTGCCATCGCTAAAGCCACCGCCGGTTCGGGTAGCAACCTGGTGAAGACAATGAACGATGCGGTGGGACTGCCGTGGGGACTCAGCGGCTACATCGCGACACCCACGGCCTCGGCGGTCGCTATCAGCCCATTGCCCGATCTGTCGAACCCGCAAATACAGTCCGCCATTGCGGACACGGCACGCCTGTTGGCCTATTACGCGGCAGGACTGGCGAACCTCGCTTCATGGGCCGCTGCGCAGCAGAGCCGCACCAGGCAATTACGCTGGCTGCGTCCGCAGGTCGATCCGCTCAGCGGAAAAACGCTGCTCCGCATCCTCGCGCCAGTCAGTGCGAACGGTCGCCCGTTCGGTGTGGTGGCCGGCGTATTCAGCCCGCAGCGATTGATCGACCGACTGGAGCCCGGCAGTTTTTCCGGCGCCTACTGGATCCTCGACGAACGCTCCGAGCCGGTGACGAGCAGTGCATCCGGTCAGTTGAGTTCGTCGGAACGGGACTACGTGATGGCACACTGCCAGAAGCCCGCTTCTGCCACGCAAGACATCACGGACACGTTCCACGACGGCAAACTGTCGATCTGCGCGCCACTCGGCAACACGGGATGGAAACTGGCCTATTCGTTGCCGGGGCAGGTCATTGCCGGCCGCGTGGCGCGGGATATCGCAGGATCGGCCATCGCCACGGGCCTTGCGATTATCCTGTTGTGGACCTTCGTCCTGCTGTTCAACCGCAAGATCCTCGTGCCTCTGTTCGAACGCTCGGAGCGTGTCTTCGACAGCGAACATCTGAGTCGGACCCTGATCGAAACCGTGCCGGTCGGGCTGGCGCTCGTCAACGCCGACAACCATACCGTGCTGCTGGAGAGCGCGCACATGCAGGCGCTCGAAAAGCGCGTCGCGGCGGCAGGCGATGTGTTGATCGGCGGCATGCTCAAGCAGCACGCGCCAGCGGCCTTCCGGGCCTCGCGCGGCGACGCGGCGACAACCTCCGATGTCGAACTGCATCTGCCAAGCGGCGAAGGCTCCACGATCGACATCGCAGCGAAATTGACTCCGTCGTTTTACGAGGGGCAACCGGTTATCGTGGCAGCCTTATCGGATGTCACGGCCGAGCGTCAGCTGGCGCGCGAGTTGACTGCCGCGCGGCACGCGGCGGACAGCGCGAATGCCGCAAAGAGTGCATTTCTCGCGTCGATGAGTCATGAAATCCGCACACCGCTGAACGCGATTCTTGGACATCTCGAACTGCTCGAACGGCTGCCGCAGGCGGCGCCTGTCGTTGCGCGCGTGCGGACCGTTGCGTCGTCGTCGCGGGCATTGCTGCAGATTCTCAACGATATTCTCGATTTCTCGAAGGTCGAAGCGGGCGAGATGAGTTTCGAATCGATCCGCTTCGACGCGGCGGATCTGGTCCGGCAGGCAACCTCGATGTTCATGCCGCTTGCGCAACGCAAAGGGCTGGCACTCACGCATACCATCGATGCGGCTCTGCCGCGCTATTACCTGGGTGATCCGGGGCGAATCCGCCAGATGGTCGTCAATCTGCTTAGCAACGCCATCAAGTTCACCGACCGGGGAAGCGTGTCGATCGAGGTGAGCGCCGGCAAAGGCAACCCGGCGATACCGCTCGTGATTCGCGTGACGGATACCGGGATCGGCATTCCTGCGAAACGTCAGGCACGCGTGTTCGATGCGTTCGATCAGATCGATGCGTCGATTACTCGCCGTTTTGGAGGCACGGGACTGGGGCTGGCGCTCTGCAAGCGAATCGCCGAGGGTATGGGCGGCACGATCGAGATGAGCAGCGAAGAGGGCCAAGGCAGCATCTTCACGGTGACGCTGCCGCTTCGGCACGGCGACGATACAGCACCCGCCCACGAAGGCGACTCGCAAACGGCGGACGAGGCAACCGACACGCGCGGCATCCATGTCCTCGTGGCGGAAGACGACGAGGTGAACCGTGAGTTGATCCGCGATCAGCTCGACACACTGAGCTACACGAGCGATATCGTGGAGAACGGTCTGGTCGCGCTGCGCAAGTTCAACGAGCGGCACTACGATCTCGTATTCACCGATCTTGGAATGCCGGTGATGGACGGCTACACGTTCGCGCAATGCCTGCGCAATCAGGGAGCGCGCACGCCGATCATCGCGATCACAGCCGACGTCACGGCTGCCGATTCGCGGCGCTTTCGCGAGGCGGGAATATCGGGCGTGCTGCTCAAGCCGATGTCGCTCGCGTCGATCGATGCCGCGGCGCGGCGCTATCTCTGGCTCGGGGCTCATCCCCGGGCCGCGGCTGCCATCGACGCGGCGGCGGGGCGCTCGGCCCCTGCGTTGCCGGACAACTTGCGCGCCACTCTGGAGCGGCAGACCGCTGATTCGCTGGCGGTATTGAAGAGCGCGATGGCGCAAGGCGACTGGGGCGCGGTATCGTCGCGGGTTCATTCGATCAAGGGTGGTTTTGCGATGCTGCACGCCGAAGACGTGGTGGAAGCATGCACACGGCTGGAGAAAATGCTCGACGGCGAAGCAGACGCCGCGGCCGGCGACTTGCAGCATACGCTCGGCGAGGTGCAGGAACGCATTGCCTCGGCACTCGATAGAATGGCGCGGGCCGGGGAATCCGGGCAGAGCGGTGCGCGCAGCTGAATGAGAACCAATGGCCCTTCAACGATAGCGCGCAGCATTATCGCGTCAATCCGGAAAGCGGCACAGTCGAATCAATATCGGGCTATTAGCCAACAGGATTGCGACCTATCCGGATTAACGCGTTAGAGCTTATCAATTACAGGTAGGTAACGACTGCGATTATCCGCGGACTCTTCGTCGTATCAATGGCTGGCAAACGAACCGATTGTGACTGTTGGGTTAACCTGAACGTGCGCAACGGGGTTTGACTGGACGTATTCATGAAAGCGACGCTGCCAGCAGCGGGACGGGGACATGTCATATTGAAACGCGCCTGACTCGACGCATTGTCGCTCATGCTCAGCGAACAGGGTGGCTCGACGATCATTCCGCTGAAGCGGATGACACCGCTCGCCTGAGCGCTCCCAACGGAGCACACGAAGAGCAAAGAGGTGGCTAGTAGACAGTGTGAGACGATCGAACGTCGTGCCATGAGAAACCTCCGCAAAGTGAGGTGGATCGCGGCAATCGAAACTGCTTGCCTCGCGATCGCAATTAGCCGCTATACATGGAAAAATAAAGTCATGCCAAAAAGATAAAGGGTTAATTGAAAAGCCGGGAATTTCCGTTAATGGACATCCCGGTTGAATTGAGGATATACGTTTCGCCATATCAATGCAAGCAGACACAATCGCATGCATCGAATGAGGCATGCCATGTGAATAAAATGCCAATACGTATATTTCGGTGTATCAATGCCCCCGGACACGCGACCATGTATATTGAACGCGCGTTGCGCCGGCATCGTCTGTTGTGACGTCAGGTGTGAAAAGAGTCCAGTGCATTCGGTAAACCGCGGAGACCGAGATGGTAAACACGTATGACGACGAAAGTCGGAGTTCCTGGCATCGCTTCGGATGCGGTTGTCAGAACGCGCTGACGCACAACATTTGCCGCCGTATCAGTGAGACGGTTTCGCGCCACTCGGCAGGTCATGACTTCGAATCCGGTTTCGCAGCGGGCGGCCACAGCATGGCCGACCCGGTCTTCTCTCCGGCGGCGGCGGCCGGCCCCGTCGTCCTGAGAGGCGCGCGGATCTTCGACGGAACTTCCAGCATTCTGCACGAGGGGCACGACCTCGTCGTAAACGGCAACCGGGTCGAGGACCTGGTTCCCACAGGACAAGATGTCGGCGGCGCGCAGGTGATCGATTGCGTGGGGCACGTCATCATGCCCGGGCTGATCGACGCGCACTGGCATTCGATTCTTGCCGCCGTTCCACTGAGCGTGGCAATGACGGCCGACATCACGTATATCTATCTTCTGGCGGCGCAGGAAGCCGAGCGCACCATCTTGCGCGGCTTCACCACGGTTCGCGACGTGGGCGGCCCCTCTTTCTCGTTGAAGCGGGCGATCGACGAGAACCGCGTCGCCGGTCCGCGAATCTTTCCTTCAGGCGCGATGATTTCGCAAACGTCCGGACATGGCGACTTCCGCAGCCGCAGCGAGTTGCCGCGCACCGCATTGTGCTCACTGAGCGCTGCGGAAGTGGCGGGCATATCATCGATCGCCGACGGTGTGCCCGAGATGCTCAGACGGGTGCGCGAACAACTGATGCTCGGCGCGAGCCAGATCAAGATCATGGCGGGCGGGGGTGTGTCTTCCATGTTCGACCCGCTCGATTCCATTCAATACACGGAAGAAGAAATGCGCGCCGCGGTCAACGCGGCATCGGACTGGGGAACCTACGTTTGCGCCCACGTGTACACCTCGGCCGGCATTCGCCGAGCCTTGTCATGCGGGGTGAAGTCCATCGAGCACGGCCAGCTTGCGGACGAAGAGACCGTGCGAAGGATTGCCGATGCCGGCGCCTGGTGGAGTCTGCAGCCATTCCTGGCCGACGAGGACGCCAACCCAAAGGCGACTGAAGCGCAGCGTCTGCAGCAGAAGGCTATCGCGGAAGGGACGGTGCGAGCCTTCGAGCTCGGGCAGAAGCACAACGTGAATATGGCTTGGGGAACGGACGTCCTGTTCAATCCTCCGGGTGCCTTGACGCAAGGCAGGCAGCTTTCGAAACTCAGTCGCTGGTTCGAGAACGTCGATGTCCTGCGGCTCGGCACCAGCCGCAATGCAGAGCTCCTCAGTTTGTCAGGCTTGCGCAGTCCCTATCCCGGCGCGCTGGGTATGATTCAGCCCGGCGCTTTTGCGGACCTCCTGGTCATCGAAGGAAATCCGCTCGAGGACATTTCGCTGATCTCGGAGCCACAAAGGAGCATGAGGATCATCATGAAGGACGGCCGGATCTACAAGAACACCTTGGGTCTGCGGGTTCAATAGGCCGGACGTCCTCCAGCGCCAATGTCGATCTTCTCTTTCCAATTACGCGGTTTGCGACGACATGGCGCGCCGAAGTCCGGCGAATATTGAACGGCTGTGTACCTGGTGCCGCTCGCAACGTCTGCACCACACCTGGTTATGCGCTGCGTTCGATTGCGATCGGGTAAGCGGTCGATGCCGCAATCAGACCGGTGCCTTCGAGAAATGCGTGCCCTTCAGCGACAGGTCGAACATCAGGCCTTCCTTGGTCTCGACAACGCCCACAATGGAATGGCGAGCTGTGTTGGTGTCGAATTTGCCGTTTTCGCCGCTCTTGAAGAAGGCCACGGATCCATCAACGCCGAGCGTCCAGCTCTTGCTGTTACGGAACCGGTCGAGCGCGTTCTGGGTGAGAAACACGAGGGCCACGCTCTTCGATTCGAAGCCGAGTTGTGCACCCACTGAAGCAGCTTTCGCGTTGTAATAGGTGTTCGGTGCGCCGGGGACGTGCTTTCGGTCGGCACGCGGCAAGCATCAGCGACTCGAGCACGAGGCCGATGAACCCGAGTAGCGCGACCGTGCGATGGGCGAGTCGCAGAACAGCCGCACCGATGCGCTCGAGTAGTTCGATCACACCGTTACGCCGTCGTGTAACGGGCTGCCCGGCGACCTTTCCGACGGCGAGCACAACTGCGTCGAGGAGGGCGAGGCGATCATGGTCAAGACCGGTGGCGTCGTGCAACAGGCTTTGCAGACGTTCCGGGCCGAGCACTTGTGCAAGCAACGCAGCACCGGCGGTGTCGTGTCCGCCGAGCCGGGAGAAATCCAGAGAAGTGATTGCGTCCTGCGTGACCCGCTCCACGCTCAGCGCACGCAGCGTGTCGTAATGCGGAAGTGTCCAATTGCCGATGATCGCCAGCACACCCATCACGGATGTATTGAGTCGTTGGGAGGACGGGAAGGACGTATCGGGCATGCTGGTCGAGGGGCCGAAATTCGAATTCGCGCTGCGCTGCATGAGCGAGCTTGAGCCTCCCATCGAAACCCCGCCTGGCCAGAATTTCTCTGCGGGCCGGGTTATCGCTAGGCCAATTGACGCGAGCTTTGCCCCGCTTCCAGGTTGACCAGCGCGCCGAACTTGTCGGCAATCCGTCGAAGCGCTTCCGCAGAGTCGGGAAGCCGCGCCGTCGAGACGCGAAGAAACTCGCCAGTGCGCGGGCCGACGTGGCAACGGCTGCCACTCGCAACCGATATGCCATGCGCGGCGAGCGCGACGATCGCCGTCTCTTCGTGAGGCACCGCCACCCACAGGTTCAACCCGTCGTCACCCTGGGCGCTCATGCCGCGCGCGAGCAACAGATCGCGCAACGCTGAGCGTCGTGCGGCATATCGTTGGCGGGCGTGGTCGACCGCCGCGTTGGTCCGCGTGTCCGTCAAAAGCCACGCCAGCGCACCTTGAAGAATGCGGCTGTTCATCGCGGCGCCAAAACTGCGAAGCTTGCGCGTCCGGTCGATGAGTCGTGACGAGCCGGCGAGCACGCAGGTCCGCAAGTCGATGCCGTAAGTGTTGCAATAGCCGCGTACGAGGAGCGTGCGTTCGGGCAGCAATGCGCCCATGCTGGGTGCGCTGCGCAACGACAGCGGCCCGATGAAATCATCCTCCACGATCTGCGTCTGCGGGCTTTCGTGAAGCAACCGCGCCAGCTCGTCGAGACGTGCAGCGTCGACGGCGTGTCCCAGCGGCACCTGGGCGCGGGGCTGATAGACGAACGCTGCTGGCCGCCGCTCGAGCGCGGTGCGCAGCGACGAAGGCGTGGGGCCGCGCCCGTCGCACTCCACTGCAATGAGCTCGAGGCCGAGCGTCGAACAGATGTCGAGCAGCCGCGGACTCGTGGGCGATTCGATGGCGAGGAGACGCTGTTCGCCCACGGCGGCCTCGATGGCGAGCAGCGTGCCTTCCGTGCCGCTGCCGGCGGTGCTCCACGCCTCGGGCCGGAATGGCCACGTGGGCGCTACGGCGGCAATGAGGCTCGGTATGGCGTGCTCCTTCGACGCGCGATGGGCTGAGGGTTCTCGCGATCCGGCAAGCAGCGCCTGACCGAGATCGGGCAGGAGTGCGTAGTCGATCAGCCCTTGTGCGAGGTCCCACGAATGATCGTCGGGGGAATCGGCACGGGCGGTTTCTCGTGTTCCGGTATCCGTCACCACCGTGCCGCCGCGCCGGCGCGTGTCGATCAGGCCAAGGTCGCGCAGCCGCGACCACGCGCCGGCGACGGTTGCCGGGCTCACGCCGAGCAGCGGCGCCAGTACGCGCACGGTCGGCAGGCGCGCCCCCGCCTGCAGCCGCCCGGTGCGGATCAGGTCGCGGATGCTGTGGACCAGGTCGCCCCCGCCGTCCGTTTGAACATATCGTGCAATCCAGTCCGCCTCCGCCAGTTGGCCGGTTTCGCTCTCCACGCCGTCGGGCGCCGTTTGGTGTTTGGTCATTCAATCATCCGTTGCATGTTCGCTGTCGGTTAATTCGCCGCTGTGCCGCGCCAGATAAGGGAAAAGGGTTCCGCGCAGCGATCTGTGCCGCCGTTTCGAGCCGTTTCGCATCCTCGGGCTTTCTCTCTTCGACAGCATTGTCGATCGCCGATCGCGACGTTGAACATATTTTTATAATATAAACATATCTGAATATGTTACTGGAACGAACGTCAGAGCGGGTATCTAATCACGTCACGGCAATCTTATCGAACCATCTGGAAAGAGCACTCTCATGAGCGAACAGCGCAGCGCAACCGCAAAAACCATCGGCGTGACTGGCCGCTATCTGGTCGAAAGCCGCGGAAATTTCTTCGCCTCCGATTCGCCCTCCGCGCGCGACGGCGAGACGGCGGCAGTGGAGCCTTCGGAGCTTCTGCTCTCGGCGCTCGGCGTGTGCGCACTCGGCAGCGTCGAAAAGGCCGCGCGGGAATTCGAGTTGAACGTGCGCCATGCCGATGCCACCGTCGATTCACTGCGCGACCCTGACGACCGTACTCGCTTTGCCCGCGTGCATATCGAGGTGACGGTGCACGGCGTGACGCAGCCCCAAGCGCAGCGGTTGATCGACCATTTCACGAGCGGCTGCGTGATCTACAACACGGTGCGCCGCGCCGGCCCGATTTCCGTCGCAGTCACGGCTCATCCCTAACCCGTCGCATCCGACCGTAACGAAGCAGACATGGCACGCAAACCGTTTCATCTCGCCTGGTTCATCTCCCGCGGCTTCGGTCCCAAGGCATGGCGGCTGCCTTGGGGCGGCCCGAACCCCAAGGGCTGGACGTCGCCCGATCTTTTCGTGGATCTCTCGCGCGCACTCGAACGCGCCGCGTTCGACTACGTGATGATCGAAGACTCGTCGAACATTCCGTACACCTATCAGAATTCGCACGATATCTATCTGCGCTACGCGGTCGATTCGCCCAAGCTGGATCCGGCCGTGCTTGCATCGTTCCTGATTCAGGCGACACGGCGGCTCGGCGTCGTTACGACGCTTTCGACGACCGAATATCACCCGTTTCAACTCGCGCGCCTGACCAACACACTCGATCATGTGAGTCACGGCCGCGCAGGCTGGAATCTCGTGACGGGCAGCAACGACGGCGGCGCACAGAACTTCGGGCTCGACAGGCAGTATCCGCACGACCAGCGCTACGACATGGCCGACGAATACGTGGATCTGGTCACCAGACTGTGGGAGTCGTGGGATGCCGACGCCGTGGTAATGGACCAGCAGAACGAGATTTTCGCGGATCCTTCGAAGGTGCATCCGGTGCATTTCGAGGGCCAGTACTTCCGGTCGCGCGGCCCGCTTGGCGCCCCTCGCTCGCCGCAGGGAAGGCCTGTTATCTGCCAGGCGGGCGGATCGCCGCGCGGCCGTCAATTCGCCGCGCGCTGGGCCGAAACCGTGATCGGCACCGCGCGCAGTGTCGCTTCGATGAAAGCGTTTCGCGACGACATTCGAGCCAAAGCCCGCGAGGCGGGACGCGACCCGGACAGCATCAAGGTGCTGTTCCTGATCACGCCCATTGTCGACGAGTCGCGCGAAAACGCCGAAATGCGCCGTCGCGCGCAACTCGAAGACGCGAGCCGGCATCTGGACGCGCATCTGGCGTCGCTCTCGCGCACGAGCGGCATTGATTTTTCGAAGTTCGATCTGGATGAGCCGCTTCCCGAGTTGAAATCGAACGGCCATCAGACGCTCGTCGCCCAGTACAGCGGCCGCACGCTTCGCGAAATCAGCGGCACCGGCAAGATGCTCTCGGACGTGAATCTGGTCGGCACCGCGCAGGATGTGGCCGCGCGGCTCAGCGAAATCGTCGACGAGGTGGGCGGCGATGGTTTTCTGCTGATGGACCCGGATCTCACGCGCCGCTACATCGCCGAGATCACCGATGGCCTCGTTCCCGAGCTCCAGCGGCTCGGCGTCGTGCGCACGCAATACGAACATGAGCAATTCCGTGACAACCTGATGGCGTTCTAGCGCGCGTCCGGTCTGCTGCTTGCCCCATCAACCTGCGATACGTTAAGACATACTAATTACCTATGTACGCGAACCAATCGATCCGTGAGCCTTCGGCGCCGGGCAGCACCTCACTCACGCGGCATGCATGGGTCGTGATCGCCATTGTCACGACCTTCTGGATAGCGGACGGATACGACACGTTCGTGCTGCTCGTCACGGCGCGCCCCGCGCTGGCGGACCTGCTGCCGCACGAGGCATCGCCGTTTTTCGCCCGCTATCTCGGCTATCTGGTGATGATCACGCTTGCCGGATGGGCAACCGGCGGCGTGCTGGGTGGCGTGCTGGGCGACCGGCTCGGGCGGCGCAAGGTGATGCTGCTGGGCGTCGTGCTCTATAGCCTCGCCACGACGGCGTCGGCGCTTACGTCGACATGGCAGTGGCTCGCGCTCGCGCGCTTTCTCACGGGTATCGGCATTGGCGCGGAGTGGGGCGTGGGCACGTCGCTGCTCCAGGAGACGTGGCCCGAAAAGTGGCGCACGCGCGGTGCCGGACTTCTGCAGGCGGGCTTTTCAGTGGGCGGCCTGCTGGTCTCCGGGCTGTGGATTCTCGTCGGATCGTCGTTCGGATTGTCGTGGCGCTGGATGTACCTGTTCGGCATCGTGCCGCTGCTCATCATCTTCGCGGTCTACCGCCACATTCCCGAGTCGGCACGCTGGACGCAGACCCGCAACGAGGTCAGTCCGCTTGCATTGTTCGCACAGCCGTACGTGCGTCGTCGTCTGCTGGCTGCGCTCGCCGTGTCGGTGGCCATTACCGGCGGGTGGTGGGCGGTCACGTCTTTTCTGCCGACCTTCGTCGCAAGTCTCGCGCATGATCCGCGCGAGGCAGCGTCGCTCGCCGGCTGGGCCGGTGCGCTTTACAACCTCGGCGAGATCGTCGGCTGCATTGCGATGGGGTTTCTCGCCGAAGCATGGGGCCGCCGTCCGACGACGATCGTCTATCTGCTCGGCTCGCTTCTGATCGTGCCATTCGTGTTCGCCGGCCTTGGCTCCGCGAAGGCGGTAACGGTTGCGCAACTGGTGTCGGGGTTCTTCACCGGCGGCCTGTACAGCTGGTACGCGATCCATACGCCGGAACTCTTCCCCACGCGCATCCGCGCGACCGCCATCAGCGTCATCTTTTCAGGTGCGCGCTATCTGGCGATGGCGGGTGCGATCGCCGCGGGCACGCTCGCGGCGGCACTCGGCGGAATGGGGAAGGTGGCGTTGTGGTTCGCTCCAATCTATCTGCTTGGTGCGGTTGCGGTGCTGTTCCTGCCCGAGACACGCGGCAAGGGGCTGCCAGACTGACATTGTTGCGCGCGCATCTAATCGACGGATGGGCGCATGTCAGCTGTCCGGCCCCGAAGGCGTGCTCTGACGCTGCACAACCTGCGCGAACATGAGGCCGTCGTCGGATTCGTTGAGCGAGTTTTTCCGGTCCAATGCGGCGCCTGCCGGTTGCGCCACGAGCGGTGTCGCCAAAGGCCCGGCCGTGGTCCTGACGGGAGCGCACTGGCGTAGCGCCTGCATCAGGATTCTGGGCGGTCCGTCCGCAACATCGTAGACGACCGATTTGGCGCGGCGGCTCGCGGTCAGCACCTGGGCGTCGCGCATCACACCGAGATGCTGCGAAAGGTTGGGCTGACGCAGTCCCAGCGCCAGTTCGATTTCGGAGACCGCGCGCGGACCGTCGAGCAGCAGCATGGCAATCGCGAGCCGGCTGGGATGGCTCACGATACGCAAATAATTGGCAATGGCGGTGATGTCCTGTGTGTCCATTCCGTGTTCGCTCATGCGCGCCGTCCTCGCTTGCCCGGTGCGCGTTCCGGCGGCGCGTCCTGGGCGATCTGGCGAGTCTGATAGTACCAGTCGAGTACATCGTCTTCCGAAAGGCGTTTCGACGCGTCCTCGATCGTCTTGGGTGGCGGCACCACGCATGGTGAACCCGGTTGCCAGTCAGCCGGTGCGTAGAGATTTTCCTGCCAGGTCATTCGGACTGCCTGGAAGAGGCGGAATGCTTCCTCGACCGACCGGCCGGTGGAGATGGGATACCAGCTGATCGCCTTGATGATGCCCTCGGGGTCGATCAGGAACATGCCGCGCACCGTGCTCGACGAAACCGCTTTCGGCGGCAGCATGCCATAGGCCTTCGCCACGGCCATTGACGGGTCTTCAACGACAGGAAATGGAATGTCTATGTTGAAGCGCTCCTGAATACTGCGCAGCCATGCGAGATGTGAGTAGAGCCCGTCTATGGAAAGCGCGAGAAGCTCGCAGCCAAGCTCCTTGAAACGCGGAGCGATGCGTGCAAAAGCGATCAATTCGCTCGTGCAGACCGGCGTGAAATCCGCAGGGTGGGAAAAGAACAGCAGCCATTTTCCGCGGTAATCCGCCGAGGAAACCATTCCCATTGTGGAGCGCGCCTCGAAGTCGGGCGCGGGTTCGTACAGGAAGGGCGGCCGCTGAGCGCGAAAGTCTTCTCCGATGTTGTCCATTCAATTTATCCGTTGTTGCGGAATTGCTGGGTTAGCGAATAACGAAAGCGTTTTTTGTTTGTTGACTTGCGAAAGTGCGAAATCAATACTGCGATTTCAATGCGAAACGAATGTAATTTAGCGGTTTCGAGCCAGAAAATCTACTAATACTTATCGCAATCTACAAGTGAATACTATCAAATCCACAAACGTCAAAACTACACCGGCACTCGTCGTGCCGCCGCTGACTCCATTCGATTCGTCGCTGAAAGTCGATCGCGCTGCGCTCGCTACTCATATCGACTACGTGGTCGAAGACTGCCGCGCCACGATGGTGGTCGCAGCCGGCGTCGAGACGCAGGAATATCACTATCTGCCGTTCGAGGAGCGCAAGGCGCTCGTGCGCGCCACGGTCGAGGCTGTCGACGCCCGGGTTCCCGTGGTGGTCGGCATCTCACATCCTTCGATCCGCAGCGCTGTCGAACTGGGACAGCTTGCTTCCTCGCTCGGCGCGCACGCCATCCAGCTGCTCGCGCCGTTGCGTCCGTTCGGCGGCGCGCCCAGCACGGCGGAGGTCGTCCGCTATTTCGAGTTGATCGCGCGCGAAACCGAACTGCCGATCATGCTCTATCTGAATCCCGGTCCGGGCGCCGACCTCGGCCCGGAAGCAACGGTCGAACTGGCGAAGCTCGAGCGCGTGAAGTACGTGAAGGAAAGCTCGCGCGACCTCGCACGCGTGGGACGGCTCATCGAACAGATCGATCGCGCGGGTCACGCACAGTACCTCACGACGTCGCAAATGCTGCTGATCACGCTGCAACTGGGCGGCAGCGGCGCGACCATGCCGCCGCCGCTTGCCGAACTGGGCGCGAAGATCATCGCCGCATTCGCCGGCGGCAACGCAGCCGAAGCCGCGCGACTGCAACAGCAGTTTTCGCTGTTTCCCGCGCGCTGGATGCATCGCGGTCTGCTGCCGACCATGAAGGCGGCGCTGCACGCGTTGGGCCGCTGCATCGGCGAGCCGTACCCGCCGTTCGGCACCCTGACCGACGACGAAGCCGCGCAGATCGCAACCTATCTCCAATCCACAGACCTTAGCCACGTCACTGAAAATCATGCTTGAAATCCAACGACTTTCGGTCGCCGAAGCGGCCATCCTGCTTGAAGGCGCACGCCTGAAAGCCACTGAACTTGCCATTCCGATGTGCACCGCCGTGACCGACGAATCGGGCCACCTCATCACGTTCGAGCGGATGGACGGCGGCAAGATCAGCAGTATCAGCATCGCGATCGACAAAGCGTTCACGGGCGCTGTCGCGCGCAAGGGCACGCACGTCTACAACCAGCTCTGCGTGCCGGGCAAGGGCACGTTCGGTATTCACGTCACGAACGGCGGGCACTTCAGCATCATCGGCGGCGGTCTGCCGGTGACGGTGAACGGCGCGATCGTCGGCGGCGTGGGTGTGAGTTCAGGAACCGCGGACGAAGACCTGATCGTGGCCGAAGCGGCCGTGGCCTGGTTCCGCGAACGGACCGGCTTCGCGGAGTAAGCGCGCGGCGCACGAGGGACCTCATTTTCCAGGCGCGAGAACCATGTCTACCATTACCGTCAATTCCAGTACCGCACTGCGTGGCCCGCTCGATTTCCCCGACAGCCCGCTTTCCCAGGCAGCAAAGCAACCGCTGATGCTTGGCCTGTTCCTGCCGATCCAGACCGGCGGCTTCTCGCAGTCGACGTATCCGCGCGGGACCGACTGGTCGTTCGAATACAACCGCGCGCTCGCGCTGCGCGCGGAAGCGCATGGCTTCGAATTCGCGTTCGGTCTCCAGCAGTGGGTGCCGAAGGGAGGCTTTGGCGGCGCTTCGCACTATCGTGAGAATTTCCTCGATCCGTTCATGGCCACGGTTGCGCTGAGCGCGTTGACCAGGCGGCTCATCACCATTTCGACCGTGCATATCCTGTATGGCGATCTGCATCCGCTGCATCTCGCGCGTTTCGCGGCGACGGTGGATCACATCGCGGGCGGCAGGTTCGGCTTGAACATCGTGACGGGATACGATGCCGCGGAGCCGCGCATGTTCGGCATGGAACGTATCGTGCACGACGAACGCTACGATCGGGCCAGCGAATTCGCGTCCGTGCTCGAAACACTCTGGGCCGGCGAAGAGAATCTCACGCACGAGGGGCGCTTCTACCGGCTGGAGGGCGCGTATGTTTCGCCGCGGCCCAAATATGGCCGGCCGATCATGGTTTCCGCGAGCGCTTCTCGCGCGGGTTTCGAGTACGCGTCGCGGCACTCGGACGTGGTGTTCACGTCGAGCCCGGCGGGCGCCGTCTTCGAGCGCGCTATCGAGGCGTTGCCCGAGCACGTCGCGCAGATTCGTGAGCCTTATGCGGGAACGGGCCGCGATCCGAAGGTCATCATCTTCCCCATGATCATCTGCAAGCCGACGCGCGAAGAGGCTTTCGCGTATCGCGACGCGATCGTGGCACAGGCCGATTACGAGTCGATCCGCGCGTATACGGCACGGCACAGCGGAGGCGATGCCCAGGGATGGAAGGGGCACGTTCCCGCCGACCGGGTTCTCGGCGGGCATATCCAGATAGTTGGGAGTCCAACGGATGTGGCCGACGCCTTGCAGAAGCTGCACGAAGCAGGCTTCGACGGCGTTCAGCTGGGCTTCTACGACTATGCGCCGGAACTCGAATTCTTCGCGCAGAACGTGGTGCCGTTGCTCGAAGCGCGCGGCCTGCGGTCGAAGGCCGTATGAGCACCGGTCTGATCCTGAACGCGGTGGTGCTGGGTGTCGGCATGCATCCGGGCGCATGGCGCTACCGGCGCGACGAGGCGTTTTCGTCGCTCGGGCTGCCGTTCTATCGCGAGCTTGGCCGCACGGCGGAGGCGGGCTGTCTGCACGCGCTTTTTCTTGCCGATACGCTGGCGGTGGGCGAGGAGAACTTCGAGCGGCCCAATCTCGGCGCGGTAGATCCGCTGCTCGCGCTTGCCGCGATAGCGGACGCGACCACCCATCTCGGTCTCGTGGGCACGGCGTCGACGACCTATAACGAGCCGTTCAGTCTCGCCCGGCGTGTCTCGACGCTCGATCATCTGAGCGGCGGCCGTGCCGGCTGGAATGTAGTGACGACCTTCGTGCCCGACGTGGCCGCGAATTTCGGCGACGCGCCGCTGCCGGCGCCCGCGTCGCGCTATGCGCGAGCGGAGGAGTTCGTCGACGTGGTGCGGGCGCTCTGGCAGAGCTGGTCGCCGCGGGCGCTCGTCGGCGACAAGGCTGCGGGCGTGTTCGTCGACGCCGCGCAGGTACACGCCATTGATCATCGCGGCGAGCACTTCAGCGTGCGGGGACCGGCGACGCTGCCGCCTTCGCCGCAGGGTTCGCCGGTGCTGTTTCAGGCGGGATCGTCCGAAGCGGGCCGCGCGCTGGCCGCACGCACGGCCGACGCCGTGTTCACGGCGCAGAACACGCTCGCCGGAGCACAGGCGTTCCGCGCGGATATCCGCGCGCGGGCGCGCGCATTCGGCCGGGATCCCAACCGCGTAGCAGTGCTGCCCGGTCTGTTGGCGGTGCTGGGCGGCACTGAAGCGCAGGCGCGCGAACGCAAACGTGAACTCGACGCACTTGCCGGCAACGCCGAACTCAGGAAGCTCGCGCTGCGCGTGGGCGTTCCCGTCGACGCGCTCGAACTCGACAAACCGTTGCCGTTCGATGCCATCCGCGAGAACACGGCCTTCAAGGGATCGGAGGGATTTCGCCGCGCCGCGCTGGAACTGGGGCTGCAGGAGAACCTGACCGTGCGCGAGATTCTTTATCGCAACGGCGGCGGGCATCTGCAGGTGGTCGGCACACCGGAACAGGTCGCGACGACGATCGAGACGTGGCACAGCGAGCGGGCCTGCGACGGCTTCAATCTGATGATCGACGTGCTGCCGGAAGGGCTCGCCGATTTCACCCAACACGTGATTCCGCACCTGCAAAAGCGCGGTCTTTTTCGCAGCGAGCCGGTTGGCACGACGCTGCGATCCAATCTAGGTCTATGAGGTCAGCGATGTTGCAGTACACGAAAACAGACGACGTGGCGCGTATCACGTTCGACAGTCCCACGACATCGAATGCGATCACGTACCGCATGATGAACGATTACATCGCGGCGCTCGCTGCGGCGCGCGAGAGCCGCGCGCGCTTCCTGCTGATCGACGCCAAAGGCGCCGACTTCACCGTGGGCCGCGACCAGAAGGAGCGCGTGCCCGATGTGACGCGCGAACAGAACCTCACGCTGATTCTCAAGGCCAATGCCGCGCTGCGTGCCTTCGACGGCGTGAGCATTGCGCTGATCCAGGGTCGCGCGCTGGGTTTCGGCTCGGGCATCGCGTTGCACAGCACGATTTCGATCGGCGCCGCCGACGCCGTGCTTGGCTTCGACGAGATCCATCACGGACTGGCGCCGCTCGTGGTGGCCGCGTATGCGCCGTATTTCATCGCGCCGCGCATCGCGCAGGAGCTCGTGATTACGGGGCGCGCAGTGCCGGCGGAGGAAGCGCGCGCCATCGGCCTGCTGAGCCGCGTGGTGCCGCGCGCCGAACTCGAGCGTGCGGGACAGGCGCTCATCGAAAGTCTGCAAGGCTATCTGCCTTCGGCATTGCGCCTGCTGCGCGACTATCACGAGGGCGTTGCCCGCTATCCCGACGACGCGACGCTCGGCGCCGCCGTGCAGCGCCTCGCGACGTGGATCGAACAAGGCAAGCCGTGAACCCAACGACGCACAAACCAACTCGCATCATGCTAAAAGAACAGATTGCCGCGACCCTGCTTGGGCTCGCGCGGATCGCGGCCGTTGCGGCCGCAACGGTATCGATGGCGCAGGCGGCGCAAGCAGCCGAAGCACCCTACAAGCTCGGCTATCTCGTCGACGCATCGGGGCAGCAGTCCACCACGCTCAAACCCACGTTCGACGCGTTCCAGCTCTATATCGCGCAACTGAATCGCGCAGGCGGCGTCAACGGGCGGCAGGTGCAGATCGTCACACGCGATATCCAGAGCGACACGCAACGCTCGCTCAACGCGGTCGAGCAGCTCAGGAGCGAGAGCGTTTCGGCGGTGCTCGGCCTTGGCGCGACCAACACGCACGCGCCTGTATACGCGGCGGCGCAGAAGCTCGGCCTGCCCGTGCTCGCGTCGAATCCGATCAACATTCCGATCGTGCTTCCGCCGGTCAAGCCATATGCGTTCGGGCTAGGCCAGGAGTTGAGCCTCGCGGGCATAATCGGCGGGCACTTTGCGCACCGGTTGCGGCCGCAGGGCAAGACCATCGCGTGCGTGGCATTCGAAGTGCCGGGCTCGATTCTGAGCTGCAACAAGATCCTCGAACAGGCAAAGGCCGAAGGCTATCAGCGCGGCGAGCTCTATACGGTGCCCATCAGCCAGCGCGATTTTCGCGCGGTCGTCGACAGGATCGTGTCGCTGAATCCTGACGTCGTGGCCGACTGCATCGGCCGCGAACATCTTGCCGCTCTGCTGCCGGTGCTGGCCGCTTCCGCATATAGCGGGATCTTTCTCTCGATGGACACCGGCATCGGCGACAAGACGCTGATCGATGCCGTTCCGGCGAACTCGAAACTTCAGGTCTACAGCTTCACGCGTTTCGTGACGCATGGCGACGGCGCCGGTTCGCAAGCGAGCGCGCTGCGCACCGCGCTCGCCGCCGCCCACATGCCAGACGACGACGCGAGTTACGCGGGCGGCTGGGCACTGGGGCTCGTCGTGACCGACGCGCTGCGCCGTTGCCAGGGCGCGTGCGGCCCCGATGCGCTGCGGGCCGCGCTGGAGAACGTGGACATCGACAGCGGCGGTCTCACGGGCGCGCGTCTCACCTTCACGCCGAACGACCACTATGGACCGTCCGCGTGGCGTCTGTATCGCTACGACGCAGCGGGCAAGTCTCTTTCTGCGGTGGGCGGCTGGCAGCGCATTGCGAGCGACGGCAAGCTCACGCCCTGAGGATTGTGATGAACGTCTGGTCTTTCTCGCTCGATCTGCTGAGCAGCGCCGTAACTTACGCGTTGCTTGCGCTCGCCGTGGTGCTTGCGTGGCGCACGAGCCGCGTGCTGATGTTTTGCGTGGGCGAGATCGGCATGACGAGCGCCTATGTGATGAACGGCATCGCTCGCGCAGCGGGCGGCGGCGTGTGGGGTTTCGCGCTGGGCGTGGCCGGTGCGCTCGTCGTGGCCGCGCTGATCGGCTGGCTGCTATTCGCGCTGCTCCGGCAGCTGTCCGCGGCGGGCGATTACTTTGTCGGGACGGTCGTCACCATCGCCGTGAGCATCTTTCTTACGGGCCTGATGTCTTCGGTATGGAGCGGGGAAACCGTGCAACTGCCGCTGCCGCATCCCATGCTTGCATGGGGCGGCGTGACGTTCTCCGCGGTCAGTGCGTGCATCGTGGTGATCGGCGCGGCGCTGATCGGCGTGCTCCTGTTCGCGTTCTACCAGTCGCGCGCCGGGATCGAACTGCAGGCTGTAGCGGGCAACTGGACGCTCGCGGTACTGAGCGGCATTCCCGCAGCGCGCTGGTTCGCGGCCGTCTGGATCGTCGCGTCGATGCTGAGCGCCGTGGGCGGAATCTTTTCAGGGGCAATATCGGCCGTGTCGATCAGCGGGGCCGCTGTGGGTTTCTCGGGGATCGTCGCGGCGATCATGGGCGGATTGACGAGTCCCGCGGGCGCACTCGCGGGCGCGTTCGCGCTCGCCCTCGGCGAGAACCTCACGAGCCTCTGGTTCGACGCGCGTTACAGCGTCGCCGTGCCGGTCGTCCTGCTGGTACTTCTGCTGGCCCTGCGGCCGGCGGGGTTGAGCGGACGCGTCGAACACATTTCGAGAAGTTGAGCTGAGCATGTCGAGTCTTCAATCAGGTGCGCTGGAACCGCATACGCGCACGATCTTTCCTCGCGGCGCCGTGCAGCCCGCGCTGCTCGCGGTGGCGATCGCGGCACTCGGGGCGCCGTTCGCGCTGGGCGGCTATGGGCTTTACATTGCATCCAGCGGTGGTGTGATGGCGCTCGGCGCGATGGCGCTCACGGTCCTTTCGGGATCCGCGGGCCTACCCTCGCTCGGCACCGCCGCTTTCATGGCAATCGGCGCGTTTTCGGCGGGCATTCTTGCGACGCAATGGGGCTTGGGTATGCTGCCGGCCCTTCTGCTCGCGCTCGTTCTCGGTTTCGCCGCCGGCGCGGGTGTCGCGTTGCTCACGTTACGTGTTTCAGGGCTTTATCTGGCGGTCGGCACGCTGGCATTGCAGCATGTCGTGCAGATCGTCGCGACCGACCTCGATCTTAAGTTTACCTACGCAAGCGGCTTCATGCTCGAGTCACCGCATATTGCGGGCCTCGCGATCGATACGCCGGCGAAATGGTGGGGGATGACGATCGTGCTTCTGCTCGGCGTCTATGTGCTGTTTCGCAGCCTCCAGCGCGGCCATGTGGGACGCGAGTGGGCTCTCCTTCGCATGGAGCCGACGGCGGCCGCGACACTGGGCGTTTCGCCTGTGCGTGCACGGCTCACGGTCTTCGCGTTGACGTCTGCGGTGATCGCCGCATCGGGCGCCATCGACGGATACCGGCTGGGCAATGTTCAGGCGACGGGCTATTCGCTGCATCTGGCCATCATGTATCTCACGGTCGTCGCGCTCGGCGGCGCGGGCGGACTCGTGGGCGCGGTGGTCGCCTCGTATGCGATCGTCGTGCTGCCCGACGCCATTGCGGCGGTCCTCGCCACGCTGGGTATCGATGCCACCACGCGCCTTGCGGGCATCGACAACATGTTGCTCGGCGCGCTGCTCGTCTGTGCGTTGCTCGATCTTCCGGCGCGCGCGAGGCGCGTCATTCTGCGCCCTGGCGCTGCATCCGCCGCGCGGAGGGAACCGTGACTGAAGCGCAGCTTATGGAAGTGCGCGCGCTGTCGATTACGTACGGCGTGGATCGCGCGGTGGACCACGTCTCGTTCTCCATTGCTCGCGGTACGAGTCTGGTGCTCGCGGGCAACAATGGTGCGGGCAAGACTTCCGTGCTCGGCGCGCTGGCGGGTTTACGCCTGCGCGGCCAACGTGTCAGCGGTGAAGCGGTGTTCGGCGGCGTGGTCTTGCGTACGGGCGATATCGCGCAGCGTATCAGGCAGGGTGTGCGCCTCGTGCCGGACCGTGAGAAGGTATTCGGTTTGCTGAGCGTCGCCGACAATCTGCGGATCGGCGCCGCGCGCACGCGCAACAACACGATTCGTCTCGACGACGTACTGGGATGGTTTCCGCGACTTGCCGAACGCAGAGGCTCGCTCGCGGGCAACCTCTCGGGCGGCGAGCAGCAGATGCTCGGCATCGGCATGGCTTTGCTCGCCTCGCCGCAACTGCTATTGCTCGATGAACCGACGCTCGGGCTCGCCGTGCCGGTAATCGAGGATCTGTGCGAACGGCTCGCGCGTTTGCGCCGCGAAGCCGGTCTTACGATGCTCGTCGCGGAGTCCGATTCGCAATGGCTTGCCGCGCTCGCCAACACTGCCGCCGTGCTGGATCGCGGACGTCTGCTGCGTACGTTCGGCACGTTGTCACAGGACGATCTCAGCACGATCCACGATCTTATGCTGGGACTTGGCGCGAACGGCGATGAAGCCGATCGCCCGGAGGATCACCATGCAACGGTCTGATCCGTCGATTGTATTGAGCCTCCAGCGCGTGAATCTCTCGTTCGGCGGGCTTCAGGTGCTGCGCGACGTCGAATTGTGCCTGCAGGCCGGGGAAGTGCTTGCGCTGATCGGCCCGAACGGCGCGGGCAAGTCCGCGCTGCTCAACTGCATCACGGGTGTCTACCGTCCGGCGGCAGGCAGCGAGATACGGCTGCACGACACGCGTATCGACGGCCTCGCGCCGCATCGTGTCGCGAGACTCGGTATTGGGCGTACGTTTCAGGGACTCAAGCTCCTGCGTGAGCGCACAGTGCTCGACAACATTCTGCTCGGCTGGACGACGCGGTTTTCGCTCGGCGCACTGGGCAGCCTCGCGCGGCCGTGGCGCGCGCGTCGCGAGGAGCGCGAGGCCCGCGAGCGAGCGTATGCGATGGCCGAGCTATGCGGTCTCGCCGAACTGCGCGATGTGTACTGCGGCGAGCTTCCACTTGGCGTGCTGCGTCGCGTCGATCTGGCGCGCGCGTTGTTGCGCGATCCGGACGTCCTGTTGCTGGACGAGCCCGCCTCCGGGCTCAGCCACGATGAGAGGCCGTTGATCGGCGAACTGGTGCGCATTGCGTGCCAGGACGCAAAACGGTCTGTCGTATGGATCGAGCACGATCTCGACCTCGTATTGACCGAAGCGCACCGCGCCGTGGTGCTGCATCACGGCACGGTGGTGACTTCCGATAACCCCGCTCAACCTTCCGGCCGCGCGCGTCTGCTGACGGCTTACCGGAAAGGGCGGTTGACAGCGTAGAAGTGCTCACCGCCGCCTCGTGGACGCGAGGTGGTCAGTTCCATGTTTTCTTCACACACTGCAGTGTCTGGAACGGTTGAAATTTTGGTCATATAATCAGGTATACTAACTATGAAAAAATTAAATAGTCTGTTTGGGGCCGTGATTGCTGTGTTCACGGTGGCGGCACACGCGCAAAGCAGCGTGACGCTATATGGCAGTATCGACGAAGGCGTCACCTATACGAGCAACATCAAGGGGCACGGCACCGCCTCCGTTGGCCCCGTGGCGGTGCCTGACTTCTACGGCATTCGCGGATCGGAAGACCTGGGCGGCCAGTTCAAGGCGATTTTCGCCCTGCAGAACGGTTTTCTGTCGAGCACGGGTGCCGGCACGATTGCGGGTGAGGCGTTCAGCCATTTCGCGTGGGTCGGCCTGTCGAGCAATCGTTACGGCGCGCTGACGCTCGGTCGTCAACTGGATCTCACAACGGAAACGCTGCGTCTGGATTCGGACGGCAGCGTGCAGTACACGTTCTATCTGTTCCACCCCGCCAACCTGGACAACCTCGGCATTCGCGGCGACTCGATCAACAACTCGGTCAAGTACGCGACGGCGGATTTTCATGGTCTCAAGGCAGCCGTGCTCTACGGCTTCGACGATACGTCGACGCAGCCGGGGCGTGTCGTCAGTGCCGACGTGATCTACACGAACGGGCCGTTGCGTGCATCTGCGGTTTATAGCAGCTGGCGCAACCACTCGATCGACGTGGGTTCGCAACTGGGATATACGAGCTTTCTCGGTCAGTCGCTCGCGAAGGGCAGCGTCTTTCTCGCGAAGAAGCAGGACATTGGCGGTCTTTCGGCGACATGGTCGGTCAACCGGAATCTGGCACTGCACGGCGTGCTTACGCAAGTCAATCTGAGCAGCGACTATGGTTCGGGCCGCATGAGAACCGTCGAGCTTGGCGCGGATGTGCATACGAGCGTGGCCAATATGGTGACGTTCGGCGGATACGCGTCGTGGCTGACGGGCACGCGCTACACGGAAGTCGGCGTGGGCGACGTCTACTCGCTGTCGAAGCGCACGATTGTCTACGCGCAGGCCGTTTATCAGCACGCGCAAGGTTCCGGCAATGCGGCGATTCCGCTGCTTTCGCCGTCGAACAGTCCCAACCAGACGGCGTTACGCGTGGGCGTGCATCAGTTTTTCTGAGTCGGCTTTAGGGCCGGTTTATTCGACGGCGGCTTTGCACGGAGTGGCAGGGTCTGCGTGTCAGTCATCTATCAAGTTCTAAAGGAGAGCATCATGAGTCTACGTCTTGGCGATATCGCACCGGATTTCGAGCAACAGTCGAGTGTCGGCCCGATCAAATTCCATGAGTGGCTGGGCGATAGCTGGGGTGTGCTGTTTTCGCATCCCGCTGACTTCACGCCGGTTTGCACGACCGAACTCGGGCTGACCGCGAAGCTCGCCGACGAATTCGAGAAGCGCAACGTGAAGACCATCGCGCTGTCGGTCGACAGCGCCGAGTCGCACAAGGAGTGGATTAAAGACATTAACGAGACTCAAGCGGCCAATGTCGGCTTCCCGATTCTCGCGGACGGCGACCGCAAGGTTTCCGAGCTGTACGACATGATCCACCCGAACGCGAACGAAACGCTGACCGTGCGCTCGCTGTTCGTGATCGACCCGAAGAAGAAGGTGCGTCTCATCATCACCTATCCGGCTAGCACGGGCCGTAACTTCGACGAAGTGCTGCGTGTGATCGATTCGCTGCAACTGACCGACAGTCACTCGGTTGCAACACCGGGCAACTGGAAGCAGGGTGATGACGTGGTGATCGTTCCGTCGCTGAAGGACGAGGAAATCATCAAGCAGAAATTCCCGAAGGGCTATAAGGCGCTGCGTCCGTATCTGCGCCTGACACCGCAGCCGAACAAGTAGGGTGATGAATATTAGCCTTGTGTCTGTCGCAGTGCGGTGCCTACTTTCGGACGTCCGGTAGTCCACTGGCTCTGGCCGGCCATCCAGCGGCGCTTGGTACGCCAAACGGAACGGTCTGCTCCATCCCCTTAGGGTGCCGTCGGGGGCTTAAAGGCGGGTCGCCAGACAGATCAGGCGAATACTGCAAGCGGTTCCCTTGCTGTCTGCACAACGTGTCGGGTATCGTTTCCGCATGCCGCCTTGAATGGTGCAAGTGATTCAGTTTCGCCGCCTGGTAATCAGGTCGCCCACGCCGGTATGTATGGCGATCTCCCGGATATAGCCTCTGGAATACTCCACCCCCACGCGCTTGTGGATTACTGCGCGCAGGCGTGCGTTATTCCAGTGGTCGCCGTCCATGCCGTGCTGCCGGGGTGACTGGCTACCCACGCAAGTAGCTCATCGTTGACTGTAAGACGTGTTTCGGTTCGCCGTTTAGGTGGATGCATCAGATGGGAGAGTTCCAACTCCACAACGAGCTGGCGAACGTACCCGTTGGAATGTGGACTTGCCCCTGCATGACCGGACATGCGGTCACGCTTAGGTTGGTGAATCTGCTCGCTGGCGAAACTCGCGTGGTGAGCAGTATTTCAGGGCGCTGTGCGGATGCGACTCGTTGTAGTGGTCAAA